>NZ_CP013200.1:1852491-2161239 GCF_001445575.1 Arthrobacter alpinus | reverse complement strand
TCTGATGAGGGCACGTAGAAGCGCAAGCTCGCGCCGGGTCAGTTGAACGGGGGCGCCGTCGTGGCTGGTCGCTGACGCGGTCGCCTCGTCGAGAGCGATGGCTCCCGCACGCAGGACGGCCGTGCCGTGCGACGAACCTCGCCTGCCTACCGCACGTAGCCTGGCATGTAACTCCTCATAGGCGAACGGCTTCACGAGGTAGTCGTCGGCGCCGGCATCCAGGCCCATGACCTTCTCCGACACCGCGCCCCGAGCCGTCATCACAATGACCACCGGCCCCTGGTCGCCTTCGTTGCCGGCGCGCAGCCTGCGGAGCACCCCGATCCCGTCCATCTCAGGCAATCCCAGATCGAGAAGTATGACGTCGAAGGAGCCCAGCCGGGCGAAGTCCAAAGCAGTCCTTCCGTCTGCCACCACCTCAACGACATGTGCGTCGTCGGCAAGTTGCTGCGCGAGTGCCGACGCGATCATCGGATCGTCCTCCGCCATGAGGATCCTCATCGTGTTCCTTTCTATTGCCGGTCGCTGATGCGCCGTCCTACCCCAAAATGGGGCACGACGGCGTGACTAACATCAATGGTGAAGCAATGACCTCCCTGCTTACTGGGAGGCGATGACAGCCTGCAGATTACGCGTGGCCTTAAGGCAGCTGGCCTGGTCCGGTTGATCGGCTCGCAGGGAGGTGAGTTCATCGTCGACGGCGCTGTCCATCACGGCCCAGACGGACGGCGACTTAGGTTTGAGGCCGGCCTCGGAGCTGTCCCAGGCGGTCTCGAGATCCTTGACACGGGCACGCGCCGCGGGGAGGTCTCCTGCCTCGATCTTGGCAGTGACGTCGTCCACGATGGTAGAGAACGGCGAGAGGTCACCGAGTGGCCCTTGATTCGCCGTGATCGGACCTGCAGCCGCTGAGCTTGCCGGCGCCCGCGCCACTTGGACCCCCATGACCGTGGTGGCCACCACGACAATCGCGACAAGGCCGGCCCCCGCCCAAGCGACATCCCGCAGCCGGCCCCCCGCGGCGGTCTGCCCCTTAGTCAGGACCCCGTGGCGCTGGACATGGACCTGTTCGCGGGCTACAAGGATCACGATGACGGACAGAAATAGGACACTGGTGATCGCCGATCCGACTCCCATGCCACCGTAGTTGCGGTCTTGGGTCAATAGGTCACCGACGGATGCACCAAGCGGCCGGGTCAGTACGTAGGCCAGCCAGAACGCGGCTACCGCCGGCGCGCCGGCACGAACTGCGATCCAACACGCAACAATGAGGGCGCCGAAGATAATGGATCCCATCAGGAAGCCGAGCCCGAGCGCCTCTGTCGCGAGGTCGCCGGCTGCGGTTCCGAGGGCGAATGCGGTGAGGATTGCGGCCCAGTAGAACGCCTCGCGCTGGACCGTGTCGATTGAAGTGATCGCGAGCGTGCGTTCCTGGAAGTACCACGCAGTAAAAACGCCGATCAGCAGGGCCGTGAAGATCGCGGTGGAGACGTACAGGCTAACACCCAGCGTGTCGGTGAAGAAGTCAGTGATTTGGGTGCCCACAATGCTCACGAGCACGACCGTGAGCCAGTAGATCCAGGGGGTGTAGCGCCGTGTGCGGAACTGGAGCACGAGCGCCACGGCCAGGAGGAGGAGCATCATCCCCGTGGTGATGAGCGGCCCGAGGCCAACGTTCACAGCAAGGTAGTCGGCGAATGTCTCGCCTACCGTCGTTGAGAGGATCTTGATCGTCCAGAACGTCGCGGTGATGATCGGGACTTTCATCCAGCGAGATCTTCCCGATCCCGGCGCGGGAGCAGAAATATGTCGGTCCGGTAAACCGAGCGGTAAAGACTTGCTCATTGAGTTCTCCTTCTGTGTTCGAGAGGACGGTGCCGCCCGCAAATATTGTGGTCTTTCCAAATGAGATGAAAATGAGCGCCTCACCAGAAGCACAGCCTCCGCTTTCGCAGTTCGAGACTGCCGCCCTTGGTAAAGGACCTTTCCGTCGTGGAGCATCGATATCTGGTGAGGCCAGCACGAACCGGGAAGGGTCGGGACTACTGCGTCGATCACTGATGTGGGGTTCTAGACGATGGCCTTGGGGGGCAGTCCCAAGTCATGGTTCGGCGGCGCGCGTTCGAAGATGACAGCCTACTTTCCAAGGGCTTTGATCAGGGTGGCGGTGTAGGTGAGGGCTACGAGGTTGTTTCCTGTTTGGTTGAGGTGCACGTTGTCTTTGTAGTTGTTGCTGGCGGTTGTGGCCATGCCGGCGACACTGATGTGGATGAAGCCTTGTGATTTGGCGGCCTGGGTGATCACTTGGTCAACGTGCCGTCTGTTGGTGTGGTTCGGTGCGTTCGTGGACATTACGCCATTGATGATGAGTGTGCTCTTTGGGTAGAGGCGGTGAAGTTCGGCCCAGGTTTTGGTTGCGTGGGCGATGATGTCCTGGTCGGTGGCATTGGAGCTTGCATCATTGCCGCCAAGGGTCATGAAAATGGCCCCGGGGTTCCCTTGAGGTAGGAGTATGCGCAGGGAGCTGAACACGTCATCTGGTGTTCCCCCGGTCGCTGGGGTGGTGCGGGTGTATCCCCAACCGCCAAAACCTAATTCGATTTTCTTGGGGAAACCAGCGGCACGGGCACCCTGCTCGGTCCAGGAGTCCCCCGCGAGCTGGGAGTCTCCGATGATGATCGCGGTATTTTTGTCTACCGTGGCGGCTGAGTAGAGTGCCTTGGTTTGGGGATCCCAGATTGTTTCGATTCTTTGAAAAGCCGTGTGAATACCGCGGTCATCGACCCAGGAATCCTTGACTGGCCAGCCCAAGCGTTCAGGGTTTGCGGCCCAGTTCTTGTAAGTGTCGGGGTCAACGATTTTCGCGCTACCGGTCGGGCCCGTGACGAGGTAGCCGTTAGCGAATCGCTGTGCCCAACCGTTTCCTGTGCTGATTTGCTCTCCTGCAGGGAAGCCGAGGCGCCCCGTTGGTCCGCCCAAAGCAATGAATCTGCTTTCAATCTCTCCTCTGGTGGTGATGTGGGTACCTGACGAAGGTGAGGAATAGATGATGCCGTTCTGGAATTTTTGGGCACGTCCGTGACCGCTGGAGTATTCGTTCGTTGTGGGGAATCCAAGCGGGCCCCCTGCTGTTCCGGACGTGAGCCACTTGGTGCGGATTGCTCCCATGAATTCATGGGTTCCGGTGGCGGGAGTGTAGAGAAGTGTGCCGGTGGTGAAGGTCTGGGTGCTTCCCTTCCCCGGCACGGGCGTGGGGTTTCCAGACGGGAGCCCGAAGGGCCCTGTGGGACCGCCGGAGGACAACCAGTGATCGCGCAAGGGACCGTTTGCCACGTAGACGGCTCCGGTACTTTGTGACCAATAAATGTCGCCTCCGGAAAATGACTCGTGACAGCTGAAGGTACCCACTACACTCGCGCATGTCGTGGTGGAGGTGGTGCTGGCCAGGACGGTGTGCGCGGCGGCGGAGTTGTAGAGGGAGAGAATTTGTCTCTCAACCGTCAGGTGGCGCAGGAGGGCGTCCGTGTTGGCACTAGTCAGAGACAGCATCAAGACGATGCTGATGGTGCAGGTTCTTATGGCCTTGGCCAGGGTTGAGGCACTGAGAATAGTTCTCCCACTTCTGTAGTTCATGTTCTCATCCTCGGTGGCCTGCTCGCGTTGCCCTGAACTCGCCTACAACAAGCTCCTGCGCAAGGCGGAGCCGTGGGTAATGAACACTGGGCTGAGCCGTGGCGCGATTCAGCGTGGGCATGGATGGATGGGCGTAGAACCGCCAACCAGAATGCTTCAGAAGCAACCGCTGTGGTGCAGTGGAGCGGTTTCATTGCTGAACCTCTTGCAAGCACGGGGTGGGGTGAGCAGTGTGTGAGCCGGCGCTGGGTTGAATGTCGGTTCTTTTGCTGCTTGTCCTGGTGGGGTGGCGGATGATTTTTCCGGCAAGGCTGAGGCTTTGCAGAAAGGAAACGTTGGGCAGGTAGGCGCGGCCGATGGCGTTGGCGATACTGGGCAGTGCTGCAGCGTCGGGGTAGGTCATGAAAAGGGGCTCATAGCGTGGCCGGAATTTTGATTTGAACAGCAGCAGGGACGTGAACCCGTAGACGGGTTCAAGGAGGGTGCTAAGTCGTTCGAGTAGCCGGTCCAGTCCTGCCCTTTGCTGGTTAGGGGTGATTGCTGCTTCCTCGGTGCTGTGGAGTTCGATGCGGGCTAGGGGTGCGCCTGAAAGGCTGAGGAATTCGTAGCCGTCGGCTTTGAAGGATAGGGCGGCTGAGGCGATGAGGAATTCGATGCTGGCACGGAAGCCGGTGGTGCGCCGTCGCATGAAGTCCAGGGTCCAGCCGATGACGGCACCGTCCCGGTAGACCGGCAGCCAGGAAGTGAGGGCGTGGACGGTGTGCTGGTCATCGATGGCCAGCAAACAGCGTACTTCTGGGTCGTTGAGCTCCTCGAGGCCACCGAGCGTAAAGCCCATTTCTGGCATCCGCTTATCGGCGACCCATTCTTCGGAGATGGCGTGAATTTGGTCGGCAATGGCCAAGGGAGCCTTAGCATAGGACACCCACTGGGTGTGGATGCCTTCATTGGCCGCTTTGTTCAGTGCTGTGCGAATGTCTTGGAACTTCTTGCCTTTGAAGGACAATCCCGGCAGGTCCAGAATGGTTTCCTGGGCTACCTGTACCGATCCCCACCCAAGATCCACGGTGACCTCCTTGGTGTTCTGGGGTACGGAGTAGAAGCAGGGGGTCCAACCCCTATCCGCGGCGTGGTGGGTGAACTCCTCGATCGTGGCGCGTAGTTCCGCAGGCGGTCCCACAGGAGGGCCGAGTGTCAGTGCGATGCCTGAAAGGACCCGGTAGGCAATGAAGCTGTTGCCGGAACTGGAGAACCAGTAGCTGTTCCCGTTCCACTGTGTCATCCACGACAGCGAAGAACCCTCGGTGGCCCTGAGGATGTTCCGGGCACGATCCGAATCGGCACCATGGATATTGTGGGCTGGTCGCAGAAAGGATCCGAGGATCATGACTGCGGTGATGATCCAAAAGGTCGTGCCGACACCTTCGTAGAGGACCACGGCGGCACCACTGTGGGGGAAAAATGCGGGCGGAAGATCCAACGTAAAACCTAGGGGGAGGAACCGATCGGGCAAGTCGGCCAGCAGCTCCGGGAGCGATGGAACAGGTGTGAACCCCGGCGCCAGAGCCAGCCCCACCGTCACATAGATCGCGGACAGGATTGCGGCGGTGGCCAGCACAGCCTGGGTGAGATGGCGGTAGGTTTTCGGTGGTGCGCTGACGTGAAACAGTCCCCGTGTCGCCAGGAGCAGAACCAGCAACAGTATCGGCAACAGAAGAGGCAAGATCAGGCTCACCGGATGATGAAAGGCGGCCACATCAATGGCGCCCAACCCTTCATTGGGGGAATTGTTTGGCCCGGTGGGGGTCAGCGCTGCGGCGATGTAACTACCGGCGAGGATGGCGAGGGCGCCTTGGATGATCATGGCCGCGTACCAGGCGAAGCGGCGGCCGCGGCGCAGCCCGTCAGCGACCACTAGCAACAACACCGACGGAAGGATTGACATGAAAATGCCGCCAGCACCGGCACGCAGTTGCATCTGGGCTGCAGCGCAGTCCCCGGCTTGGGCGGGGTCGGTACACAGTGCTTGCAGGGTTTGCGGATCCACGGCCTGGATGTTGGTGAAAAGGTACCGCAGCACGGCCAAGGGCCGACGGCGTGGGGCAGCAACCCGGCCAGGACTGGCCCTATTGCGGAGGTGGCCATGATGAGGGCGATCAGGACCCTGGCCTCACGGCGGGAGGTGACCGGAACACCAACGCGGGGGGCTCGTCCTAGCAGCAAGGGGCCAATCACTACCCCGATGGTGGCCGCAGCGAGCCTGATCAGGTCCGGGAAGGAACCACTGTAGAAGGCCAGCAGAATCAATACCGCGAACATCGTGAGCCGGAGCCGACGGCGCCACAGCGTCCCCAACGTCGCGGTTGCCGCCAGAGCCGCACCGCACACCAGTGCCGAGGGCCCCAGGAAGGCATGGGTCAACAGTTCCGCCGACCAGCTGCCCATCAGATTCCGGCCAGCATAGACAATGCCGATCGCAACAAGGATTCCCATCACCTGGGTCGTGAGGCCGGCGACAGCAAAATGGACGCTGCCCAACCGGCGCTCAGCCGGAACTCCTACCAGGAGCAATACGACAGTCCCGATCAGATATCCGCCCAGTCCACGCTCCCAGAACGCTCCCGTAGCGAGTGTCCACCATTGCCCCGGCAGAGAAGAAGGGGTGACAACCATCGCCGAACGCAGAGGTCCGCGAAGTCCGGTCAGGACGGTGCCCGTCAGCAGCCCCGGCACCCACAAGAGCACCAAGAAGATCACGGTGACCGGGGAATGAATCCACGTCTGCCACCACGCGGTTCGATGGCCAGCATCCGACTCCCAGAGCCGATCCTTGGACTGCTCGTGTACCTTCACTGCCGTCCCTCAACTTTTCCTTGTGTTCTTGTTCCGAAACCTGTGGTGCCTTGAGTATCAAGGCAATCAGGGGTGGTCCTTGGCCGTTTGCTGCTCCGTGTGCCGCCCGTCCTGATTGAGTTGACCCGGGACCGGGTCGGGCGTGCGGTTCCTGGTGCCGAAGCGGTGGGCGATGAGGTTGTTCCAGACAGGCAGCCAGGCCAGAATCGCGGCGCTGGCAATGAAGACTGAGGCGATGACATCGCTGGGGTAGTGCACCCCCAGATATAGCCGGGTGAAGGCGACGACGGCCACGAACACGGCCCCAACGGCCATTGTCACCATTTGGGCCCGTGGGGTGCGGGCTACGACGAGAACGAATGCCCAGACCAGGGCCACGGCGAAGGCTGTGTGTCCGGAAGGGAAGCTGTCCATGCCGTGTTCGGGGATCAACGCCTGCACGGCATCAGAAGGTGGCCGAAGTCGCTCTACGATGCGTTTGCCCACTTCCGAGGCAAGCCAGCCGATGCTGACCACTGAGACGAATGTGAGGGTGCTGGCCAGGTTACGGCGCGCCACCGTCAGAATCAGGCAACTCGCCAGCACGATGATGACGGCGCCGGCAGGTCCCAGGCCATAGTGGATGGCCAGTGACAGTGCTGTCAGGGCAGGGTTGCGGTCCTGTGCCAGTGCCGTGTCCACACCGAGTTCGGCTATTTTGGGCCCTGAGCCCTTGATGGCCATCCCGGCTGCAGCGGTTACTGCGAAGACTAGCGAACCCACGAGAAGCCACAACCAGGAGCGAAAGTACCTCCATGGATACGGTTCGGCGGATCGTTGCTCGTGCGAAACGATCATCATGGTCTTCCTGACTTTGTACGGGCTGAGGATCACAGCATGACAGGGTGTTCCTGAGAGCTGACTGAGGAACCGTGCTCTCAGTTACTTCTCAGCTTCAGCCGGGCATACTGCTTGTACGCGGAAAGGACACAGATGCGCATCCTATTAGTGGAGGACGAGACAATGCTGGCCGAGACGGTTCGCCGCGGCTTGACGAATGAGGGCTTCATTGTTGAGGTCATCCACGACGGGGTCAGTGGATTGTGGGCCGCAACGGAAAATCCGTACGATGTGATCATTCTGGATCTGATGCTGCCCCTGAAAAATGGCTACGACGTGCTCAAGGAGCTGCGCGGGCGCAAGATCTGGACACCGGTGATGATGCTCACGGCCAAAGACGGCGAATATGATCAAACCGACGCCTTCGATCTGGGCGCTGATGACTACTTGACCAAACCGTTCAGCTTCTTGGTCTTAGTCGCTAGGCTGCGGGCGTTGATCAGGCGTGGAGCCCCGGAACGGCCAGTGGTCATGACGTTGGGGACCTTGAGGATGGATCCGATGAACCGCAGCGTCCACCGCGGTGCTACGGCCATTTCCTTGACGGCGCGCGAATACGGGCTGTTGCAATTTTTGATGCGCCGGCACGACCAGGTCGTCTCCAAGGCCGAGATTCTCGACAATGTTTGGGATCCTGCCTTTGACGGCGGTGACAACGTGGTGGAGGTTTACATCGGGTATCTGCGGCGCAAAATCGACGCCCCGTTCAATCTCTCCACCCTGGATACGGTCCGCGGCATGGGATACATACTCAGCGCAGACCGCCCCAGCGACTCATAAGACCCCCACGGTCGGTCTCACCATTTCTTTGGCTGCAGGAAGAAGTGACCGGCTCAGCTCGTGGTGCACGGTGGCAGCAGTAGCTCGAAGCGGCACTGCCCGGCAGGTGTTTGGGACGCCGTGATCGTGCCGTGGTGGGCGGTCATGATGCCTTTGGCGATGGCCAAGCCCAGTCCGCTGCCGCCGCTTTCTCGTGAGCGGCTCGCATCGAGGCGCACGAATCGTTCAAAGATCCGGGCCCGGTCGGTCTTGGGGACAGGGTCGCCGTCGTTGTCGATGAGCACACGCACCCCGTCCGGGCCGGAGGACAGGCTAACGGTGATGCTGGACTGGGCATGGCGGTTGGCGTTCTCGAGTACATTCCGCAGTACCTGCCCGAGGCGGCGTGCATCGCCGGTAACCTTGGCGGGGGTGAGACTGGCGCTGATGGTGTGGGGGCTCAGGGAGCGAAGCCTGCGAATTTCTGCATCCAGGACATCGTCGAGGTCCACATCCTGGGTCAAAATGTGGGCACCATCATCGTTGGCTTTGGCCAGGGTCAGCAGGTCATCGACGAGGTAGCTCATCCGTGCCGTCTCCCCGCTGAGCATTCCTTGGAGCTCGTGCCACATTTCACCGCTCGGGTCCGCGGCCGCGATTTCCAAGCCGGCACTGATCGTGGCCAGGGGGCTGCGTAATTCATGGCTGGCGTCGGAGACAAACCTGCGCTGTTCACCGTCGGAGACTTGGAGCCGGTCGAGCATGGTGTTCATGGTCAGGGCCAGTTGGTGGATTTCATCGTTGGTGGCCGGCACCTCCACCCGTTCGCTGAGACTTCTGGCATTGATCCGTGCCACCTGTCCCCGAATCCTCTCGACCTGCCGCAGGGACCTGCCCACCAAAATCCACACCGAACCCCCGACCACTATCAGGAGCAGGGGTGTGGCCCCGAGCATGAACGACGCAACTGTACTCACGGTGTCCGCCTGGACCTGGACGGTCGAGGCGACCACGACGGTGTAGACGCCCGTGCTGGTTTGCACTCCGGTGGCGACGATGAGGAACTCATCGGTGTCGCCGATGCTTTGAAGACTGGACACTGTCTGGCCC
Organism: Arthrobacter alpinus; assembly: GCF_001445575.1. Classification (NCBI taxonomy): domain Bacteria; kingdom Bacillati; phylum Actinomycetota; class Actinomycetes; order Micrococcales; family Micrococcaceae; genus Arthrobacter; species Arthrobacter alpinus. The sequence goes on along the minus strand of NZ_CP013200.1, from coordinate 2,152,005 downwards.
AACGTTTGGCCCGGTCTAGGACGCAGTTCCGAGAGCACTGTGGTGCCGACGGATTTTTCCGACGACGCCACCACCACGCCGTCAGGGCTGATGATCTGAACGTACTGGCCGCTGTGCGCGGTGTTATTCAGGGCTTGCCCGGCCTCGGAGACGTCTTGGCTGGTAATCAACGCGGCCACATCGGCTGCCTTGGCTTTCGCCGCCCCTTCAGTGGTCGCGATCAGGGATTTTTGCAGCAGAAATAGCAACAGCAGCCCTCCAACGAGCAGGGCAAGGGCTACGACGATGACGGCCGTGGCTGTGGCTCTTTTGCGCACGCCCCAGAGGTGCTTCCCTTCGTGGTGTGGCGCGTGTCTCCGCAGGAGGCGTGGGTTCATGGTTCCACTGTGCCCTTGCCGGTGTCGTTTGCACAATCGCCGGATCCGTCTTCTCAGCCTCCCCATAAGGAGCCTCAGCGTCCTCTCAGGGCCGAGCTGGCACAGTGGAATCATCGCCACCCAGCCAGGATGGCAGCGGATGTCGCAGAGATCCGTGAGGAAAGGAAGCAGCAATGACCAAAAGTTCGGAAACGACTCTCAAGGCTCGGATCGCCAGGATGGACATGAAAAAGAAGGTACTCATGGGTGCGGTCGGTGTCATGGCCTTGGCCGGGCTTGGCGTTGGAGCAGCCAGCGCAGCCACCCCTGTACCCGCACCACTGTCCTCCTCAAGCCAATCGACCACCGATGTCTCAACGCCCGGCGACATCCCGGATGTCCCCGGTGCCACGGAGGCCACGGATCCGGCGGATACTTCCGGTGCAGCCGAGACACCGGGCGACACCGGTCCCGACGTCCAGCAAACCGGAGACCACACAGACCCCGCCGACCTGCCAAGTTCCCCCTAAACCGGCAGGGCCACTGGCTCAATCGGCTGGTCCAATGGCCAGGAACCAGGAAGGAGGCGCCACTGAATAACCACACGTGGCCCGCACTTGGGGGGTGCCCCTATGTATTTTGTCAAGCAGCTTTTAGCTCCGGAAGATCGTAAAGGGTTTTGTCTCGAAGCAGGGCGAAGAGGACTGTGAGTCGGCGGTGGGCTAGTGCGATCAAGGCTTGGTTGTGGCGTTTCCCTTGGGCGCGTTTCCGGTCGTAGTAGGCGCGGCTGGTGGGGTCGAATCTGATCGAGGCGAAGGCCGAGAGGAATAGTGCTCTTTTCAGGCGTTTGTTCCCTGAATGGCTGACGCGTTCGGATTTGATCGAGGTACCTGACTGGCGTGTTGTTGGCGCTAAGCCTGCGTATGAGGCCATGGCGGCGGCGTTAGCGAAGGTTTTGCCGGAGATCTCGGCAATGATGATCGCTGCGGTCCTGACGGCGACCCCTGGCATGGATGTCAGGACCGGGTAAAGAGGGTGGGCCTCGACCATTTTCTCCAGGTGAGTGGCCACATCGCTGCGTTGGGCATGCAGGGAGATCAACTGATTGGCGAGGTGTGGGATCACTAGTGCGGCAGCGTCGGTGCCGACCACGATAACGCTCTGTTTCTCCAGTGCGGCAAGGATTGTCGTTGCCCACGCGGTGTGGCGTCGGGCTCCGTGCTTCTTGAGTTTCGCAGCGATCCGCGCTTTGCCGGCCTGCCTGAGTTGGGTCGGTGTGGGCCAGGTCGCGAGGACTTCAAGAACGGCGTCGTGATCCAACCAAGGGCCAATGACGCGTTCCAGGGGTGGGTGAATCTGGGTAAAGAGCCCGCGGATTCGATTGCTCGTTTGCGTGATCTGGCGTGCCAAGTCCAGATCGAAACCGGTGAGCATGGCTAACGTGGCTTCGTCCTCGTCAGCGACCTCGATGCTGCGCAGGGTGTGAGGCATGGTGCGGGCCGCGTCCGCGATGATGAACGCATCCTTCTCATCGGTTTTCGCCGATCCCGGGTACATGTCCGCGATTCGACGCATCGATAACCCGGGCAGGTAGGCCACCGGGATACCCAGGTGTTGAGCGAGTGCGACGGCTAACGCGCCGATGGTCGCTGGCTGGTCCACGACAACGAGAACCGTGCCCTTGGCGCTGAGGTCTTGATAGACGGCGGTGAGTTTGGCTTCGTCGTTAGGAAGCGTTCTGTTCCAGATTTTCGTGCCATCTTTGGTAACAGCGCAGGCCCAGTGGTCGGTTTTGCCGACATCGAGGCCTAGAAAGATCTGCACGTCATTAGTGATCATGGCTAGTGCTCCTTTGAACTAGTTCTTGTTCAAGGCCGACCAACCGCCGGTAGCAAAGTCTTACATCCACGTTATGACAGGCGTCCATATTTTGGCGCCGCGCCCCTAATCAGCAATCACCTCGCTGCCATCCCAATCTCGGTGGCAACACCCCCCGGATCATTGGATAGACAGGGGCAAGACACCATGCCGAGATTGGTCGGCCGACAATCCCTATGATCCTCTTTCTAGGGACTATCAAAAAGATAACGGGCTGCCGCAACGAATCAGAATGGCCCGGACAGGATCCCCCGTCCTGTCCGGGGCATTCACCCTGACACCAGCCCATTTTTCAGCCTTCAGGATGCCGGACGTCATACCCTCCTCTACTAGCCACTGGAAGCGATTGCCATGGATATCATTTCCACTATTGATCTGATCTCCGGCCCGTTTCCGGTCTTGCTGGCTGTTGTGGCGTGTGCATCAGGGGCGTGGCTGATGCTGCGCCGTCGCCGCGGATGGATCCTCAGCGTAGGGTCCGCTGTAGTTCTGGCCGCCGCACTGGCTTGGGCCATCAACTGGTACGTGGTCCATATAGCCGGGCTGAGCGCCTATGACCTGCCCCTTGAGGTGATCGCTTGGATTGGTGTCGCACTCTTCGCCGTGCTCCTCATGGTGCTTAACCTCGTCCGCAGTCGCCGATGGCGCAAGGCCTTGGCCCCGGTAGCCATGGCTCTGGTGGTTGTTGCCGTCGCCGCGCAAATCAACCTCTACTATGGCGCGTACCGCACCATCGGTGATGTCACAGGCGCCAGCACAGCGAACATCGCACCCTTGGTACGACCCGGGCCCAAGACATCATCAGGGCATAGCCTCATCGTTGCGACCACTGGCCCGGTGGTGAACCATTGGGTGAAACCGGCTGGGCTGGCAGGAACCGGCACGGTGAACTCGGCGCAGATCCCGGGCCACGTCTCCGGCTTTACCGGCCGGACCGCCTACGTCTATCTGCCTCCGGCCTACCAAGCCACGAATCCACCGCTGCTGCCGGTGTTGGTCCTCATCCCGGGACAACCCGGGTCCCCGGCCGACTGGCTCAAGGCCGGCCAATTGCAGCAGGTCATGGACGCTTTCGCCACCTCTCACCAAGGACTGGCCCCGGTCGTCGTGATTCCAGATGTAAACGGATCCGCCTCCGGGAACACCATGTGCATGGACTCGCGGATCGCCAAGGCGGACACCTACCTCGCCGTGGATGTCCCTGCCTGGATCAAAAGCACACTCAACGTTGATCCGAACCCGCAGTACTGGGCCATCGCCGGATTCTCCTTTGGTGGCACCTGCGCGCTGCAAATGGCCACCCTGCACCCGAAAACATACCCCTCCGCCATTGATCTCAGCGGTGAGGCAGAACCGGCACTCTCAGCCGACCGGAACGCGACCATCAACACGGCATTCGGCGGCGACACGGCAGCGTTCAACGCCGTCACCCCCCTGGCGGTGATGGCAAAAAGCAGGTACACGGATAGCTGGATGTTCCTCGCTGCAGGTGCGCAGGATGGTCGCTTCACCGGTTACATGCATCAGATTTCCGCAGCAGCCCGGGCGGCAGGGATAACTGTCATGACGTACAGCGTGCCAGGCGCTGGCCACTCATGGGAGGTGCCAGTGAATGCCATGAACCCGGCGCTAACCTGGCTGGCACCCCGGCTCGGACTGGCCCCATAACACCTCAAAAGCTGCCCGCCGACGGATTCCGGGGTCCGGATCCATGGATGGGCACTCTCTCAGCTTCCTCTTAGCTTGTGGCACGTAGGCTCCGGTGCTATGAGCAATGATGCGATTGCGACAACGGGCTTGGCCAAGCGGTACGGTGCCCAGCAGGCACTGAACGAGCTGACCCTGTCAGTGCCCGTCGGCGAGATTTTTGGCCTGCTGGGCCACAACGGGGCGGGAAAAACAACAATAGTCAATATCCTGACCACACTGTTGGAACCCACCTCGGGAACGGCCCTGATCGGTGGCCATGACATCAGGTCGGCAGCCAACCAGGTGCGCCGCACCATCGGGTACCTGCCCGAGAACGTCCAGTTCTATGACAATCTCACGTTGGGTGAAAACCTGAAGTTCTTCGCCCGCCTCTCAGGCATCCGCACTCCAGGGACGCGGATCCGGGAGGTACTCGGCTTTCTGGACTTTGCCGGCCATGAGGGCCAGCGGATGAGCACCTTCAGCAAAGGCATGCGTCAACGCGCGGGCATCGCCCAAGCCATCCTCCACCAACCCTCCGTGCTGTTCCTGGACGAACCGACCTCCGGGCTGGATCCACAGGGCGTAGCAAAACTGCGTGAGATCATCATTTCCCTGAACACCGAGCTCGGCATGACAATTTTCATGAACACCCATCTGCTCGCGGAAGTGACTAAGACGTGCACCAGCATCGGTATTCTCAGCTCCGGTACCCTGATCTACCAGGACTCCGTTGCCGCCACCCTCGAGTCCTTCCCTGGCCAGGACTCGTTGGAGGATATCTATCTACACATTGAAGCCGGTCACCGGCCATGAACCGATGGACCGCCGTCATCGGCCAGGAGCTCCTCTGCACTGCGCGTGAGCGGCTCCCTCAGTTGTTGCTGGCGGTCTTCGTAGGAATGATTGCCGCGTCGGCGTTCATCGGATCCTCGGCGCGGGCGAGCGTGACGGGGGTCTACCGTGAGGTGCTCAGCCAGGGCCTGACCACGGCACCGAACCCCTTTGATACGTTCTCGCCACTGTATTACGCACGCAATACGGTGATCTATATTGTGCTCATCGGGGCACTGCTGGCCATTGTCATCGGCGCCCGCTCCACTTTGAGGGACAGGCAGGCCAGAACAACAGATCTAATACTCTCCCGGGATGTCCACACCTCCTCCTATTTGGGAGCGAAACTCACTGGTTTGGCCTTATTCGTTCTGCTGTTGCTGGCGGCCGCGACAGTGATTAACATCGGATGCGTCAGCGTCGTCACTGGCCATATTCTTTCCCTAAGTGACGGCGCACGGATCGCTGGCCTGTACGTCCTGGCGTGGTTGTTCATGGTCCCGTTCGTGGCACTGGGCATGCTCGCCGGCCTCTACTCTTCCTCGGCCACGTCGGCACTGCTCATCCCGATCGTGCTCTGGAGCGTGATGGTTTTCATCCTGCCGCTGTTGGGGACCGCGGCCCATCCTGTCTCCCTGCTCAACCCCGTCGCCGCGCCGCCAGCAGCCCAGACCGGATTCTTCGCCTTCACGAGCAGCCTGCTTGGCCCGCTGTCTGTGGGCGAGCAATTCAAGCACGTCAGTGCACTGATCCTCACAGACCCGCAGGCCACCGGCACCATGACCGGTGGCTTCCTGACCATCAGTGCCTTCGCCGTGGTCGCCTGTATCGCCGTCGCCTTGACCCGGCGGGACCGGATGAGGAGCGAACTCCATGACTGAAGTACTGGTCCTAGCCCGCAAAGAACTCACTGATCTGCGCCGCAACCGGTTCATGCTCGTGCTGTTCATTTTCCTGGCCGTCGCCGTCGTCTTGTCCGTGGTCGTGGCCGCTGCGGATTTCCGGCTCACGATCGCCGACTACAACCACTACGTCGATGCCCTGACAGCGGCAGGAAGTGCCGCCACAGCCCCGGCCCCGCAACTCTTTCCCCTACAAATGCTCCGAGGCGGGGTCGAGTACCTGGAAATCATCGGGAGCCTGTTCGCCGTCGTCCTGGGCTATTCGATCATCACCAAGGAAAGAGGTCGGGGCACGCTTCATCTGATCTTTAGCCGACCCCTAGGACGGTATGCCTTCGCGGGAGGAAAAATCCTCTCGCTGGCCCTGCTCTGGGCAGTTACCGTGACTGGCCTGTTCCTCGTTGTCACCGTCACCTTGCTGCTGGTGGGAAACGCGCCCCTTCAAGGCAGCGACTACCTCCGCCTTGCTTTGGCGGATGCCCACACCATCGGCTACCTCATCATGTGGTCACTGCTGGCCATGGCCCTGGCATCGTTGACCCGGCGCACCGGCACCGGATTGATCTTGGCCTTGGTTCTGTGGCTCATCATTGTCCTGATCATCCCCCAAATCGGGGACACCATGGACCCTGACAACCAGATTCCCGGCGGCCTGTTCGCAAGCCTGCAAGTCGATAAATCCCATGAACAATCCGTCATGGCCCACTTCACCGGCTACGAAACGACCCGGGACCTCATCGAACAAACCTCGGTAACCAAACACTACGAACGCGCCACCTTCGCCTACCTGGGCATCAAGATCGACTACAACCAACAACCCCTGGGATTTATCTGGGCCGGCACCTTCAACAACACCCTTTGGCTTCTGGCCGGGCTGGTCATATCCGTCAGCGCAGCACTGCTGACCGGTACCAAGAAAACTATTCTCCGAAAGGTCCCCTGACATGAAAACCCTCCACCGCTGCGCCAGCCTGTTGGTCGCGGCACTGATCACTCTTGGCTCCCTGGCCGCCTGCGGCTCAAGCACACTGCCCAACCAGCCGGTAGGGACAGCCTCAGCTGTCACTGTTCTTCCCGTTCCCACGAACCCGATGAAGACCACAGGCACCAAGCCAGGGCTTACTGTCACCGGGGCGCTGGCGGAAAACAACGTCGATCCCCAATCCAAGGCGGCGGTCCCCGACCGGCTGCAATTCGATCTCACCAACACCAGCACAGCACCCATGACAGGGCTAGAGGCCTATTACACGATGAAAGACACCACCACGGGCAAAACCGAGTCGTACTATCAAAAGCTCGACGGCATCACGCTCGCCCCCGCTCAGAAGGAAACCGTGTACTTCGACAACGGGACCAGCCCCGGCCACTACCCGGAAAACAAATACAGCATCTACCGAAACTCAACCAACCAAGTCATCATCACCATCACCGCAGCCGCCACCGGATACGTCCCCGCAACAGGGACAGCCACCAAATCAGCCGGAACAGGAGAAAAGGTCGACTAAGCCACGTCCACACTTGCACGTCGCCCTTTCAAAGACTTCGGGCAGAGCTTCTCAGGTTCCTCTTAGCGCCTTCGTGGAAAACTGGAATAGACCGGACAGGGAAGGTAAGAATAGTGATGAACACGATCATTGACACGATCCTGCAGGTGACCCCTGGGGTCGCCTACCTCCTCATCACTGCGCTGGTCTTCGCCGAAGACGCATTGTTCATCGGCTTCATTCTTCCCGGAGAAACGGCCGCAATCATCGGCGGCATCCTCGCCAGCCAGCAGCGCCTACACCTGTGGCTCATCACGATCCTGGTAATACTTGCAGCCATCATCGGGGACACCGTCGGTTACGAGCTTGGTCGGCACCATGGGCCACGGATACTCAACCTCAAGTTACTGCGCAAACGGCGACAAAAACTGGACGACGCCCGTGATTTCCTGGCACGACGAGGCGGAAAAGCAGTCTTTCTGGGCCGCTTCACCGCCTTCTTCCGAGCCGTCATGCCCGCACTAGCCGGCCTGTCCCATATGCCGTACCGGCGCTTTTTCATCTTCAACGCCGTAGGCGGCATCATCTGGGGCGCCTCCGCAGTCCTGCTCGGATACTTCGCTGGCAACGTCTACCTCACCCTTGCAAAAACTATCGGCCACTCAATCACTTTCGCGATGCTCAGCATCACCATCCTCGGACTCATCACGTGGCGCATTCGAAAACAACGCATGCACCACACGGAACAAAAGCTTCAATCGACTCTGGCGAAACACCGGGAGAATTCATCTGCCTTGATTCTCACCCATGAAGCCACCATGCCCTCCAGCGAAACATACCCATCAACCAACCATCCAGACGCGCCCACAACCACCGATCTCGCCAGTCCACTTGAATACTTCGTTGTTCAGCCATCGCAGGAGCAGAACTGTAACCTTGTCACCAAGAAATCCAGCATGATCGAACATCAAAGTCCTCGCCGATGTGAGCGAGATCCTCAGCCACACATGAAATGAACTGATTCCCGTCAATCTGCGCGTGGCTTGTGAAAAGTGAAATATCCGTCGCTATGCTTTAGACGGTTGCCGCAGCGGACAGTATTCTTCAGGTTAAATCCGATTTGCCCGGCGTGACACGTCGAAAATGCCCGGCACTGCACCGCCAAGGTCAAATAGCGATTCTGACTGATCCCTGTGCTGTCGATGCCCGTGGTTGAGTAAGTGTTCGGCCCATGGCCGCGCAATTGCCGAATTTCGCTTGCACACCGCCTCGGCTGGGCACAGCTATCATTTTCCTGGCAGACGGCTCTTCCTCAAGGCAGCTAGCAAGATCCTCCGAACAACGTCAGCCGGCCTTACGTGCATTTCCGTCCCATCTTCTATCAAGACACGACTACACCACGGTGGAGTTCCCGAAGGGCACTAGTGAGTTTGCAGCAGATTAAGATTAAGCTGGTCCGTTTAGGGACCAGCTTGGCATGGATACTGGCCCCATTTTTGGCGCTTCCAGCGTTCGTTGGTCTGGGACTGCTGATTCACATCCCGCTAGCCGCTCTCCCGGGATCCACGTCAAACCGGAGGACCTCGGTTCAAGCATCTCGATGGCGCTTGTCTTTATCGTGGTCTCCCCCTTGCTAGTCATGGCACTTCAACTTGGATCCAATAAGGATGCAATGTCGAACGGCGACCTAAAATACGGAGTGCGAAAAACCGTTCGCGTATTTCGATCCGTGGCAATCGCACTGGGCGTACGCAAGTACACCCGTTCCGAAATCTCACAGCTACTTGTCATCTGCGTAGCAACCATCACAGTCTTTGTCGCTTTAAACAATTGGCTCTCACACCTTCCACTCCCGGCAGGCTGGGCCGCGTCACCTGACGACGATCGTTTGCTCGCAATTGCACAGGCTACGCCATTCATCCAGGCTGTCCACGGATTCTTCCACGCCCCACTCTGGGAAGAGACGCTCTTTCGTGGTCCCATCGCGCTAGCGGTTTTCGCCGTCAATAGTGGTGCTACGCGTAGATACCTCAACAAGACTCTTGGGCTCGTGATCTTGGTAGTCATATCTCTCGTCAGTACCCTCACTTTTGGACTTGCACACGCACCCTACAACGGCCTTAATGTGGTTCTAGCCGGGGGTTTCGGAGCGGTGGCGGCCGTCACTACCATCCGGTACAGATCGATACTGCCAGGGGTACTCATCCATGCCTTTTACAACGCGATGGTGCAGATCGCCTGAGCAGCGCCCTGGCGAGGCCGTTCATGTTCACCGGCAACGGGTCTGCCCCCGACAGCCTGAATTCATGCGCTAGGTATTCAAACGGCTGCACTCATGGCAGGGCAAGAGAATGGCATGAGTGCGAATCTTCCGCCAGTTATCCACAACACCCGCACCGGTTCAGGTCTTTAAGGCTCAGGCCCCGCCACGAATCCAAGCTCTAGGGCGCAGCAGTTTAGGCAATCGTCCCTCGGCGTTCGGCGGTGAGGTCGTCAAGCAGGTCATCAATGCGATGGCTGAGTGTCTTAACCTGCTGAGTCAAGAGTCGGTTATTCTCGGTGAGCCCTTCAAGTTCAAGGTTCTCAGCAGTCGTCAGGGAAGTTTCTTCCGCTGGATCCGCCGCACAGATTTGTTCCCCGAGACAGTGCTCATGCCGCTTCTTCAGTTCGGCAAGATCTTGGCGGAGCCGTTTGATGGTCTGATGCGCCAGCGCTATTTCCGTCTGAAGTGCTGTTCGCCCGAGGGCGCCGTTCGTCGGGAGTTTTTGTCCTGGGGTGCGGGCATCGGCCTGGGTCTGGCGGGCGGCTTCGAGCTGGTGCAGAAGGGTCTCGTGGGAGTAGATGAAGTTGCGGCTGACGCCTGCGGCACCCGCAACGGCTGTGATGCTGATGAGTGTCCCGTCCAAGAGAAATCTGTTGATGGCAGATGCCGTGGCGGCCTGTTTTCTGTCGGCTTCCCGCTGACGAGCTGCGACCATATTTGCGAACGGGGCGCCCTCCATTCTTGTCATGATCGATCCTTGACGGTCAGAGGGAGGTGCTGGCCCGGTCGCGCTATTAGCCGGGATGTTCGCAGGATGGTTGCCGCCTCGGTGATTGCCTGTCTGTCGGGTTCTGGCAGGAGGGCAAGGTCGGTGCGCATGCGGTCCACGATTTGCTTGAAGTCGTCTACTTGGCCGTCAAAGTTCGCGATGGCGTAGGGCGGGGCGTTGAGGCGGCGGGCTTGGGCTGCGTTGGTTTTCAGCTCCACGAGGTGTCGTTCGATATCGGGAAGGTAGGAGGGATCTGGGCGGTAGAACGTGCATCCGGAGCATTGAAAGCGGATGGGGCAGGCGTTGCCGCCAGCCTTGACGTTGGATGGCTCGGTGCACCCGCCGTAGGGCACTGCGATGGAGGCGAGGCCGCGCCGCCCGGGTGAGAGGCCTATTTTGTCGCCGTTTCGGTCATAGGTGAGAGGGGCGAGGAGGTTTGCAGCGGCACGTTTGCGGGTGTCGTTGACTTGGTAGTAGCCCATGGTGGTGCGGACGTCTTCGTGATCGAGTAGATCCCGAAGTTCGTCCGGGGCGGTTCCGTTGTCGACATGTCTCTGGGCATAGGAATGGCGGAAATCGTGAGGACGGACCTCGTCAAAACTGAAGTCGACCGGGACGCCGTGGAGGTCTTTGATGGGCCCTTCCATTGTCGGGACGTCGTGGATAAGCCGCCGCAGGGCGCCATAGAGCAGTCCGTAGCTGGCGCACGTATCCGTTCTGGTGGGCTGTGGGCTGGGAAACAGCCATTGGGATTCAGCCACGGGACCGTTGATCCTACTGTCGAGCCAGTTGGTGATGGCCTCAGCGGTTTCCTGTTGAATTGCGAGTCTGCGGTTCAGCCGTCCTGCTTTGTGGTTGTCATAGACAAGTATCCAGTCGCCGTGCCGGTCGCGCTGGAGACAGCCCCGGTGGAGACTGACCACTTCGTTGGGGCGTCGGCCTGTGTCGATGAGCACGGCCAGCATGGCTATGGCCATGTCTCTGTTGCGGTAGGGGGTGAGGCCTTGAAGATTGTTGCGCAGATGTGCGACGGCGGCCACCGGCAGCGCCCGGCCGTGGTCGTTGTCCTCACGGTAGGTGCGGAAGTGGGTTGGGGGTTTGTGGAGGCGAGGGTTGTAGCTGAAGGCGCGGGGAACGTGGTCCCAGATGCTGGTGCGGTGCCCGGATTCCAGGATGTGTCGCCAAAGACGGAAGACGCCCTTGGCACCGCCGTAGTTGGGCCATTGCTGGTTCATCACGTTGATGATCGCGCTCATATGGGAGGGCCCGAGAAGGCGTGGATCGTGTCCGCGATCGGAGCAATGCCGGGCGAGGACTTCCGATGCTAGGACAGCGATGCGGTATCCGGTCAGGACATTCCCTCGTGTGGGCAAGATGGTCAGCAGCCAGTTTCGGTAGCCTTCGCGGAGCCAGGGCTGCGTAATCCGGGACAGGTCCAAGGGGGCTTCTCAAACATTTCCCGCCTGCTCGAGGCCGTCGTGCGCAGGTTGAGGTCGTTGAGGTAGATCAGGTTTTCACTGTAGAGATCGTAGCCCTCATGGCGGCGTTTCTGCTTGACAAGGACTTCGCGGATGAAGCGGTACACCGACCGGCTGTTCGCGTTGACCGTTCCTGCAGTCCGCTCGATGGTGGCAAGGAGGGATTCGGAATTCCACTTGGCGCCTTTGTTGATCAAATTCCGATAGGTCCTGACCTGCAAGGGCCCTTGGTGGAGGTCGAGGTGAGCCTGGATGACGTACCGGATTTCGGTTTGCATTCGCTGACTCAATCGGCCGATCCTGAGCATGTACGGAGGGTCCACGGGGTCCGATAGCCATTGGAGGGCACTCTGCTCGTCGAGGATCTCTCCGCGGCTGCGTCTGGCAGCGAGCTGGTAGCGGTGGTTCGAGCACAGACGCAGGTCAACCCGGGGGTTGTCCGCGCTGATCGGGCACCCCGCGGCAGCGCAGGGTAAGAACGCGTTAGGTACGGAGGTAGTGGACTTGAGCCAGGCTTGGACGTCGTCATGGCTCTTATTCACTTTGAACAGGGCGTAATGAGGCCGACACAAGCCATGGCTGACTTGATTGCGGCCGCAGCGGATTCCGTCACGCGCGAGAACGCAGTCCCTCTGGATGGGAGGGCCTTGCCCGGCTTTTGGATCTCCAGTGGCGGCAACTCTTGGCTTCTCACCGTTTTGCCGGCAGCTGTGGCATGTCCGTTGGGCGTCCAGGATAGTTGGGCACCCGGTCCGTGAGCAGGTTACGACGGAAAACCTGCCAGAATCCGGCAATGGCGCCAGAATTCCGGTATTTGCATCCCATTCCCCCGCAAGCCAGTCGGAGGGAAGCTGATCTTCCAAAAAAGAGATCCAGCAGCGTTGGTCCGGCTGGGAATGCGGCTTCAGTGGCGTAACGCGGGCGGCACCGGACGCGCTTTGGCTAACCATCAGCGGCCCTTCTCGTCACCGATGCCGGGCAGGGAAGCGTTACTGACGGCTGCGCGCAGATCCTCGGCCCGTGAATGGGCATATATGCTGGTAGCTTCCAGTGAAGCGTGTCCAAGCAGGACCCGCACGGTGTCCAGATCCAGCCGTGGAGTGTCGATGCCTCGTAGCCACATTGTGGCCCGAGTATGGCGGAGCATGTGAGGACGGATCCTGCTCGAGACGGATACAGAGATGCGTTGGAACAGATCCACTACGCCCGCGTAGCTCATGGCAGTGCCGCGGGAACTTCGGTAGAGATTGACGAAAACGTGAGGGTTGCTGTCGAGCCCCAGGATGTCCCGGCGGTCCAGAAGGTAGTCCTCATAGGAAAACACCACCCGGTCAGGAACCGGTACCCAACGAGGCCCGGTTTTCGCCCGAGCCCCGTTGAGGACCTCGTTCGAGCGGACATGGATATGTGGGCCCCGAATCCGACAGCCCAGGCCGGAATTTTCGGCCAGGAAATGGACGTCCTGGCGGAAGAGTGCCAGTGCCTCACCAATCCGCAGGCCTGTGAAGAACAACAAGTCGACCAGGAAACGGTCTCGAGCGACCAACTCAAGATTCAGAAGCACTGCCCGGGCTCGCGGGAATTCGATCCACTCCGGGGAAGCAGTCTCCTGGTGGCTGCGGGCCTGCAGTTCAGGGACTTTTACCTGGCGAATCCGTCCCTGTTCACCACCATAGACGCCGGCAGCAATGTACCGGGGTTCATAGATCAACCCGGACAAAGCAGGCTCAACCACGGCGGCGGCTTCGGCCCACTTAAAGAACTCGACCACAGCGGTCATCCAAGCGTCCACCGTGGCCGGCCTCCGGGGACGCGGCAAACCCTTCGCGCCTGAACAGGGAGTCGCAACCACAACGGTTTTCCATTCGACGAGATCAGTGAGGCGCACCTTTCGCCAGTCTCTACCGGAAGCGACAGACCAGCTCAGATAAGGCGCAAGGCGGAGTCCATAGGCTCGGATGGTGTTCGGCGACTTCCCCACCGCGGCAAGGAACCGCAACCAGCGCGTTGCCTCCTCATGAATGTCACCCTCGGATGATTCGATCACCAGCATCGCGTCGCCCGTCGAAGGATGCACAGCGCGGCTTAGCATGAAAGTAAGGACGGAAGGTGCCATGGCAATATCACTACCAAGACAAAACGTCGGCAGGCAGATCATCTGACTAACGTGAGGCAATCAGGAGATGAATCTCAACGCGCATGACAGTCAACCAGCACCGTCAGATAACCATCGTCGTGGTCAGCGACCATCACCACTGGTCAGGATTCAACCCCACCGAGATCGAACGACTCCGGCTCGCCATCCAGTAGCCAGCCTCAACAGGTGATCCAGTGCCGCATGAAGACTTCATGCGGCACTCCCCTGCGCCACCACCATCCCACCGATATTTCCTCCAACCCACCACCGCAGCCGAATCCCACCACGACCAATTCCGCTGGCAAAAGCACCCCCAAATACCGTGCTGCTGCCGCTACCAAAAATCCCTTCACACTTCTGGCACCGAAGCGGGTTGCCGTCACGGCCAGCGTGACGGCAAGTCATGGGGTATCCGGGTCGGATCGCTACGGCGAGGCGTGACCAAGCAAACCGGCCCCGAATGCAACACCATGTTCACACCCGCCAGCAAACTGGAGCTCTTTTGCGTGCCACGCCAGTATTGGGTGAGGTCGCCACCGTCATTCTTCTGACATAGCAACGGCAGTCATGTAGTTCCAAGGTCTTTTCGCCATGGAAAGGGGAACGTCCACGTTGAAGAGGAGATTCTAATGAGCGAGCAAATTGGCCATATCCCTTCCACCGCAGCAATCGCGGAGGAATGGCTGACCCCACGAGACATCTGCCGGGAACTGCAGATCCCAGAGCAGACCTTCTACCAGTGGCGCGTCAAACACCTTGGGCCACGGGCCCACCGGATTGGCCGACACCTGCGCATCAGCCGCAGCGACCTGAATGATTGGCTCTCGACGACAGAGGATCACTTTGCCTAGAGCGCGTTTGCCATTGGGTACTTGGGGGCAGATCACTCGCAAGCAACTCAAGCCAAAAATTTGGCGTGCCCGCGCCAAATTTCGCTCCTTCGATGGTGCAGTCCGCCGGTACGAAGCGTGGGGACCGTCTGGCCCAAAGGCAGAGGCGGCACTGATTCACAAGCTCACGCTTTTGATCCCAGCCAATGAGGACGAGATCGGACCGGAGATGCAGTTGCGCGAGCTTTCACGGATTTGGTGGGCTGAATTTGAAGACCTGGGCCGGGCTGCCAACACCAGCAAACGGTATCGGGAACTCCTGGACACCCACATCCTGCCAGGCACCGGTGAGCTGACTATCAGAGAAGCCAATGTCAATTCCCTCGACAGGTTCCTCAAGACCATCCGAACCAATAGCGGCGCCACGACCGCGAAGATGTGCAAGACCATCCTTTCCGGGATGCTCAGCCTCGCCACACGGCACGGCGCCATCAGCGCCAACCCTCTACGAGAAGTCGCCAAAATCCCCATCGTGGTGAAGGAAGTCCGAGCCCTGACCCTGGACGAAGTTATCGCCCTTCGCAAAGGCGTCTATGCGTGGCAGCAACCCACCGGGCGCCCCAACGGACTACACGAGAAGGACATCCTCGACGTCGTGGACTTCATGCTGGCCACCGGCGCCCGCATCGGGGAGGCACTTGCCATTCATTGGACGGACGTGGACCTCGACGCCGAAAAACCAACGGTGACGATCAACGGTACCGTCATCAAAGTCAAGGGCACTAGTGGGCTGCAGATTCAGGACCATCCGAAGAGTTCCAATTCTCGGCAAAGGTACTTCCTGCCGTCATTTGCCGTCGAAATGCTCCGCAAGCGTCAGACTGACACTGCACGAACCAATGACCTGGGACTTGTCTTCGCCTCAAGTGTGGGGACAATCCGTGATCCCAACGGATTCCGTAAGCAATGGCGCGAAGTCCGAGAAGCCTTGGGTTACGACTGGGTCACCCCGCACACGTTCCGTAAGTCAGTGGGTACCATCCTCGCCAACACCCAGGGCATTGCTGCTGCCACGGCGCAGCTCGGCCATTCAAACGAGAAGATCACCAGCAAGCACTACGTCCAGAAGACACATGAGGCGCCGGACAACACTGAGGTACTGCAAGCATTCGGCGATGAATGAAGGGGACTGCCCCGGGTTTCGTTGACTCTCTCAAGCAAAGCCGGGGCAGTCCCCAGCTTTATAGAGCTGGATCCACTCGGGGTGCAGAGGGTCTGGAGGATACAGGGGGGCCACTCTAGGACTGTGCGCTTGAGTGGGGAAGGGCCGGCTGGCTGCGCGGCCACAGACACTAGGTCGGCTCCTTGTTCTCCACAAGTGGTGCGGTGAGCGTGAAGCTCACTTACCCGGCACCGCTGTGGCCGAAGCGCTCACCGTGAAGCTCACCGCCCCGCGCTCCGGTACATGCGGTCAGGGCACACCTTTTGGACGCAAGAAAGTCCGCGGAGTAACAGTTAGTTGTGCAGGTTCTTGCCCTCCGACGGTGCGCTAGACTACCGACAGGAGGGCAAATGATGACGGAATACAAGAAGCCTAGGGGGCTGCTGGCTTACATGACCCCGGGCCTCCTCGCTTTTATCGTCGGCTCTGTGGTTGTCATCGTTTTCTCATTTTTCGCATGGTTTTTCAGCGACGCGCAAGTCCATTATCGGAATGCTGACAGAGATCGACCGAACAGCGCCCCTAAGCAACCCTTAGAGCCTGTTGAAGAGATCGAATACACAACGCCACCCAGGCAAGGCTTACGGTCTCTTGAGGAGATAGAACGAAAAACGCTCGCCAGGGAATCCCTACAGCATGTTGAGGAGAACTACGAGCCCTCGGACCAGGAGATCGAAGAGGCGAACCGAGAGTCGTGGGAGAAAGTTTTCGGTAAGGGGTGGTCATGCCTCTATGCCCCGACGATGAACGAAAATTGGCACGACGACGTGAGCTGCACTGACGGAGTAAACGCGCATCGCCCAAACCTTCTCGCCGACTGGGGATTTGTAACCGAAGACGACATGCGCGCCGCTGCTCAGGAATATGAGAGCTACCTAAACTCCGGCGGCACGCCCTAAGAGGTTCCTGCCGTAGGGATCCCAGTACTCACCAGCGGCCCGGATCACAGCCTCGCGCTCTGCGGTCCAGGGGAGCGGCAGACCTGCCGTCGGCCCGGGGTGCCAATCGCGATCATCCACCCAGAGGACGGAGCGACTCTCAGCGCCCTCCGGCTCAATGGCCCAGTATTGATGAAATCCGGCCACTCGGATTTCATAGACCTTTTCGCTATCGCGGGAGTACTCGCGCAGTGGGCCATCGCGCTCCAGTGCTAATTCAAAGTCGCTGGTAGGGGCCTGATTCTGGCGATTTTGAGCGCGCGGTGGGCGCTTCTGGCGGTGTGTCTGGTGGCTTTGGCGATGTTGTCTATTCTTGCGATCCTGTAGAGACTGATGGCCAGGTTTCTGAGCGAGGCCATGAGCCTGGGGGCGTTGCCGGTGCGGACCATGGACTTGTCCTCAAGAAAAACTACGTCCCGTACCCAGTGGAGCCGGTTTTCTATAGTCCAGTGCCCACGGACGGGACTGCCCCGGGTTTCATTGACTCTCTCAAGCAAAGCCGGGGCAGTCCCAAGCGCCTGACAACACCGAGGTGCTGCAGGCATTCGGCAAACACCTAACCGACTAAGTTTGAGCCATCCAATATGGTGCTGTGTGGACCGCCAACAGACTATTCCCAGTTGTCCCTGCTGTGGTCAAGACAAGTATGCGTGCTCGCCACTGAACCGCCGGCCAACTTCAAAATGACGTAGGTATATGGGACCACAAGAATCCGTCTCGATGAGCGTTCCACTTTGCATGGGATCGGCTATGTTCAAACGATGGCAAAACAGATCTTACGATTCAGTTTCTCAATCGATGCCGGGCCAAATTCAGGTCTCCTTTGCGGAGGATGGCGGGTTTGGTGTACCGGCGAGGACACGTACATTACGGCCAAGAGTCTCAATGGGACATGGAAGACGTCCCTTCATGGTGATGAGGCGTGGCGGACGGCCGTCACTGCGGAGAATATGCATTCAGAATTTCCCGTTTTCACTCCAGGTGAAGATCGAGCACCATGGAAGTACGAGGTTCCCACGTTCCATGATGGAAAGCGCCTGGCTTTCGTGGTCGCCGTGGCTCGTTCAGCAATGCTGCCGGGTCAAAAAGACCAGAAAGAGGTTCAGATTGCGACTCAAGATGCATGGAATGTCATACAGTTGGCTAGAATTTGGATGACGGAGCCGGGAGTGAGTCTCGAGGGTTTGGACTTCATCGGGGAACCATTATCTCTGAAGAGTGGCCGCCGTGTTTGGCTGGACACTGTGGCCGAAATAGTTCCTGGATGGAGCACTAGTCCCGAAAATCCAGCGGTAGGTTCAATGGTCGAAGTTATTACACCCGAGTCCCATGGATCGCTGTCTCCTGGACTGCTCGTTAAAGGGATCCAGTTGGGCTGAAGGTGACCGCGATGGGTTCTTCGAATCAATAGTGGCACTTCCATCGACGCCGTCCGGGATTCGTAGACGGAGGTATTGCAAGCGTCATCGGCTGTCCTGCTCGTCCCGGTCCCTCTATCGCCTTCATAAATGAATGGGCGTGTGGCCATCAATTATCACAGTGTGTACAAGTCAATTTTGGGAGCACAATGCGGGCAATGGTAGTTGACACGACTACGCTTCAGCGTAGAAGCACGGAGCTGAAAGGCTTCCAGTGGACACTTGTCCTGAACGCCTCACGCAGTGGACAGTTCTTGCTGGCCGTGCCTGAGGTTTGCCTCCTCGAAGCCAACCGTCAAGTTCAAATCAGTCTTGACCACGCGGCCACAGAAATAAAACGAGCAGCGTCGTCAATCAGGCTCACGGACGTATCAGATGAATTGAAATCATTTCATGAGCGCTTCCAGGAAGAGGCGAACGCGGAAGCGGAAAAGTTCATCCTCAATGCGACGACAAGAATCCGCGAGCATGGAGGTCGAGTCCTTCCCCTACCTGACGTATCCCACTCAGTGGTCGTTCAAAAAGAGTTGGGGTTTGTGAAACCATTCTCCGAAGATGGCTCCGGCTACAGAGACACGCTGATTTGGCATAGCTTGCTGGACTTGGTTAGAAGTGAGCCAGGTCTTGAAGAGTTGTATTTTGTCACAAATAACAGCAGCGACTTTGCGGTGAGCAAAAAAAATAAGCACCAGCTGGCCACAAATCTCATAGATGAAGTCAAGCTAATCAACAACAATCTTTCGGTGCATTTGGTTAATACCCTCGACGAATTCATTGCAAAGCTAGACCTAACACGACCTTCAACGGCAGAAGGAGCAGAGAATGCCCGGGACGCCAAATTCGATACCGATCTTGCAAACGCTATCGAGCGAGCAGCGGACGACGTGCTGTGGAGCGACTTCGATGTCCTATTGGAGGTTGCAGAAGCACTTGATGTCCAATTCCCCGAGTGGTTTGAGAGTCCAAAGATTGCGCATTTGGAGATCGACTTCGACACGCTGACCTATACAGAATCTGAAATCGGTGACTCCACGGATACGGTTCTGATTTGCGAAGTTGAGGCAGAAATTTCCGCTGAAAGTCCCGTATACAAAGGCGAGATGCACTCGATCCCGAACGAATACTGGGTTTCTGATGGCGACATGAACGACCACTACGGAGAGGTTCAGACCTCAGTGCACGGGAAGCTTCAGTTCAATGCTCTGGCGTCCCTAGATGGCTCTATTAGTTCTTGCACACTCATCGGACTCCTCCCTTCGCGATGAGAAATCGTTCCGATAGCTTTCAAGGAGCTGCAGTTGCCACGGATGTAGGGTGCACTCATGAAATAGTCGCCTATCTTGGTGGCCTCAGCGTAGGTGGCCGGTGGACTCAGGAGCACCAGGCCGCTTATGCGATGCTGCTGCCTGAGTCCACGGAGTACGAGTGGCATTCTCCCCACTTCGAAAACTGATCATGACTCCGGTAGCCTGCCCGCACCTCGGCGCTTAGCGTCAACTTGTCGGGGCCGGATTTTCCCCGTCGTCTTCCATGACTTTGACGCTGACGATGCGCATGATGCCGTCGGTTCCTCGCTGGTATTGGATGGAGCCGATGTCCTCAGCAGCAACGTTCCGGCAAAGATCAATAATACTTTCAACGGGAAAGAAGTAGAGATGCTTGTGGCGTTCGTTTTCTGAGGCGACGAACGCGCCGTCAAACAGGTCAGTATCTTCGGTTGCGCTGAGAAACCAGACGAAAGAGTGGATGAGTTGGTTGCACAGGTGTGGGATGGTGATGTGATCATCTACCCCATGCTCCAAGTCGTAGTGCTCCCATATCTTGTGTCGGTTCCAAAGGTCGGGAACGGATCCAATGAGTTTGTGCCGGATGACTGGGACTTTGGTCTTCGCCAAGTCGTCAGAAATTTTGCGGGCTTCGTTCAACCTCCGGATGGCGTAGGCACTCGTCATGAAGTCGCGTTCGACCAAAAAGCTGCTGCGTTCGGTCCACCGCTGTTGCTTGGACTTCTTTTCCAGCCGGTCGGCTACGCGCCAAAGTTCCTCGCGCCACGGGATCGAGTCAGAAATCATTCACTGGCGCCAAGTCTGCCGAAGTTCCATCCGAAATGCGCAGAAGGTCAGCGGCAAGCATGAAGCTCCAGATCACGCACTGCTCAGCTTCAGCAGCGGTGACATCACTGTGTACGCCTTTGTTCGCCATGGAGTCAAGATTGGTGATGCGCTTCCCATAGCTCGCTAGGGTGTCACCCATGACCTTGCCCTGTAGGCGTTTGCCGAGTTTCTCCTTAGCAAACTGTATTAACCGATTGCGGTATGCGTTGACACTCCCCCTTTTCAGCAGCGCGAGCTCCCCCTTTTGGTGTCACAAAAAAGAATTTCGATCTTGTTCAAGATAATGGCCAGGCCGTTCATGCAATCAAAGTAGCCCAACGGTCCCGGCCCAAGGGCTGTCTATCGGACTCCTACGGCCGGACCTCGTTGCAAACGATACTTAACGTCACCACAGGCCAGGGCCTGATGCCCGAGATCCCGCTGTTATCGGAACCCCAAAAAGCGTCTCATTCAAAAAAATCGTGAGCTCCAACGGGGTGGATGCAGGCAACCTGAATTCGCATCCAGGCCATAGCGCCGCACGAAGCGGTTGAGCTACCTTGCCTTCGTTGGGGACGCGAGGACCGCCCACGAAGGGGTAATAGAGCGCGCCTTGAATGGAGGTAAAGCTACCGCCAATCCTAGTGATTATGCAGCTTCCCGACTTGAATCATTGAATTTCTCCGCCTAATATATCGTTTTGCCTCTTCGTAGTCCTACGTTTCGGCGCAGATCCGCCAGGGATAGGTCGAGTCTGCCCAAGAATTGCGTGACGCGCAGCACTAGCACGAAGTGATGACTTCAGATCTGAAGTATTCCGCTGGCAGCCTCGCGGTGTGCCCGCCGGTTTCATGCCGTTCCCATAGCAGAGCTCGCCAACCTTCATCTGAGATCTCAAGGAGCTTGTTTGTGGCGGGGCGCCAGACTGCGTATCCACCAAGGTCCAACGGGTCTCTACTGACGAACCCAAACGCTAGTAGCGCATTGCTTGTTCTCAAGTCCCAGAGTCGAGCTGTGCCATCGTCCCCCGCCGTAGCAAGCAGGATCCCATCCGGGGAAAACGCGGCCGAACGAACCCCGCCTGTGTGGCCAATAAGGGCCACTCGCTCTGTCCCGGTGTCCGCCTCCCACAGCCGGACCGTGCCGTCGTCTCCTGCTGAGATCAACGTGGTCCCATCCGGGGAAAACGCGGCCGAACGAACCCCGCCTGTGTGGCCAATAAGGGCCACTCGCTCTGTCCCGGTGTCCGCCTCCCACAGCCGGACCGTGCCGTCGTCTCCTGCTGAGATCAACGTGGTCCCATCCGGGGAAAACGCGGCCGAACGAACCCAGCCAGTATGGCCAACAAAGACCCTGCGCTCCACCCCGGTGTCCGCCTCCCACAGCCGGACCGTGCCGTCATTCCCGGCCGTGGCCAACAAAGCCCCATTAGGGGAAAACGCGGCCGAACGAACCCAGCCAGTATGGCCAACAAAGACCCTTCGCTCCACCCCGGTGTCCGCCTCCCACAGCCGGACCGTGCCGTCTTCCCCAGCCGTGACCAGCAAAGCCCCGTCAGGGGAGAATCCTGCGGAAAGGACTCCGCTGGCATGGCCAATGAGGACGGTTCGCTTCGCCCCGGTGTCCGCCTCCCACAGCCGGACCGTGTCATCGTCCCCAGCCGTGACCAACAAAGCCCCATCTGGGGAAAACACGGCCGATCGAACCCACCCGGTATAGCCAGTGAGGACGGTTCGCTCCACCCCAGTATCGGTCTCCCAAAGTCGGGCAGTACCATCGTCCCCGGCCGTGGCCAACAGAGCGCCATCCGGGGAAAACACGGCCGAAAGCACCCAGCCCCCGTGTCCAATAAGTACGGTTCGCTCCACCCCATTTCCAGTCTCCCAAAGTCGGGCAGTACCGTCGTCCCCGGCCGTGGCCAACAGAGCGCCATCCGGGGAAAACACGGCCGAAAGTACCCAGCCCCCGTGTCCAATAAGTACGGTTCGCACCGCCCCTGTGCGGGTTTCGAGAAGCCGAACTATGCCATCGTCCCCTGCCGTGGCCAGCAGTGACCCATCAGGGGAAAACACGACCGAGCGAACCGCACCAATGTGGCCTTCGAAGACGGTTCGCTCCGCCCCTGTGCGGGTTTCGAGAAGCCGAACTGTGCCATCGTCCCCGGCCGTGGCCACCAGTGACCCATCAGGGGAAAAAACCGCCGAACGAACCCACCCGATGTGGCCCTCGAAGGCTGTTCGCTCCGCCCCGGAGCCGACCTCCCACAGCCGGACCGTTCCATCGTCCCCAGCCGTGGCTAGCAGTGACCCATCAGGGGAAAAAACGACCGAGCGAACCGTACCAGTGTGGCCTTCGAAGACGGTTCGCTCCGCCCCTGTGCGGGTTTCGAGAAGCCGAACTGTGCCATCATTCCCAGCCGTTGCCACCAGTGACCCATCAGGGGAAAACACCGCCGAACGAACCCACCCGGTGTGGCCCTCGAAGACTGTTCGCTCCGCCCCGGAGCCGACCTCCCACAGCCGGACCGTTCCATCATTCCCAGCCGTGGCCACCAGTGACCCATCAGGGGAAAACACCGCCGAACGAACCCACCCGGTGTGGCCCTCGGAGACTGTTCGCTCCGCCCCGGAGCCGACCTCCCACAGCCGGACCGTTCCATCGTTACCGGCAGTGGCCAATACAGTCCCATCTGGGGAAAACACGGCCAAGTTCGAATGGATCGCGTTCCAGCGGAGGCGATCCGAAGGCAATTGTGCTGCCGGAAATCGTGCAGGGGCTGCCAAGAAAGATGGGTTTGGATCGAGACACCGTAGCTGCTGGGCTCCTCGGATGTCCGAATCGTCAAACTCAGTGACCGTGAGAATGCAGTCACGAAACACTGTACTGACTAGGTCCGCAGCGACAAAGCGTGTCGAGTTGAGGGAGCATCTAAGGAAGTAGGCCTGAAACAGGTTGGCACCCTGAAAGTCCGCTCCGTCGAGATTCGCATTGTACAGTGCTGCATGTCGAAGCGACGCGCCTCGGAACTGCGCTCCGGACAGATCGAGGGGTGAGTGGAAAGTGCCAAATGCTGGGATCTTCAGGTTATCAAGTTGTGCCCCTCTCATGTCCAATCCGCGCAGGACTGGGACCGGCCATCCACGACCAATGGCTCTCACCGCGTAGGCCAGTAAGTTCTCACTGGCCTGGACCCGGTACGGTGCTGACCACGATGCAAGAGTGGTCAAGAGCTTGGGTTGCCTAGCCTCTGCCAGTAGTTGGCCGATGAAGTCGAGGGTCGCATAGCTCAGAGTTGGGAGCGCCCAATGTTCGGGGCGATTACTCCGGATTGCTTCTACGAGGTGCATGGCAAGGAAGTACTCCTGCAACGAGGTATGGGCAAAACGAAAAGTACTGCTTTCGTTTACGTCCGTTCGGGTGAGGAAAGTGGCAGCACGCAAGTCCTCCTCCAACCGATCTGGGTGGAAGTGTTCATATCGGCTTCGTAGTCCGGGCTCCAAGTCGAGCCATTCCCGGAACCACCGTTCAATGACACGGATAGGCAGGGATGTTTCGCGTTCCGCCCACATACGGGCTGCCAGCGTGGCAGTAAACATCTGCTTATCTTCGGCCCTAATCTGGTGCTTGCCGTCGTCACGCTCCAACCATGCATTTGCCGTACGTCTATACAGGGACACGCCGTACACCGTTTTGCCGGCTGCGCGGTCCAATTCGATCTCGGGCAGAAAGCGGGCGACGAGAGACAGCGTGTAAGGGCGCCGGGTGAGTTCGTCAAGGCCGTGGATACTGTGAATCGTCTCGAGAATCTTGTTCAAGTCCTGACCGGGGAAAACAGTACTGAGATAAGTGCGAACCTCTCCATCTTCGAAAGGGCGAAGAATTAGGACGCTGGAGGAGTCAGCCTGCATGTGCCCAGGTGGGCGGTGACCCGTGAAGTGGTTAAGCTGGTTGCTCAGCGTCCGGAAGTACTCGGTCCGGCAGGAGACCATTATCTTCAGACGGCCGCAACGTGCATCCCCAAGTCGCGGGGCCAGGCTGAGGAGAGTGCGGGTGAAGGTCTGCCCGTCACCAGCGGAGAGCTTCACCAGCACCTCGTCCAAACCGTCGAAAATCACGACCGCGGGTTGGCTGATCCAGCTCTCGAAATTCTCCATGGTGTATGCAGGAAGGTCGCCGTTCGGCCAGCTTCGCTTCATCACTTCAGTCACGATCTGGTCCAACGTAGGGACGCCGTGCTCAAGGCCAGTCACTTCTCGCAGGTCCAAGTACAACGACAGGGGTATCGTCGGGTCTTTGGGCCGGAGTTTGCGCAGGTGGCGCGCGAATCTCTGTAAGGTGACGGTCTTGCCCATGCCGTACTCCCCCAACAGGGCGAACGCGCTGGAGGAGGCTGGGGCATGGGCCCACGCCAGCAGGTGGTCCATGACGTCCACGCTGCCGGCTGTCCGAGTTGGCGCTGTGTCGCCGTCCACAGGACGACTGGTGTGGTCCCACGGTTAGGCACCCAAGGGCCGTCTGCGTCTATGAAGGGCGGCAGCCGAGGGGGTCCCACTGGCGCTGGGCGCCGAGCGTCGAGATTCGGCTGGTACAGCCCTTCCCCATCTAGGGCCATGTGCACGACGAGTGCAGCGTGCTTAGCGGCAAGTTTCTGATCACGCTCTTTCGACTCAGCGCCCTTGTTCCCATCTCCAAAGTCGCAGACCGCCTTGACAATAATCCAATGGACGTCGTGGAAAAGGGCCGATTCGTGCAGGCCACGCCCCTCCATCTCACCACCGATGACCTCGGTCCCAGCCAACTCGATCAAACTCTGGCGATAGTCAATGTTGTCGATCAGAGCGTTACCGGACAGGAGCACTCCCTCCTGTATCTTCGGGAAACCATCACTGCCGTCAGGCAAATACACGTGCTTCAGCCCGTTGAAGCGATCAACCAGCAAGGGCGATGCGGTGGGGTATGCCCTCGTGGAATGACAACGCCCAACTTGTTCACCTTCCGGAGTTCGTAGTCGTTGACAGCCGCGCTGACCAAGACGTCTCCAATGCTTTGCTTTTGCTCGTCTACTCCGAAAGCGATGCCGACGCCTATCAGGGCTTTGGGCGAGAATAGCCGAATGGATTCTTCCGCAGCCTGTTGGGCCGCCGCGCTTCCCTGGCGTGAGATACGCAGCATGACTCGGGCTCCACCGTGGCGGCCTAACTCGAAGTATGGACTCGCCGTAGCCACTGGCACCCGCTGATTTTGCACAAATTCTTTGAAGACGGCCTGAGTCTCGTGCTGGTTGAATGTCAACAGCATGATCACGGGGTCCCCCGTCACGGGGCCCTGCTGATCCACGACCAATCGCTCAGGGTGAATACTGTTCTGGTTTTCGCAATGCGATGGTCCCGGCATTTGTGAAGAGCCCTGGAACCAGACCCAGCGACTGATTACGCCAGCATTCTTGTACGCGGTGATGCGCGCCGTCAACTGCACACCAGAGCTTTCCGCTGCATCGTTGATCACTTGAACCAATTGACTTATCAAGTTGTCCGCCGCAGCATCGTCATGAAGTGGAAACAGCTCGGACTCCAGCGTCGAAACGCGCACCCTACCCTTTTCGTCGATCAGCTTCAGAAGCTGCCCGACCAAGCTTTGGTACTTGTCGTGCAAACTGATGTGACCGAACACGCGGAGCGTACTGTAGCGGTCGAGGTGTTGCTGCATGAAGGACTCCTTTAGGTCTTTTGAGCCTAGGCCCTCACTAAGGGTCGAACAATGGGCTAGACCAAAAAGCCGACTCGGCCACTCACGATTCAAATCCTGACTATCGGGCTGCACCGCGCACGGCCGACCTGCCGCACGTCAGCTCCAGTTCTCCATTGGATGATGGGTCCGATAAGTTTCGACATCTAAAGACAATTTTCTGTCCTGATGGAACAATCGACACATGAAGGTCATCATTTTCCTAGACGTCGATGGAGTCATAGATCCGCGGATACTTCGAGGTGGTTCAAACTATGGTGATGAGTTAGAGTTCGTCGTAGATTCTAGAATTGCTGAGTCCATACAAAGAATATCGAAGGCCGCTGACATCGTCTGGCTGACGGCGTGGCCATATGACCAAGTTGCGAGTCTTGGTGCCCAAATGGGAGTTGAAAGTCGAATAATTTCACTTGGAAGCCAAAATATTTATCATTCCAATACCGCAATTAAGTCCAATGAAATTAGCAGCTGGCTGAACAGAAGATGGGTAATGGAAAGACTATACTGGGATGCTATTGTATGGGTAGACGATGAATTAGGGCCCAAGGAAGCGAACTGGGCCGAATTTCAGATTCAGCCAACCTTACTAGTCCCGATTAGACCAAAGAGCGGCCTAGCAATCAAGCATGTCCAAAATATTCTCGAATTCTGCGCAGGATTCAAGTGAAATGGTAGCTAGAATGATTCATAACACCGTTTTAATAAAAACTACCAATCAACTGAGGTGGTAATTTCCGTGGAATATTATTTATATCGCAGTTCCACAAAAATTGACATGCTATATTCTCAGGTACCAGTGAAAATGCTGAAAAAAGTATCTACCGAGCTTAAACTGGATCTCAAATTGGCCTCATTATTAATAAAGAACAACGATATAACTGATTCAGAATATGCGAAAATAGTAATCGTTCGTGATGTGCTTACAAAAACCGGAACTGTCGGGACCATCCAGTTTCCGCAGACGTACGTGTCGGGTGACGAACTCGCTCAGTGGGCCTTGGTGGCCGGAGGAACAGTGATCTGGCTTGTCAAACGGGGTGCAACCCTGCTGGTAATGACCGGATCTGCCCAGTTTTTGGTCGGTGATAGACGGCCGGAACAAGAATTTGGCCTCCACTCATATGCATGGTCCGCGCTAAATAGAATGATGGAAGATCTGGACGTGACTTATGAAGGAGATCCAAGCAGCACGTCCAGAATGCTTGCGGGGGTTGCCCATGCCCAACGGCTATTGGCGCCGTTTCAACAGCGTATCTCCTTCCTAGCTGTCGCTCAGCAAGTTGTATTTCGAAAGTCAGCGGCGAATAAATCCCAACAATATTGGGATTCCTTCCCAAATATTGACTCGATCATATTGGGATCCCCTATTTATGTGTCTCTCGGCAGCACAAATGCCATTTGAGCAAGAGAGCAATTGAGCTCTACCTTGCTGTTACGCGTCGCCATTCTCTGGCGATGCATTAGTCATTGTGGGTGACGATGTTGCCACATTGGTTGGGGGTTCGTTGGCGACGTCATCGTGACGACCAGGCCTCTCATTCTGGTTGGCCTTGAGGCGTGCCGCGGCTATGTCGTCAAAGTGAATCTGTTCGGCCGTTCCGTGGTGGAGTGACTCGTCCGTTGCGGGTGGTCGATGTTCAACACGAGGTGGCCCCTTCCCAAGGACTCTGGATATGGGTCACAGTTGTTAGTGGCGGATCCCTACACCTACATGTCAGGCTGGGAAGATATCCAGTCCCGCTTCATCGCTCAGTCCAGGCTGCTTCGGATGCCGGCATGGCTCAAACCAATACTGCCTCGCACATATTTCACATCCTCGCCGGTCCGCGGCGGCACCGCATTGGGCGCTCGTTCCACATGCATAACTGCGTCACCGATTCCGTCGTGGCACGCCATGGCGAAATGAGTATCCATGGCCAGCGGTGAGACACATCGCCAAGGCCTACGGAATCTTAAGATGGCACGCCCGCCCTGCCTCACGATCAACATAACTAACCACATTGGATCCTACGCGCCTCTCATCAGCATTCGGCCGTTTCCTTGCAACCAGCGATCTACCTTGGGCGACCACAACGGAGCTCAGATCGCCGCGAATAATGCCGTGTCTCCCGACCCAACCGTAGTCGACGGCCTCTCAATCTGGGGCACCTGGCATCGCCTAGGTCCAAGTCAGAGGCGTAAAATGGTAGGAGAGGACAATGGCCCGCACCGCCTGAAGGTGGATCACTAATGAACCTGTTCACGCAGCTATTCGCAGTCGAAGCCCAAATGATGTCAAGGGACCCTGAGGAGGAACTCCCCTTTTACTCCCCCTTTTCAACCAAGAACTACGGCAATGCACGACATGCCACGGCCTTCGAAAACTATGAAGTACCGCGGAAACACGACGATTTTGGCAGTCAACGACAACAGGTAGAATCCAGGCGGCTAGATTCTCTTGGCCGCCGATTCGATTCCGGCCCGGGGTGTTAGCGGCCATGAAAAACTGCCCATAGGCGGCCACGAAAGTGCCCACTGCTGGCCAGCAGAAATGCCCATTGGTGGCCATGAGATCTGCCCACTCTTTTTACTAGCCTCGTCGTGTTCTTAACGGCGGGAGCCCCTTCCTGGGGTTTGATGTCGGTGTCTAGTCGCACCAAACCACACCAGGAAGAGGCTCTGTATGAAGTCTGACGGAGAAATCATGGAAATTCTTGAAGCGTACGATCTTAC
The DNA here is from genome assembly GCF_001445575.1 of Arthrobacter alpinus. NCBI lineage: Bacteria > Bacillati > Actinomycetota > Actinomycetes > Micrococcales > Micrococcaceae > Arthrobacter > Arthrobacter alpinus. Next base: position 2,123,257 of record NZ_CP013200.1, on the reverse strand, counting down.
GAAGTCGTTTCGCGCCGCGGCAGTCCTCGCGGGTTGTTCGCACCACACCGTAGCCAAGCACGTCGCCGCCCGCACTGCCGGCAAGCCTTTGGCGGAACCAGTATCCAGGGAAAAGATCACTGATGAGTACCTGCCCAAGATCGAGGAACTCGTAGAAAAGACGCGTGGCCGGATCCGGGCTGATGTCGCCCACCAGAAACTGGTAGGCATGGGTTTCGAAGGGTCGGAGCGTTCCACCCGCCGCGCGATAGCCCAAGTCAAAGACGCGTGGAAGCTCGGCCGGGTACGCGTGCACCGCCCCTGGATCACAGAACCTGGCGGCTGGCTACAGTACGATTTCGGCGACGGCCCCTCCATCGATGGTGTGAAGACGGTGTTGTTCGTGGCGTGGCTGGCCTGGTCACGATTCCGGATCGTCATCGCGCTACGGGACCGGACAGCACCATCTGTGTTCGCTGCTCTCGATCGCTGTTTCCGCATTATTGGCGGGGCTCCGGTTTATATCCTCACTGACAACGAGAAGACGGTAACTGTCTCCCACGTGGCCGGGGTACCGGTGAGAAACCTGCAAACCGTGGATTTCGCCCGCTACTACGGGGTGACCGTGTTGACGTGTCAGCCGGCGGATCCTGCTTCCAAGGGCGGGGTGGAGAACGCGGTAAAGGTCGCTAAGGCTGACATCGTGCCCAAGGACACGAACCTGCGCGAGGCGTATGGTTCCTTCGCTGAGGTGGAGGCCGCGTGTGAGGAGTTCATGGCCCACATCAATGCTCGTGAGCACCGCAGCACCAAGCGTAAACCGGCGTTGATGCTTGCTGAGGAGGTGTTGCGCCTGCATCGGGTTCCCGATGACGCCCACACGGTCTCTTTTGGATTAGCACGCACCGTGCCACCGAACACGCCCATGGTCACGTTCAACAACGCCATGTATTCCGTGCCGTCCCACCTGTTGGGGCAGCGGGTGTTCGTTCGTTCCCACGGGGCTGGCCCGGATGAAAAGGTCGTCATCGTGCACCACGGCGTGAATGGCCCGGTGGAAGTCGCCCGCCACGGCAGTGCCAGACCAGGGAGCCCTGCAATCAATGACGATCACTTTCCCGGGTATGTGGAAAGGATCCCGGGCGATTACACACCCAGGGCCCGTACCGGGGCCGAGGCGGAGTTCCTGGCCATCGGTGGTGGTGCCGTTACCTGGCTCAAGGAAGCAGCCGCGGTTGGCACTCAACGGATCAACGTGAAAATGGCTGAGGCTGTTTCTCTGGCGAAGATCGCCGGTGTCATTGATGTTGACCGGGCCCTAGGGACTGCGGCGATTCATGGACGGTTCGCCCATGGAGATCTTTCCTCAATCCTGCAAGCAGGACGGGCCAACATCACCACCCACACCGCGAACGAGGGCACCTCCCTGACTCAGGGCACCGGCGCTTGGGCCGCGATCACCACAACAACCGCCACCGTCAGTGAGGTAAAGCAGTGAACCCGATCAACACCACCGCCCCGGCACTGCCACAGGACCTCGAGGCGATGATGCGTTCCTTGAAGATGCCCCACGCCCGCACCTTGGCGCCGGAACTCATCGCTACCGCCCGTGCCCAGCGCTGGGAACCAGTAGAGGTCATCAAAGCCCTCTTTGCCGAGGAAATCCGTGGCAGGGCCGCCTCGATGCTCGCCACCCGGCGCAAGGCGGCCGGGTTCCCGACCGGGAAAACTTTCGATGTGTGGGACCCGGCCGCTTCCTCGATCCCGGCCCCGACTCAGCAAGCCCTGCGGACTCTGGAATGGATTAGGCGTGGGGAAAACCTTGTCGTTTGCGGGCCCTCCGGTACCGGGAAAACGTTCTTCCTCGAGGCCCTGGGCCAGCAAGCCGTCGAAGAAGGTTTACGTGTGGTGTGGTTCCGGCTCGAGGACCTCGGTCAGCTCATCCGCGCCCACCGCACCGATGACAGTGTCACTAGAGCTATCACCCGGGTGCTGCGCGCTGATTTGGTGGTGGTTGACGATATTGGTTTGTTGCCCGTGGGTACTGATGCTTCCGAGGGACTTTACCGGGTCGTGGATGCCGCCTACGAGAAACGCTCCATCGCGATCTCTTCCAATCTGCACCCGGCCGGCTTCGACGAGCTCATGCCTAAAACCCTGGCGACAGCGACAGTTGACCGGCTCCTGCACCATGCCCATGTCTGCCAGACCAGTGGTGACTCCGTCAGGCTCACCCAAGCCCTGGCGGGGAAGGGAGTAACGAAACTGAGCTAAAACACTGGATCGGAATGGCCAACCACAAATCTAAAGTTGTGGGCAGATCTCATGGCCATATCCGGGCACTTTTGCTGGCCACCAGCGGGCAGAAAACCTGACCGCTGGTGGGCAGAAACTCATGGCCCTTGACACCGGGGCACAAAAGGGCCTCTGACCTGCGGTTATGCCCTGCAGAGTAGAGGATGTTGGATGCCGATTCCCCTGCCACTCCCCCAATTCAGCAAAGTTTTCTTCCAAGTTCACTCCCCCTTTCAGTACAACGAACTCCCCTTTTTGGTACCGAGACAATAAATTCGGGTAATCCGAGATGGTCGGTGGGCCGTTCAGGCAGTCAAAGTAGGCAAGTGCCCCTGCCCCAATCGCTGTCCCTCGAGTAGCTACGGCCGAACCTCCTGTGTTTCGGCAAGTAAGATACAGCAATTCGAGAGCTAAGAATCCAACCATATTGGCAGCGAATTCTGACAAATATTGGGGCTGAAATAGACAAGCCAAAGAAGCCAGGTCGACAGTCGCAGTCCAGTGCAGAATGTTCAGGGCCACCGCTGGACACCCGACTTGCCGCGCCAGCTACGGCGAGCATCGCTTCTTCAAGAGCCAGCAGGAAAACCTTCCTCCCGCGACCAGCCTCGCGCCCGCGGCCGCAAGTGCCGTTCATTCATGCCGGCCCATGATGCTGCTGAAGTTGCAGGAACCCAATAATTGGAGGACGCTCCCAGGCTGCGCATTGCGACCTGGCTGCCATTCTCGACAACGGAGAATTTCCAGAACCTGATAAATAGGGAACCGACCCGCAATCGGTGGACGACTAGGAGCTACGGACCACGGGGGACGAAATCGTTAGGGATTGCTTTCCCTGAACCCGGATTCATTCCCGCAACGTTGCAGAGGCTACCAGCATTGCTGAAGTACATCTGGAGCCACCCGCTTTCTGTTGAAGAATACCAATGAGTGACCTCGGCAATACTGCTCGCGAGAGTGTCGTCCTTGACCGTGTAGGTAACTGATTCACCGGGTTCCACGACAATAACACCACCGCTAGGGACTCCCGGTGAGGGCGCCCAGTCGTAGTCTCCGTAAAGCGCAATCGCTGACGTCTGTCCACGGGCGTTCAGTCCCTCAAGGTTTGGCACATCACGCTCGTTGACTTGGACCGCCGCACTCGTGCCGTTGTGAAGTGTCCCACGTCCCACGACTGTTACCTCGTTCGGAAGGGTAGAGTACGGAAATTCGAAGATAATAGAATCCAAGCTCGCTGAGACTGTACCGGACGGGCATGTATCCACAGGCGGTCGAGTCTCCGGGGCAGATACGAGCGGCGTGGCGGTCACGGCTTCAATAACTTCAGGGGCGATCGTGGCTATTGAGGGTGGCAACTCCTGAATAGACTCCGCTGGCGAAGGTGCAGGCGTTCTTACGGTCTCGGGGGCTCTAGTACGCGGGGGCTTGGCAACAAGTGTAGTAACGGACGGCGTCGGCTTAGCGGTAGGTATTTCTTGTATGGAGGTGGTACGTGAGTCGGTCATGTTCATGCCAACCGCAACCGCTACGGCAGCTATGGCACCTACCACGGCGGAAAACAAGACGATCAAGAGAATTTGATGGAGAGGTTCATCTTGCGCCAGGTCATACCGGAAGTGTACGCGTCAGCCACAATTTTTGCCGACGTCGTCACTTCAAGTGTCGCGTCAAACCCTTGGTAAGGGCGTGTATGCGTGGCAGCAGCAGACCAGGCGTCCCGACGGGCTGCCGGTGACGGGCATCCTGGAAGTTGTGGACATTATGCTGGCCACCGGCGCCCGCATCAGCCAGGCCCTTGCGATTTCACTGGACGGACGTAGACCTCGATGCAGTAAAGCCCACCTTGACGGTCAATGGGACCGTCATCATAATCAAAAGCACAAGTGGCCTGAAGATTCAAGACCATCCGAAGAGTTCCAACTCACGGCAGAGGTACTTCCTGCCGTCCTTCGCCGTTGAAATCCTCCGCAAGCGTCAATCCGACACTGCGCGAACCAACGACCTTGGCATGGTCTTTGCCTCCAGCGTGGGAACGATCCGTGATCCAAATAGCTTTCGCAAGCAATGGCGAGAGGTCAGAGAATCCCTTGGGTATGACTGGATCACGCCGCACACGTTCAGGAAGTCGGTCGGTACGATCCTTTCCAACACCCAGGGTATTGCCGCCGCCACGGCACAGCTCGGGCACTCAAACGAAAAGATCACCAGCAAGCACTACGTGCAGAAAACGCACGAAGCGCCCGACAACACAGAGGTACTGCAGGCTTTTGGCGACGGGTAAACCCAGTGGAACCTAATGGATCAGCACGTCGTCCCCGTCTACTCACGTCTGGGCTGGCATTCGCTGAGGCCGACCCAACTACAGAGCACTCACGGATTTCGATTGGTGATTCTGTGTTCGTTCTCTACCAGATCAAGAGCGTCTGTTCGATGGAATTCGCTCAGTGAGGGAATCGGCGACATCATCCCAAGGAAGGGAATGCCCGGCCCTGCGTGAATTGCTATTGCCCCTTCGATGTAGAGATGGTCTTGATGGGTGCTGACCAAGCTAAAATCAGCGGCGAAATGGGGCAAATCCTGAGGTCTAGGTCCGAAATGAAGGCTCAAGATCGCTTCAACGCCATAGCCCGATAAGTCGATTAGAAAAGCGTTCCTATCGCCTGACGTGAGGACTACTGGTTCGCCATCTTGTTGAGTTCCAACGCTCTCCGACGGAATTTTGTCACGATCATAAATAATGCCGCTCATGTACAAGGACTGAATACCGGGCGTGTCCAGAAAATAGACAATGTCACCTTGCCGCGGCCTATGATTCCATGGCAGATAATGGGGTAGCCGCGCGGCAAGCGAGAAGATCTGAACTCCATCCAACTCGTCCATTGAAGGTAGATGAATCGTCTGGCGGCCGTCACCTCTCTCAAACTTCACCGGCTGGACTGAGGACATGCCGGAGCGATGGTAGTGAAATTTTGGAGGGTTGTCAGGCCGGGTAGTCACGTAGCTCTCCCTGACTGGTAGCAATCCGTCAGACGGAGAGTGAGTGAGTCGCGAACAAGTTGTTTCTCCCCAGTTTTCTAAGTAGGGAGAAACCATCACCCCGCCATCGCGTTTGTTGACGTAGATTGACAGCAACTTTCGTGCGCAACCCTCAGTATTCATTTTCACGAATACACCCAGGCTCCTCTTCTTCGACAGCTTCTTCATTGTCGGCTTGTTACTGGAAATCTTGAATCCTTCTCCTTATTCGACGCTGTAGGGGCCGACGATGCAGCTCAACAGCATGCGGATGTCCTCAGCCTTCTACTGAGGTACTTGAATAGAATTGATGCTCTCGAGGGATTAGCTGTTCGTCAAAATAGCCAATCCGAAGCAACGGCTGGGGCCTACTCACGTCGTAGAGAATATGCCCACCTGTGATGCAAATTGCCTCTGACAATGTGTTTTCGCGAATGTTTCGCTCAACATCCTCCGGTATGAAGTGGCCTTCCTGCGGCCCCTTGTAGGTCCATCCTGGAAGACCCGTGGAACGTCCGTCCGGATCGGCTGCCCATTGGCGTTCCGCTAGCTTCGGCGAGACGAGGCGGGTCATCCAAACACCGTCGTTTCTCTTCGTCCAACCGCGATCTGGTCCATCGTTGTGGAAGGCGTCAAGCACATCATGCGCACGGGTGAAGAGATTTTCGTGACTACAGCGCATGCCTTGGTTGACGTATATTCTCTCTGTTCCGTCCTTTTCGATGCATAAGAGGCTGCACACTTCTGGTTTTTGAGCCAGTAGCACAGCATTCCAAGCACTTACAGTTCCCCTGAACTTCTCATAGACCAGCGGCGCCTTGGGCACAACAAATTCGTCAAGGGCAATCTCGAGGGCGAATCGTTGTCTTGTCATTGGATGTACGTCGAAATATGCAGCGAAGGCTCGATCCGTCCCCATGGCGTACGGGAGCTCCCATATCTTGCTAGGCATCGTGAGCAATTTCTTGGCATTTGCGATTGCTGTGGAAGGGTTTGGGATTTCACCGGCTAGCAGGTACACCTCACCGCCTGAAGCCCTGGGCAACCTAGCAACTAGTGAGAAGTCGCCTGTACTGCTCAACGCTGAAATGAGTGCACTGGGACCGGTTTTTTCTTCGGAGATGACTACAAGCATTAGCGTGCATTCACTGGCCTTCGATACTGGAACCCTGAAGCTCCCAGACTCAAGCGTTGGTCCATCACGAAGTTCTGCGTACGGGAAGTAGAGACCATAAGCGATTCTCCATTTTTCGCCGTTGTTGCTATCCCTCCATCGGTCCAAAGCGTGACGGTCAATCGAAGCCAATTGCCCTCGCATATTGGGCCCGAGGCCGAGTTGACTTTCACCCTTTGAATGCATGCTGATCTTCAGGGATTCACCGCAGTCTCTGGGAGCTAAGTAGACTTCATCTGACGGACGGCTGGATGCGTACGTCCACAGCTTCCACTCTCGCGATCGTCGCCCGCCTCCGTCCACAACAGCAAAACGTGCCGTACATAAGTCTTTCAACTTTTTGTTGCTCAACTTCTCCCCCTCATAGTCGCAGGTTCAATACAGATGTGGTGTACTAGGCCAGTTCTTGCTGCATTAGGTCCCAGACTTCTTGGCGCGCTACGGAGAGATCGAACTTCCCGCCGGACAGAAGCGAGGTGGCCCGCTCGAGTGGCCACTCGATCAGCGATCCGTAACGAGCCGAGTAAATGCCGAGCTGTTCGATGTTGTATTGATTGGAGTAATCCAGTAGCGCATAGCCCAGAAGCTGATAGACGCTATCGGGCTTAAGCACATCTGGACGAAGTCCTGCCCTGTTCTTGGGGGCAAGAATAGTCTTAATGTCCAGTAGTAGACCTCCTGCCACGAGGTCGGCTTCAGCTCCGATTCGCTGGGAAGCGCCGGGCTTGGAAAGTTCAAATGTTGGGCCAAGGCTAAACGGGCCAGCAAGTTTTGGAATCAGACGTAATTCGGCCAGTTTTTTCAATGCGAGTAGCTCGGCGACAGCGTTATCGTCGGCTTGCTCAAGCATCGTGTCGACGAAAAAGTTGCCGCTGTCCACCAAATCTGGATCAAGCGGAGCCCATGCAGGACCCGCCCGGTACGCATTGACGCAAAGGGCGAGTGCCCAGACGGCCCGAGTGGCCAGCTCTTCATCGTCTGACCGACCAGCGATGCTAGCCAGATCGTTCACAACCTAGTGATAGGTCGTGTTGAAGGGGTAGAGAGCGAGTGTTGACTTCGGGGTAACATCCGGTTTGATCATTAGACGAATGACTAGATCGAACGCAGTCCCAACGGTACCCGCGTTGGCGCCCATCGAGTCGACGACAAGACCGCCAGCAAGCTCCTTGTATTCAGTCTGTAGCGGCTTCATGTTAGGAAAGGTGACTCGGAGGTATTGACCAATTGAGGTCTTCGGGTCTTTGACGTCCTTGCTGAGGGTCCCTGTTGTGTTGTACATGGTTTGACCATACCTGGGAGGTGTGACATCGAAACGTTCACCTCCGCGCACAGTCCTGCACGAATCGTCAGTGTCTAGATCGCGATTGGCTTGGCAGCCTGGCTGTGGGTGTCTGTGGTCTTGCGTTGCCTGCCAGGGTCGGAGGGTAGTGGTGGATGGGTTCTTTGAAGTCATGGCGGGGCGGGACTTTGTTTCCGGCGTGGAATTGATGGTCTCAAGCGTTGAGGCTCTTCCATCAGACGGAGCGTCCGGTTATGGCGCAGCACCACCGATTATTAGCCGGTTAAAGCAACGACAACGCCCTGGCCGACACAGTAAACAACCATCACAAAACCGAGCTCGTCCGCGGCCTGGCAAGGTCCGGGCCGCAGAAGACAGTCGAGGACCTCGAACTCGCGAAGCCCGGATGGGCGCCCTGGTACAAAACGCAGTGCCTCAACGCCTACCTCGGCGACGTGCCACTTGCCGAGTTCGACGACACGTTCTGTGGTGTCTAGGCCGCCCGCGAAATAACCGGTCGGAATCGAATAACACGAGCTTCAATCAGACCCAGTGCGCCTCAGGCTAGATTGAGGTGTGTCAAGGATCTGGGACAGTTCTGGAGCCGTATTGGTGAAATGATCAACGCATGCTATTACCTACCGTTCCCAGCCCTTTGGGCCGTCTCGACACAACCGCCTCGGGTCGCGCCCTCTACAGTGAAGCCGCTCAAATCCACAGAATTCGCCACCTTTGGATCAAGTGGTGAGTACAAAATTCGAGGTGTTTCTCCATTCTCGCCACGTTGGTGTACTTTCCCGTTCCGATGCAGATCTGTCTTTTCAATACGACGCGGACGTCGTCTCTGAATACGGTGTAAACTCTCCCTGCCTGTCCTTGTCTCTTCCTGTCTCAGACATACCCATCGGCGGGCCGCAAGTATCTCTCTACTTTGACAAACTGTTGCCTGGGGATATTGCCCGATCTAAGCCAACAATAGGTATCACCGGGGCCGTCCAGGTGCGCCCCGCTGGTGAGTTCGCCGAGGCGCTTCCCGAATCGCTCACGTTGACAGATCAGGACCTCGCGATCGCAATCGAGTCCACCGTTATGTTGAGGCGAAATGGAGACGAATGGGCGCTGCCTGGTAACAACTTGCCGGCAACCCATCTCGTCAAGACCGTCAGGCCGTCAGACTACACTGGCCCTCATCTGCTTCCCTCTGAGGAATGGGCCCTTCGAGTTGCCCGAACCGCAGGTCTAAGAGCTGCGGAGGCTTACATTGAGACCCTTGCTGGGCGTGAAGCGCTGATCGTAACGCGATTCGACTTATCCCCCGGCGGCGAAGTCCTGCACAGTGAAGACTTCTTCCAGGCGCTTGCACTTGACGAAGTCGATGTTTTTGAAGAAAGTCAGGCCGGATTACCGTCCCGCCTGACCCGGCTGGTGACCATAGCAGCACCTCACAGCATTGACGAGGAAGAGTTCAAACGCGACTTACTTCGAGCCGTGACCTTCAACTTGTTAATTGGAAACGGGGACGCACACTCAAAAAACTACTCGATCGGGACTGCCCCGGGTTTCATTGACTCTCGGGGTTTAGTGTTTCTAGGCGGCTTCGAGGCCGGTATTCATTGTCTCAAACTCGATCGGTGTTAGCCGGCCAAGTCGTCGTTGTCGGCGTTTCCGGTGGTAGGTTTTCTCGATCCAGGTCACGATTGCCAGCCGCAGTTCCTGCCGCGTGGACCAGCGCTGCCGGTCCAGAACGTTCTTCTGCAGCAGCGCAAAAAATGACTCCATGGCGGCATTGTCAGCACACGCACCCACCCGCCCCATCGACCCAGTCAGCCCGTTGCTCTTCAGGGTCCGGACGAAGGCGTTGGAACGAAATTGAGAGCCACGATCCGAATGCACCACCGCCCCCTGTGGCGACCTTAGCGACACCGCGTTGCGCAGAGCTGCAACGGCCAGAGACGCCTTCATGCGTGAATCAATCGAGTAGCCGACAATTCGATTCGAATGCACGTCCTTGATTGCGCACAGGTACAGCTTGCCCTCATCGGTGCGGTGCTCGGTGATGTCCGTCAACCACAGCCGGTTGGGTGCCGTTGCGGTGAAGTCCCGCTTGACCAGGTCGTCATGGACGGGCGGGCCCGCTTTGCGCGTCAGGCCGCGTTTCTTGGCGAACACGGACCAGATTCGCTGGCTGCTGCACAGGCGCTGGACCCGGTTCTCACCCGCAGCCAGTCCCTGGTCCTTCAACTCGTCAGCAATGAACCGGTACCCGAACGCCGGGTCGTCGCGATGGACATCTAGCGCGGCGTTGATCAGATGCGCATCAGCCCAATCCCGGTCCGTCACCGGAGCCGCCTTCCATGCGTAGAAGGCTTGCTTGGAGAAGCCGAGCACCCGGCAGGCCACCGCGACGGGGACTCCGTCCGCGGCAAGATCAAGGACCAGCGGGAACGTCATTTTGGGGGCAGCTCCCGGGCGAAGAACGCTGCGGCCCGACGCAGGATCTCATTCTCCTGCTCCAGCAGCCGGATGCGTTTCTTCACATCCCGCAGCTCGGCCGCCTCAACAGCGCTTACACCCGGGCGGGTGCCGTCCTCGATATCGGCTTTCTTGAGCCAGTTATGCAGAGTGGCCTCGGAGATCCCGAAATCCCTAGCGATCTGAGCGATCGGTGCTTCATGCTTGCGAGCCACGGAAACAACATCGCGGCGGAACTCGGCGGGAAAAGGCTTAGGCATATCAATATCCTTGCTGCAAGGAACGTATCCTCACAAGTCAGGAGTCAAGCAAAGCCGGGGCAGTCCCATCCTCATCGGCAAGGGCGGGGAAATTATGCTATCCCCGCTCTACGATACGGCACCGACATTTCTACTATTCGAAGCCACGACCAACGCGGGCCATGCCCTCGATGGACAGAGCTCCCTGACGAAGCTGACTCTTGAGCACGTTATCCTCGAAGGCGTCGCATGGGGACTGAACCATGAAGACGCCAGGGAAACGGCTGTAGCTGTCCTTGAATCGGCAGCGGAGGCCGCGGCGACACAGCCGGCTCATGCCCAGGCTGCTGAGCTTGAGCCGCTTTCTACCCGGGTCACCTTCCTTGACCCGCCCGGCACCGAGATGTACGAGTCTGTGAAGCTTTGGAGAGAGTGGGGTGTCCCATTCACTGACGCAAGTGCAAGAACCGTTCAATCCGGAGGCCCGTTCGCCGGCGAAGTCAACGAAGAGTCGCTGTTGAGTGTCATGCTCGCGGAGGGCTCTCGTCGCCCGGACCTCCTTCTTCGAGTCGTCGACACCGACGGAGCGACCAAAATTTCGATTCCACTTACTGGAGTCACTGCGACGAGTGGGGCGTCAACAGGCTGGATGCGACTGCATGCAACCACGCCTGCACAACTACTTACATTCGAGTTGCGGGACGACAAGAATGGCAAAAACCCCAAGGTTAATTTCGCAGTCGGCAATGTCGACGGAAACGATCCAGCAGACGTGCTCGCCGAGATTGAGTTGATTTCTTCTATCGATCCTGCTGACAGCTTCTTCATTGAGATGATGACCGGCGCGCAGATGCTGAAGGGAGGAGGCCTGACGACTCCCTCGTCACTCTTGACTCACTATCGACCAGTCGCGGCGGGTCTGGTCTCCCTCCAGGCGAGTGCCACGATGAATCTTGTCATGCCCGACATTATGGAAATGCTACTTGGCCAGTTCGCACGTTTCGAGTCCTTCGTCGCCATTTATGGAGGAAAAGCGCACATCGGTAAGTGGCAGGAGATTTCGATGACCATTCCTGAAGACGCTACCCCCGAACAGATCGAGGCGGCAAAGAGTGAAATTCGAGCAGTCTCTCGCGGCGAACACTCTCCAGTCGCGATCGAACAACCGACAATCTCGTTGGCGGACCGGTCATTCGTCCTCGCTCGACCGATCGTTACTAGCCGAGTTTCTTTCACGCCGGTCGACGACGCGGTCATCGATGCACTTGGCCCAGGCGGAACCGTAGTAGTAACTCCGGGTGCGGATGATTCAGTAATCACGGCAGCAGTGGCCGGCTGGACCCCTGATACGCAGATCCGCGACCTGCCGTTGAATCCCGAAGTCCCCTGAACGAGGAACCATCAAGCAATCTCATATTCGTGGTTTAGACGTTTCGCCGCAGTGAACATTTGGCATCACCTTGTCCCGGCCTTGAGGCGTAAAATGGTGAGAACAGTTGGCGGCGTACGCTGCGTCGTGGCCAAACTTTGACAAGCCTCTTTCTACGACAATGGGCGCCAATTCCAAAAAGAATATCGGGAGCGAAAAGTCTCCACTCCCCTTTTACTCCCCCTTTTCAACCAAGAACTACGGCAATACGCGACATGCCATAGCCTTCGGAAACAACGAAGTACCGCGGAAACACGCGGATTTTGGCAATCAGCGATAACAGGCAAAATCCAGATGGCTAGATTCTCTTGGTCGCTGGTTCGATTCCAGTCCGGGGCACAAAAAGAACCTCTGACCTGCGGTTTTACTGTTTCAACAGGGCGCGGCGAGGGATAGAATCACGTTCTATTCACGTTTTTGATCGAAAAGTTGCTCACGCTTTTGGCTTACTTAGGGCCGATTCAGCCTCCGATTGTCGTCACGTTTTTCAATCTACGGGCAGAATAATCGCGGGAATCCGCGGTTTTTCAAGGCCAGTCCTGCTTTGGCCGGAGGCTCCTAAATATTGGCCCTCCGATCGTCCTACTCCCGGCACTGACGACCATCGGTTAGCCAAGAACTTCCCTCGAGACTGCAAGCATCCCAGCGCGGCAGATTCGATCATCCAGCTCTCGCAATTCGGCGATACTGCCGTGGACCACCAGCCCAACGACGTGCTGTGGCAGATCCATCCCAACGCAATTGCCTTCCCGCCAGCCAGACTCTCAACTCGTCCTACAAGGGGAACTTTGGGCTCTGCGGGACGCCTCTCAACAATCCGAAAGCGGATCCTCTGCAGTGCGCTAATACACCATCGAGCGTTCGCAAAGTACGAAGCGATCAAATCCTCACTTAGACGACCTTTATCGCTGTTCGATCTCGTCCCGAAGGACCGGCAGTCCACTCACAGCTATGAAGGTGCCGAACCCGATCGGCCCCGGCCTACCCTCAAGAGCCTGTCGTCCTTGGCCGGGCTCCATGAATTTGGCTGAGGATGGATGGATCCGTGATCCTGTGGTCGTTCATGAGCATGAAGGCCTTGGATAGGATCGTTCCCAATCTCCCAGCCCTTTCCTCGAAGGGCAGGAAGATGCGTTCGGACCGCGCTCTGGGCGCTTGCACGATGCATAGATACGAATCGTCAGGTTCCATCAGGATGTTCCCCGATCCGAGATGGATCTTGTACGAGCGATAGGTGCCGCGCACGATGAGATGGCGGTCGGTCAGCTGGCAGCATGCGGACAAAATCGTGTGGGGAAGGATTTTGCTTAGATACTCATGGCGCACCTGCGCGGATTCCGAGAGTGCCGCTGTGTGCGAAGCGCTCCAGTATTCCCTGACTTGGCCGTTCGGATGGTCGGTCCAGTCCGGGTCCGGTGCGATTGCAGCCACTGAGGTAAATAGGTCAACGTCACGCATCGCTTCGCTGAATGCCCCACGCGGTACATCATTCAGGTCTACGGACTCCCAAGTGTCCGGGGCAATGAGTCGCTCGAACCATAACCTGTTGGTTGAGCACAGGGATGCGCGGTCTTCGTCGAGCTCGAGAAGTTCGATACTGAACCCCGCCCTGAGCCGCTCATCGGCGAACTCAACATACAGCTGGGTGTCCTGCCCGCCGTCCCAAGGTCCCAGTTGTGTGCCATGCCAGCCGCGCTCCTTCACAATGGCCTGCATCCGCGGATAATCAAGGACGTGTGCCGCGAACCGGTTGGAGTACTGTCTGGTCTCTCGCTCAGCGGGCGTCAGCAAATAGAGTTCCCGGTATACCTGCCTGAACGGTTGCCTTAGCCGGTGCTCGATGAGATATGAGCGCCAGGAGCGCACTTCCCCGGTACTCCGTTCCCAAGGTTTCCAAAGCACGACGACGGCGTCGTCGGCGATACGGTGTGCCTTGCCTTCCGCATCAACCAGTTCCCAGCTGATAGCGCCGTCTGCACGCCGAGGGTACCCAGAATTTTCGCTTTCCTGCGAGGTGATGGTCCACAGCAGGCCGCGCGCGATGGTTCCAACGACAGGGTGTTCCAGGTAGCGGCTCCGGAAGTCGGCGCCTGTCCACACTCGGTCGTAAGCCATGAGCCGTTCGATCCGGCGACACTGGCTGGCCAAGACATTCCTTGCTTCGCTTATCGCCCGTTTTACAGTGTCCCGCTCCGGGGTGTTCTTTAGCTTGGCCGGCTCCGGCACTGGTTCGTCACCCACAGTGAACCAGGTCAGAGCTACTGCGGGCCCCCTTGCTCCCTGAGTGAGCGCAACCCTTGCCGTGTACCCGTCGATTGCGAAGGTTTTGGCGCCCTCCGAATCCAGTCCCAGATCAGGAACGGCTGTTTCCAGCAGCTCCGAGGGAGTGATACCTCGTTCAGCGGAGAGCTGGTCGACGACTTTGACAAGGCGTTTGTGCAGGTTCTTGTTTTTGACCACATCCCGGATCCGGGTCAGAGCGCCGACGACTTCCGTGGTGGCGTCCACATGGCTCCTGGCGATCTCCAGCAGCACTTCCACCCCGGCGTTGGCCCCGGTTGTGGAACGGCAGAGTCCGTTCCTGCCGTTGTGGCCGGCCCCCAAGTAGGCGGCCGCATCACGAATGAGGCTGATATCTGCGGGCGCATCCGGCTGGAGGGCAAGCAGCCAGAGGGATGCGCGCAGGATTGCCCCGGAGTGCGGGGTAAGGCATGAGATCTCGCCACGGTCCGCCGTCGGTGTCCGGTCCGCAGCCAAGCCGACCAGAGCGCGGGCGACCAGCAGTACCGCGGGCTGCTGCGCGACGTGCGTTTCCGCGGCTCGTTTCCACTTCATCGTGGGCTTCGGGCCGGTCAGCTCGCTCATGAAGAGAAGCAGGTGGGCGGATTGGTATTCGGGCATGATAGGCCGGATGACCATGCTTACCTGCGGGCCGATGTCGTCCCTATCTGTCACGTATTGCAGCGGGATGCGGCCGTCTTCTTTGTCGTCCTCAAGCAGCAGTTCATTGAATTTTCGGACTTCCAGATGGAGCCCTGGCCCTTCAGGGAAGTCAACGAGCAGCATTTCTTCCATCCGGCGGGTCGCCGTTGGGATTTTCCGGCGTTCAGCGGGCTCCAGCGAGGCGATCGGCCCGTGAAAAGCATTGCGCCAAGACGGAAAAATGTAGCGGGAGTAAGGCACGTGGGACAGCATCCAGTCGAGCTCCTCGGCGTCCCAGCCCAGCGGCGCGAGCCCCGAAAGGACAAGTAGTGCTTGCACGATCGGCGGCGGCATGTGCTTAAGGCCGTCGGGGATCCCCAGCGGTTCGTAGTATCTTTCAGCGATGCCATATCTGTGCTCGTGCACATGATTGAAGGTGAGCGCGAATGCACACTTAAGGCCGATTGGTTCGAGCTGCTCTAGGTAGCGAGCGAACCGCTGCTGGTACTCGTCTCGGTCCAGACCTCCCGGGATCCAATCCGAATACCGAGCCTCAAGGAATCCCACCAACTGATCACGTTGCTCCTCTGCAAGCATGCGCAGGCTTTCGGGCATTGCAATGCGCCCCATTGCTTCGGCCATGCCGCTCATCCGCCGACCAGTGGTATGAGCTTGATGAAGGTGGCTTCGGTAGCCTTCAGGACGTCAATCTCATCCGAGAGGTTGCAAACTTGCCGGTCGTCCACCAGCACGAAGAATGCATTCCGTTCGAAACCCCTCACCGCTGTGTCAGCCTGCTGCTCCCAGTTCACGGCCTTTCGGCTGGAGTCATGTCGGCCGTGAGCGTTGAACTCGCGCTCAGTGGCGGAGAGTTCGATCAGTCTGCCGAATTTAGCAGTGCCGTGCGCGTTGTGGCGTGCGACTTCCTCACGCACGCGCCACCGAATCAGTTCCTCCATTGTGATGACGTCCGGCAGGCCGGACAGCTCAGGCAGCTCCGACGCCCCAGCTCCGGGCAGTCTCTCATCACACATTCGCAATGTAGCCATAAAGGTCCTCACCGTTCGACTGGGTATTTTCTGCATTCTATGGGACGGGTGAGACAGGCCAGAAATATACCCGCTTCTGGTGATCCTTCGCGAACCCAGCCCCACCTGCAGGCGTCCGTATTCACTCGGCTCCGCCCACGAAGAAATGTGACGGGTACACCTCTGACGGAGATCCGTTGGAGAGCAGAACACGTCCCGCCTGATAGCAAAGGCGGGGCAACGTCAGGAAACTGATGAGCTTGCTACTATTCCGAGCTTCTACTGATCGATCGTTATTCTTCGGCCCAATCGCACCAAGTGCGCCGTTCCGTGGTCCTCGGCTGCCGCTGCCCGCAAGCAGGTCCCTCACCAGACAATTTGTGCCCTGACCTCCTCTTTTGATTTAGCAGCTCACGGAGTGTCCGTTTGGCCCGTCCGGTGACCTGTCCCGGTGAACGGGCGAGATACGAAACGGTTCTTGCCTCTCACGGATTCGCGTTCCGCGAACCTATTTTGAGTTCGCAGTTTAACGTCTCAAATCGATCGCATTTCATACGGCCTCTACTCTATTGTCGGTTCCGCTAACAGGGTGAATTTGACCGACTTTCCATCCATTCGTAACCAGTGACATGCCAACGACCATGCCGATGAACCTGCAAACCGCCGTCAGACAGCAGCTCCGGCGCTACGCTGCAAGGCCTCGTCACGTTTTACTCACGTTTTTGAACGAAAGACACCCGCAGATCATGGCATATCGAAGGACTCCACTGGCCTGAATTTCCCCAGAAATTGGAGGTTTTTGGCGACTACCGATGTCTGTCGGCATGAGAATCCTGAGTTTCTCTTGGCCGCCGGTTCGAGTCCGGCCCGGGGCACAAAAGAAGTGGCTTTGACCTGCGGTTTTACTGTTTCTGCCAAGCCAGGCCATTGAACTGAAGTCCTCTGGGAACTAACGGTTTTTGACGGTCATCGGGGGCTTTTGGCATGAGAGTCCTGAGTTTCTAACGACACCCGCAAGCAAACCTACTACCATATAAGTGATACCAAAGCCAATTTCCAACCATTGCCAGAATAGAGAATCACATGGGTGGCTTGCTTAGCGCTGCTTCATCCTCGATCAACCCTGGAACCTATCTTGACTGGGGGGATGTGAGCATCCAGTTGGGTAACTTGATCGTCATTGTGGTAATGCTCGTCCTGTTCGGCTTGGCGCTGATGCTGCCGTTTCCCGGAGGACGGGAAAGGAAATGAACGCCCACCAGAACCCCTCGCCAGATCCGGAAGTGGAGGGGACCGGGGCCTACACATGGACCGGCAAATCCCGACGCTGGTTCCTGAAGCATCTTCCCCCGGACAAACTGTTGCCGGAGGACCAACCGAGCTACGTCGCCTCCTGGGCCTACGTCTTCGGGATGGGCGCCGTTGCCGGGCTGGTCTTCATCATCGGCTCCGGGGTAGTGCTCAGCCTCAACGGACCCCAGTGGTACCACGTCTCCTCCCTGGGTCACTTTGTGAACAGCGTGCACCTGTGGAGCGTCGAACTGTTCTTCATGTTCATGGTCGTCCACCTGTGGATCAAGTTCTGGATGGCGGCCTGGCGTGGAGGGCGCTTGCTGACCTGGATCACCGGCATGGTGGCATTCCTTGTCTCCATCGTGACAGCGTTTACCGGCTACCTGCTGCAGACGAACTTCGACTCCCAGTGGATTGCCTTTGAAGCGAAAGACGCCCTGAATTCCGTCGGCATCGGGGCATGGTTCAACGTAGCCAACCTGGGCCAGATCTTCATGTGGCACATCATGCTGCTGCCCCTGGCTGTCGGCGCCGTGGTCGCACTGCACGTCGTGATGGTGCGAGCCCATGGTGTGGTCCCTCCCTTGGATGCGGCCGAAACCGACGCGCAGCTGCGAGACGCAACCACCGGTGGTACTGACACGGAGGTGAAACAGCCATGACCAGGACCCCATCCCCGATGTCGTGGCGGAAAGGCGACAACATCGCCGGGCGGCCTTGGCACGGACGTGTCCGGGACTACGACCTGTTCAAGGAACTCACCATTGGCCTCGTCGTCGTTGGCCTTATGGTGGTCTGCCTCTCGGCAATTTTCAGTTCCCCGGACGATCCGGGGGTGACATTGAAATCATGGGCCACGGCGGCGCCGTCGGACTTCGTCGCGACCGCAACCGCCGAATTGGGCGGGACCAGCGACACGGCAGGCTACGGCCCGCCCTACAACGCGACGCCCGATGCCACACAAAAGCTCGGGTTCATCGACCTGCAGGCCCTCTCCGGCGTGCGCCTTCCAATTGACACGGCCAACGACTTCGTCATCAATCCACTCAAGACCCTGCCCAGCCCACCGCCGGCTCTGACTGTCTGGACCACCGCCACCGCCGATCAACAGGCAAAATGGACGGCCGATTACACCACCGCACTGGCCGCCTCACCCAACGGCGACCCGGCACACGTCGCCAGAGGCAACTACGGGCCCGTCCCTGCCTTGACAGGGGCATTGCTGGCCATGGCCAGCAAGGGAAATCTTGACGGAGTCCTTCAAAATGGGGGGCAGCCGTACAATCTGGACTACACACCCACCATCCTGTTCCTCGGCGACGGCGGCTATTTTTCCAATCTGGCCACCACAGCGCACCTGACGGGAGACCAATGGGGGGTAATGAATGAAACAGGGAACACCCCGGGGCAGTCTTGGCTGTGGCTCTTCTCGTTCTTTTACCAGATCCAGCCATTCAAGTCCTCACCCAATGCCGACATCCTGGTGGTCTCAGTCATGCTGATCCTCTCGCTGGCGCTGACCGTGCTGCCGTTCATTCCCGGGCTGCGTTCCATTCCCCGCAAGATCCCCGTCCACCGCCTCATCTGGAAGGACTACTACCGGAACCGGTGAAACGGGGCGCGAACGGGGCTCGGCAAGGTGTGCACGGTGCATCGTGCATAAGGTTCTTTGGGAACGCTCAGTTTGCTGGCAAGCCGACTGCGTGCATCGACCGTATCTGCAATTAGAGGACAGGGTATTACCAAGGTTTGCTTGACATCGGATTTGTACGGCCAATAGCAAACCAACCAGTCGCGAATCGTTCCACGTAGAAGACTTCTATCCGTTCGCTGTTTAGATCACGAAAATGATCCAAATTCACGCCGACCGGAACGACAAATCGGAGACATACCGTCGTCAGAATTGTTGATATTCACACTCATACCCCGCCCACACACAAACGGACCACAAGCACGTTTCACGGCCGCCACCGGCCGGACTGAAACCTCGGCCAAGACAACATAGATTTTGCAACCCGACAGTGTGGGAGTCCGACCACTGTTCTTGGCCGTAAGCGAAACACCAATTGGAATCCAAAAGGTGTCACACGGTCACCGGCAACTTGCCCAGACAACGGTTTCGCAATCCCAAGGAACGGGCATCCCTCGACTCAATCCTGAGGCATAAAATTGTGAGAACAGCTGCCGGCAGGCGCCGCTCCATGGCAATGCTCTGGCAAGCCTGTTTTTACGGAATTGGACGCCCAAACCAAAAGTCCGTCGGGAGCGAAAAGCATGCACTCCCCTTTTCTACCAAGAACTATGGCAAAGAACGACATACCACGACCTTCGGAAACACCGATGTAGCGGGGAAACACGCGGATTTTGGCAGCCAACGGAAACAGGCAGAATCCAGAGGGTGAGATTCTCTTGGCCGTGGACTCAATTCCTGCCCGGGGCACCGCCCGGGGCACAAAATGTGGCTCTGATCTGCGGTTTTACTATTTTGCCGGGTGCACCGAAGTGTCATATCACGTTCTACTCACGTTTTTGGGCGAAAATTTGGTCATTGTTTTGGCATGTTCGGGGTGGATTACGACTCCATTTGACGTCACGTTTTTCAATCCGCGGACTGGAACCTGCCGACAGTGGTTACGACGATATCCGTGAGAAGTACGGAACATTTGATCGCCATGTCTGTCGTCGCGCATTCACATGCGTCTGTCGTCGGCGTCGATACTCACGCCCAGCATCCAACTCCACGTCCATGTCATCTCTGCACCAACAGCGCCTGCGGACAGAATGTCGCACCAATAGCCAAGGACAGGTTAGTCAGACAGCCGACAAGCTGTGGCCCCCGAAACATCGCGCTTCATGAAAGCTCGAGGCCAGATGACACTTATGTCATAAACGGCACGTCTTGGACATCGACGGGTGCACACTCTTCACATAGATCCCGCAATCCAGCGCACCGTCTGTTAGGGGAACCATCATGCAACCATCTGTCAGCCACCCCCTCCGTCAGGCCCCGAGGAGGCGCTTGGCCCGGCCGGCCATCATCGCGACGCTCGCCCTGCTGGTCAGCATCATCGGACCGTTGGGAGGGATGAACAAGAGCTCCAGCCCCGATGTCGCTGCGGCCGCGGTCCCCTCGAGCGCCACCGACGTGACGAAGGTGCCGCACTACTTCGGCCCCTACCCCAACTGGGCGAACAGCCCGCAGACGTTGGCTGACGCGATGGTGAAGATCAGCGTCGGGACACCGACCCCGGTCCTGTACGGCAACCCGCTGACCAAGCGCACGTACGCGACCGACTATGCGAAGCCCACTGGTGAAATAGGTCCGGTGCTGGTGGTGCTTGACCATACCAAGCTACCCGCCGGAACCCTCAACGACTTCCAGAGCTGGAACCAGGGCATCGCCGGTGCGAGTCCCACCCCCTCTGCGGGCAACATCTTCCACGCGCTGGTGCTGCGACCAACCGGCACCGCGGGTGAATACACGGTCGTCTACGCCAGCGACGAGCTGAAGGTGCCGACACCAACCGTGGAGAGCGGAGAGGTTCAGACCTATGCCGCACCAGCTGTCACGGTCCAGAAAGACGATGTGATCGGCTTTTACGGACAGGGCATACCGGTCGACACAGACGTCCCCGCCAACGGCGACACCTTGAGCACTCCGGCAAGCGGGGACACGACGCTGGCCACCAACGTCGCGCCTGCCAAGGACAGTACTGTCAAGCTCGGTGCATCCAACTATCCGGACTTCTCCCACGACCGCACCTACTCCTTTGGGGCGGACGTCACACCGACCGTCACCGACCCGGGCACAGGCGCGGAAGCTACTGCCTCAGTCGATCCAAAGACGGGGGCCATCTCCGGTGTCACCGTAACCAGCCCCGGTGCCGGCTACGCAGTTCCCCCGACGGTGGAGATCACCACCGGCGGAGTCACCCCCACCACGGTGGCCAAGGCCACCGCAAAGATCGCCACCGGCGTCATCACCGGCATCGACGTCAATGAAACAGGCTACGGATTCACCGCTCCCGCCGTGACCCTAGCGGGCGGGAACCCCACGGCAGGCTCCGAGGCGCATGCACTGGCCAGCGGGACCGTCGACAACCTGAAGCTGACCGACGGCGGCAACGGCTACCAGTCCCAGCCGCTGGTAAACATCTCCAAGCCTGACCTTGCCGACGGCGTGCAGGCCACTGCCAGTGCGGCGATGGACGCCAACGGTGTGGTCACCGGCGTCGACATTGCCAACGCCGGTAGCGGGTACACCACCGCCCCGACCGTGACCGTCACCGATGCCAGCAAGACCGCTCCCACCCAAGCGGCCAAGGTTGAGGCCACCATCGGCGTCACCCGCATCGATGTCACCGACGGCGGTGCCGGCTACGACTCGGCACCGACCGTGACGATCGCCGACACAGTAGGCACGGCCGACAAGGGCGCCAGCGCCACCGCCAGGGTGGCAGTCAAGGGCTCGGTCACCGACATTGTGGTCACCACCCCCGGAGCGGGCTACCTGACGCCGGGGATCAAGAAGTTCGTCGACACCCTTCCCGGCCAGGGCGAAGCCAACGCCAACGACTTGGGCCAGTACATCCCGGTTGCAGTGCCCGACACCACCACCTACCCCGGCACCGACTACTACGAGATCGCGGTTGTGCAGTATCGGATGAAGTTCCACCGCGACCTGCCGGCCACCCTGCTTCGCGGGTACGTCCAGCTCTCGACCGGTGTCGTCCCTGGCAAGAAAGTTGCCCTCGGCAACGCCAACCTCGACCCGTCCCTGCCCGACAGCCCGATCAGCTTCACCGGTGTGGACAAGCCGCACTACCTGGGCCCTACGATCGTTGCCACGAAAAACAAGCCCGTCCGAGTGCTGTTCCGCAACCTGCTGCCAACTGGTGTGGATGGCGATCTATTCCTCCCCGTCGACACCACGGTGATGGGTGCCGGCGCCGGCCCCGAGATGATGACGCTTGATCCCGTCACCAAGGTCCCTGTGGACATGGCGGCGGACGAGAAGAGCGTCCTAGACGGCGTGCGCAACCCGATGTGTGGCGAGACGCCGAAGCCGACAACCTGCTACTCGGAGAACCGTGCCACATTGCACCTGCACGGTGGCATCACCCCGTGGATCAGCGACGGCACACCGCACCAGTGGGTCACCCCGACCGGTGAGAACACCGCGTACCCGAAGGGTGTCAGCGTCAGCAACGTCCCGGACATGCCGGACCCCGGTCCCGGAGCAGAGACGTTCTTCTACACGAACCAGCAGAGTGCGCGGATGATGTTCTACCACGACCACTCGTGGGGTATCACGCGGCTCAACGTATACGCCGGCGAGGAAGCCGGGTACATGATCACCGACGAAACGGAGCAGAAGCTGATGGCTCCCGGTGGAGCCCTGGAAGGGCTCGGCATGGGGACCTCGCTCACCATCCAGGACAAGACCTTTGTGCCGAGCGCGACTCGGATGGCCCAGCTCGACCCGACCTGGGACGCGAAGAAGTGGGGCGGTGAGGGGAACCTCTGGCAGCCGCACGTCTACATGCCCGCGCAGAACCCCGGTGACCCCAGCGGCATGAGCGCGTTTGGCCGCTGGTTCTACGGCCCCTGGTTCTGGCCGCCGGCCAAGGACGCCAAGTACCCGCCCATGGCCAACCCCTACTACGACCCCGCTTGCGACGCGAATGTGGCTGACTTCTGCGAGCCGGCCCTGATCCCGTCGACACCGAACAATTCGGTCGGCATGGAGGCGTTTCACGACACGCCGATCGTGAACGGCACCGCCTACCCAACGACGACCATGGACCCAAAGTCGTACCGGTTCCGGATCCTCAACGGCTCTGACGACCGGTTCTGGAACCTTTCCTGGTACGTCGCCGATCCCGCCACCGGCACCGAGGTCGCGCTGAAGTCCAGCGAGGTCGCCATGGCGCAAACCGACCCGGTCGTCACACCAACACCGGACACCGCCAAGAGCCCCAAGGGCCCCAACTGGATTCAGATCGGCAACGAGAGCGGCTTCCTGCCAACCCCGGCAGTGGTCCCCGCCCATGAGACAACATGGATCACCGACGCGACCAGGTTCGACGTCGGCAACGTGGACCAGCATTCGCTGCTGCTCGCGCCGGCCGAACGGGCCGACGTGATCGTAGACTTCTCCGCCTACAAGGGGAAGACGTTGATCCTGTACAACGACGCACCGGCGGCGTTCCCGGGCCGGATTCCCGGCTACGACTACTACACCGGAGGACCGGATATGTCCCCTGGTGGCGCTCCCACAACCCTGCCCGGCTATGGGCCCGACACCCGGTCAGTCATGCAGGTCAAGGTTGCCAACACCGCACCGGCGCTGGCCTTCGACCGGCCCAACACAACAGCTGACCAGATGGGCAAGCTGATGGCTGCGTTTGACCACCACACCGACGCCGCCGGCAAGCCCGCCGGGGTCTTCGAGTCCAGCCAAAATCCGATCGTGGTCGGCCAGTCCGCCTACAACCAAGCTTACGGAACGAGCTTCGTCGGCAATGGGTACTGCAATACGGCCACCAACCCCGCAGCCAAATGCGACGGCTTCGCACGGATCGCCGAACAAGGAGGAGACAAATTCAAGTTCGACACACTCTCGGGCTCCCAGCTCAGCATTCCCATCGAGGGCAAGAGCGTGCACGACGAGATGAACTCAGCGAACTTCGACGAGTGGGGACGGATGAGCGGCAACATCGGATTGGAGGCGCCAGGAGCAACCCCGCTGCTGCAAAACGTGATCCTCTATCCGTTCGTCAACCCTGCCACGGAACTGTTGGACGGCACCAAGGGGACCAACAGCCTCAACGTGACCCCAATCTCCACCAGCGCTGACGGCACACAGATCTGGAAGATCACCCACAACGGCGTTGACACCCACCCGCTGCACTTCCACCTCAACGACGTCCAGCTGTTGAATAGGGTCACCTGGGACAACATCATCATCCCGCCCGAACCTAACGAACTCGGCTGGAAAGATACAGTGCGCGTCAGTCCCTTGGAGGACACGATCGTGGCGGTCCGGCCCATCCTGCCGAAACTCCCGTTCGCCATCCCAGACAGCAATCGGCCGCTAAACCCCATGATGCCGCTGGGCGCCAAGGGCTCCACGACTGGACCGAACGGGTCCGAAGCCGGCTTCAACAACACCGACACCAACGGCAACCCGATCACCCCGATCAGCAACAACATGACCAACTTCGGCTGGGAGTATGTGTGGCATTGCCACATTCTCAGCCACGAGGAGATGGACATGATGCGGCCCATCTCGGTCAGCACACCCCGCACACTGCCAGACGCCCCGGTGGTTAGCTTCACCCGAGCTACAAGTGAGGTGATGCTGAGTTGGACCGACGGGACCCCGGTTTCGATCACCAATCCCGCCACCTGGGGCAGTGCAAAGAACGAGATCGGCTACAAGATCGAGCGTGCACCCCTGACCAACGGCACGGTCGGGGCCTACGCCCAGTTCGCCACCACACTGGCAAACGTCACCACCTACACCGACAAGACCGCCGGGACCGGGCAGTATGCCTACAGGGTCACGGCGTGGAATGCGGCCGGGAACACGGTGTCCGCACCTCTGCTCACCGCATCCACCACACCGAAGGTGACCGGCAACAGCCCCGCACCCGGAGCAACCGGGGTGGCGGGCAATGTACGGCCGACTGTCACGTTCAATGAAGCCGTCACCGGTATCAGCAACACTACGTTCACGTTGAAGCAAGGCACCACGGTAGTTCCGGCGTCGGTGGCCTACAGCACGGCGACGCGGACGGCCACCCTCACCCCCACGGCGGCACTGGCGGCGGACAAGACCTATACGCTCTCGTTGACCACGGCCATCAAGAGCGTCTCGGGCGGCCCGCTCGCGGCGACGGCCTGGACCTTCATCACCGGTCCTGTGCCGACGGTCACCACCACCAACCCCGCTGCCGGAGCCACCGGCGTCGGGCTGGGAACGGCCACCACGCGGACCCCACTGAGTGCAACATTCAGCGAAGCCGTGACGGGCCTGCCCACCACCGCAGCCAGCACACCCAACTTCACCCTGAAGCTGGGGACGGCCACCATCGGGTCGAAGGTGAGCTACAACGCAACCACCCGGGTCGCCACGCTCACACCGGACGCCCCGCTGGTCAGTGACAGGACCTACACCCTGACCCTGAGCAGCGCAGTCAAGGACGTGGCCGGCAACCCGCTGGCCGCCAAGACCTGGACGTTCGTCACCGGACCCATCCCAGTCGTCACGGCTCGCACCCCGGCGGTCAACGCCACCAGGGTCAGCCGGACGGCGAACATCACCGCAACATTCAGCGAGGCTGTCACCGGCCTGCCAAGCGCGGCCGCGGCGAGCGGGAACTTCACCATCAAGCGCACGTCGACCGGAGCCGCGTTCACCTCAGTGGTCAGCTACTCCGGCACCACCAGAGTGGCAACGCTCAACCCGACCGGCACCCTGCTGGCCAACACCCAGTACACCGTCACCCTCAGCAGCGGAATCAAGGACACCGCTGGCAACCCGCTAGTACCCGTCACCTGGAGCTTCACGACAGGCAACTAGCATCCACCGCACCATGCAACGCCGCCCGGCCCTGTGGCCAGGCGGCGTTGCATCCTGATTAGCTCGTGCGCTGTCACACCGAATGAGGAGGCGATCGTGACCAGAACATCCCCCCGGATCAGCGGCCGGCATCCCCGTGTCCATGGAATCATCGCGCGCCGGTTCCTCGGATTGATTTTCGCAGCACTAGCGATAGGGCTGATGCTGCCTGCAACCCCGGCAGTGGCCCACGCTTCGCTGCTGCATTCGACGCCGACCGAGGGCGCGGTGCTACCCCAGGCTCCTGGCGTGGTGGAGCTGGTCTTCGGCGAACCAGTTGCCCTGGCCCCCGATGGCTTTCAGCTTTACGACGACACCGGTGGCCATCGCACCATGCCTGCCGAGCAGCTGGACGCGACTGTGACTGTCTCCCTGCCGTCGAACCTCCCAGAAGGCGGCTATACGCTCGGTTGGCGAGTGGTTTCCGATGACTCCCATCCTATTTCCGGCATGCTCTCATTTACTGTGGGGCTATCCAGAGCTTCAGTGCCCACAACCGTCCAGATCGACACGGCGTCTGTTGACGCCCTGTACGTGGTGCTCAACGCTCTTGGCTATTTGGGCCTGTTCTGTCTTGTGGGCCTGACGGCGTTCGACCTGTTCGTTGCCCGAATCCCAACGGCCGATCGACGGCTGCACAAGGTGGCCGCACTAGTTGCCGTGAGCGCCTATCTCGTGCTTGTGCCACTCACTGCGGCGCGTGAAAGAGGTGCCGGCCTCCGCGCGCTGTTCGATCCGGGGGTTGCCGTCACTGGATGGTCGGGGGGAGCCGCGTTGACGTTTGTCCTCGCTTTTTCCGGAGCAGTCCTCATGGTGATTCGTGGACGTCTGCCGCGCCAGGCGGGCTTCTGGGTTGGCACTGTAGGTGCAGTGATTGCGCTCGCCTCGGTCCTGCCCGTGGGCCACACGCGGACCTTCGGGCCCGCGTGGCTCATGATGGGCGCCGACCTGACCCACGCCGCGACGGCTGCGGTCTGGTTGGGTGGACTCCTAGCCCTGATCCTGCACGTTACCCGTGCACGACGGCGCAACGGAGACCCCGCCGAGACCGCCGCGGCCCTCGGCAGGTTCTCCACCCTGGCCGGTGGCGTCGTCTTTTTGTTGGGCATCACCGGGACGGTCATGGCGGTCGTGATGGTCGGCTCCGTGACAGTCCTCCTGGGCAGTTCCTATGGGCAGTTGCTGCTGGTCAAGCTCGCCATGGTCGCGGCAATTGGCGGGCTGGCGGCGTGGAACCGATTCGGTCTGGTCCCCCGCTTGGCGCGCGAGGGAATCAAGGGCACTGCTTGGAGCCGGCTGGCCTTGGCCATCCGGCTGGAGGCGGTTGGGCTGGTGATCGTCATCGGGCTCACCTCGGTCCTGACGCTGCAAAACCCACGCGTGAGCGAGGCTCCCGCTGCAGGTGGCACACCGGTACTCGTCGAGCTTGGCACCGGCCACCTGACCGGCCGGTTCGGCCCGGGAACAGTGGGGACCAACGTCATCACCTTCGAGCTCACAGACGCTGGTGGCGCCCCCATTGTGCCGATCAGCATGCCGCAAGTAAGTGCGGCTGAGCCCAATCTGAGTCTCGGACCGCTGGCTGCCAAGATCGAACCCGGAGGGAAGCCGGGAAGCTACCGTTCCGAGATGACGCTACCCGTTGCGGGACAATGGAAGATCACCGTAGCCGTCCGGGTCAACGAGCTGGAGCAGCCCGCCGCCGTCGTCGAAGTCGTGGTCGTCGTCGGCTGAGCCTCGCCGGTTCCAAGTCGATCAACGAGGCCTGAAGCCTGGCAGCTGAACCCGGCGGGGTGGACATGTCAGCTGCCGACCCCGGCAGGTTCGTTGAGTGGACCACGGTCCGCCGAATCGGAAGGGAATGCGGGTGGGATCGGCGGCGCGGTCCGCAGCGGGAATCGGAGGGTGAAGGTGGTGCCCCGGCCGAGCGAACTGGCAACCGAGACGGTGCCGCCACGTGCCTCAGCGACGGCCTTGACGATGGCCAGGCCCAGCCCGCTCCCGGCTCGCTCGCCTGCAGTCGCCCCGGTCCGGAAGGTATCGAAAATGGTGTCCAGATCGGCGGCGGGGATGCCTGCCCCGGTGTCTCGAACGACCAGCACTAGCTCGCCGCCCTCAGCGTCGGCCGTCATCGCGATGGTGTCCCCTGGACCAGTGAACTTGACCGCATTCTCAAGCAGGCAGTCCAGTATTGCCTCGAGTCGCTCACTATCGCCCTGAAGGGTGCCGACCGTACTCCGGGCGTTCCAGATCCGGTCGGCAGTGACCGACCATCGGCGCAGGATCTCGGCCAGCAGTTGGTCGACGTCGACAGGTTCGGGGGCCGACGGCTCCACGACCCGGACCAAGGTGAGCAGGTTGGTCGCCAATGCTGACGCCTTGATGAGTTCGGCCACCACCAGTTCGGCGTCCTCTCGCACCGTCGGCTCGGCCGACTGGTCAGCGATGAGTTGCGCGTAGCCCCTCGCGATCGTCAGCCGTGTGCGCACCTCGTGCGAACCGAACCGGGCGGCGTTTTCCCGCTGCTCACTACGGTGGCGGTCGGCTTCCTGCAGTGCTCGCAGCCGGGCTTGGGCGGCCCATTGCCGGTTCACGTGCCAGATCAAAATCGATATGATGGTGCCCATCAGGACGATCTCGGTGCACTCTTCCCATTCGATGGTCCCCGCCATCGCGTGGCGGACCAGGGCAACACCGGTCACCATTGTGATCACTGCGACGACAACCAAGGTGGCACGGCGGGGCCACGGGCATAGTCCGTAGACCAGCGCGAAACTGGCCCATACGAGGTGAAAAGGGATGGTCTCCCTGCCGGGCAGCGAGAAAGTCAGGTAGCAGTTCACGGCCGCGAAAACTGCCCAGGTAGCGGCGAGAACTATCTTAAATCGCGATCCGATATCCGACATTTCGCACCGTTTCGATTTTATCGTTCGACAGTTTGGATCGCAGCCGACGCACACAGACGTCGACGATGTTCGTGCCGCTGTCGAATGTCGTCCCCCAGAAGCGCTCGAGCAGCTCGGCCCGGGTACACGGCTCGGGCGCCCGCTGGAGGAGAAAAGCCAGGAGCACGAACTCCCGCTGCGTCAACGAGATGCGGCGCCCGTCCACCACGAGTTCCCGTTGTTGAACATCGACCTCGACACCGGCCCTGCGGAGGTAGCGGGGCACAGACACGGTCGATGCTGGCGCCCGGAGGCGGGCGTTGATCCGGGCCAACAGCTCGGCGTTGGCGAACGGTTTGGCCAGGAAATCCACCGCACCGCCCTCCAAGACGCCCACCCTGGTCGCCACCTGCGTCATCGATGACAGCACCAGGACCCGACTCGAGGGGCGGAACCGCATCAGTTCGACCAAGACGTCCTCGCCACGTCCGTCCGGCAGCACGAGATCCAGGACGATCAGGTCCGGGTCGACAGCGCGTATCAGGGTCAAACCGCCAGCCACCGAGCCGGCCACCGTGACCGTATGGCCGGCACCACTTAGGATCCGCTCGAGGAGCCGGGCGAGGATGGGTTCGTCCTCGATGACCGCGATGCGACTCACATCGGTGTCCGTTCCCTGATCCAGGCCTGCGTACCGGTGGACTCCGTCGCAGCCGGCATGATGGAGGACGGCGCAATATGGTCTCTCATGCGACAACCCCAATTCATTGGCGTATATTTTCCACATCCACGAGGCTCTGCCGATCACGGGAGTGTCCGGATGGGCTCATCGTAAGCTGCTGCACCACAGCTGTCAACGACTTAGCTTCCCGGAGGTATTGCTATGAGGCAACAGGCGACTCATAACTGGCCTACGCGATGCTTGGCTTGTCTAACCCGCGTCAAAGCAAACGGTCCCTTAACCTCCTGCGATGAAGTGTTCATTGCGTTCGCAGTTTGGCTCACGAAAATGATCCAAATTCGGTCCGGCCGGAACCACAATTCGGAGGCAATTACCCTTCACATTGAGGCAATTGAGGTTCCACTCCCCCACCAAAAAGCCGCCAAATTCCATCTTTCGCAGTGGCAACTGGTGCTTGGCAGGCCAGACCAAAACCCGCCACGAACACCGCACGCCGATGGCGCACGACGGTCGTCCTTTCATAACCAGTGACATGCCGTCCCCCGTGCCGATGAACCCACGAACGGCCATCAGACTGCTGGCCGGGCGATTTGGCAGGTCCACGTCACGTTTTACTCACGTTGTTCAACGAAAACCTATGGTAATCCTTGGCATGCCAAAGGGAACCCGTTGTCCCGCGCTCCCCCGCGAACACGGGGTTTTTGATGGACGACGGCGGCTGCCGGCAGGAGTCTCCTGAGTTTCTAGACCACGCGACCATTGTGGAATGGACGGGGAACCCCACGGACCTGCCTGTAGCTGGTCTCGAACTGGCTCTCAGGATAGTTACTGGCTGTTCCACCCCTTAAATACGACTCTCTACGAGACCGACTCTGATGGTGTCATTGAATCGACTTGTCAGACCCACTGGGGTGGGTGGCCAGCAACCGCGCGGCCCAAATCGGTCGCTGAATTAGAACTTTACTGCCGTCGAATGATGATTAGATGGAAGGATGACGTCGCACTTCTACCGCCCAGCAGAGGGCCACCGGCTTCCGCATGATCCGTTCAATGCAATTGTGGGGCCGCGTCCGATCGGTTGGATTGGCACGCTTTCCCCTACTGGTGTTCGGAATCTCGCACCGTACAGCTTCTTCAATGCCTTCTCATACACGCCGCCACTCATTGGCTTCTCATCTACGGTCCGCAAGCACACCGCACGCAACGCTGAGCTGAGCGGTGAGTTCACCTGGAACCTTGTCACGCGCGTCCTCGCGGAGCAGATGAACGCAACGTCGACGACGGCCGACCTCGACGAATTCGCCGCATCCGGCTTGGAAGCCGCTGATTCGGTCGATATCAGTGCGCCCCGCGTCGCGGCCTCTCCCGTGAGCTTCGAGTGCCGGGTCAGTGACATCATCACCTTGCGAGGCGCAGACGGGAACCCGTCCACCGGCGTGCTTACAATCGGGGAAGTCGTCGCGGTGCACATCGATGAGTCCGTGATTCCCGAGGGGATTTATCAGACGGCTCTCGCCCAACCAATCTTGCGCGCGGGTGGGCCAAGCACCTACTTCGAGATCCTTGCCGAGGGCCGCTTTGATCTCGTGAGGCCACGCTAGAACATCATGTAAGCAGATCAGCCCAGACCGTTGCTGTGATGCTCATAGCACCATGGGACCACCGCTAGTCGAAGCCAAGCACTTCGCCCACACTGGGAACTCTGAGTGGGAAGAGCTACACGGTGAAGCCGGAAGAATTCAGAGTCCAGAGGGAAAATAGCAACTGCGGCGACACCTAGCGCCGCCATAAGCCATTGCTTTTCTGCGGCGCAGAGCAGGGTCCGTGACGGCCAAAAATGCCTAAAAGGGCGAAGTCAGTTCTAAATTAGCTCACAGAAATCGGGCGATCACCATGCGGCTGGCTTTGACCGTCCTCAATGGCACCGTCACGATGTTAACTTGGCATGAGTTCCGCAGGCACCAGCGGCAAAACGCAACCATTTTCCGGCGTCCAGTCACCCATGACTCGACCCTGCCCCGGCACCCGCTGGGCGCAAATTCCCGAATTTTATGGATGTATTCCGGAGACGCGGACCTCCTCCGAGGCGGCCGATACACCGACGGCACGGCCGCGGCGGATACCCCGGGCCACGGTCAGCAACAGGTATACGGCCGCCCCCACCAGCACACCCCAGAACGGGGCAACCACACCAAATGGCGCAATGCCGGAGGCGGTGATGATCAAGGTGACAACGGCCGCCTCGACGGCCGCCGGTCCATGCGGGCCAGCATCGAGCATGTCCATCATCGCCCCCTGAAGGGCGCCGAGCAGGGCCACCCCGGCCATCGCAATGATCAGCTCGCCCGGAACTGCGGCAAATAGGTCAAGGATCGTGGAACTGAAGAGCCCGAAGAGAATGAAGAACGCACCACCGGCGGCACCAGCGATATAGCGCTTGGCCGGATCCTCGTGGGCTTCGCGGCCGCAGCAGATGCCCGCGGTGATAGCCGCGAGGTTGATGGCGTGGGATCCGAACGGGGCAAAGAGCACGCTCGCCACGGAACATCCCGTCAACAGCAGCCGGGCATTGGGCGAATAGCCGCTGGTCCGCATCATCACCAGGCCCGGGCCGTTCTGCCCGGCCATGGTCACAATCAGAAGCGGGATGGAAATGCCCATGATGGCCTGGATCGAGAACGTGGGCATGGTGAACACCGGGCTGGTCAGAGCCAGCGTCACGTCCAGGCTGTTTGCCTGTCCGGCGACTAACGTCAACAGCACGCCGGCAACCAGGGCACCGGGCACCGCAAATTTGAGGAACAGTCGGCGACCTACGAAATACGCCACGACCAGTCCCCCGGCAACCAGTGGAGATGCCAGAACGGCATGGGTGACATTCAGGACAAAGGGTAGCAGCACACCGGCCAGGACCGCGGCGAGGATCGGGCGGGGAACGGCGGCAAGCAGCCGGCCAAACAGCCCGCTCAGGCTCAGCACGAGCCCCAGCAGGCCAGCAACGATATACGCTCCGACGGCCTCTGAAAAGGCGTAATTCCCCAGCACAGTCAATAGCAACGCCGAGCCCGGCACCGACCAGGCCACCACGACCGGTTGGCGGGTAAACAGGCTCAAAACTAACCCGACGATCCCGCTGCCCACTGACACCGCCCACACCCAGGACGCGGACTGGGCACGGTTCAAGCCGGCACCTTCCGCGGCCTGGAGGATGACCAGCATCGGGCCCGCATAGGACACCGCAACCGCGATGAATCCGGAGCAGATGGCACTGACTGAGACGTCACCCAGCATCCCTGGTAACCGGTAGTTCCGCCTGCGGGGCGCATTTCCGGCGTGGGGGTGTTCCCTCACGATAAGCCGCCTTTCAGCTGTGGGACGTTTGCCGCCGCCCGGCGTCGAGGCATCGAGGCATCGGGCGGTGAACCATTTTCGCCCCAACGCTACGGCGCCTCGACCCGACGGACAAATACCCAAAAAAGTGTGATTGATATGCCAGACCACCCAATGAATTCCACCCTTGGTCAAGCCTAGGCAAATGTCTAGTGTGAGGTGCCACACACCTTGACATGGTGTAGATCATGGTTCGCCACCCAACGGGTGGTCCCATGGCCCTAGGGCCCCTACAAAGGATGGAGCACACCTTGACTGACACACTGAATACCGTCGCAGCCCTGCTTGACGATGCACTCGTCGACAGCCCGGAGACAGGGGTCTTCCGCGCGAACCGGAACATCTTCACCGACGAAGAAGTTTTCGAGCTCGAAATGAAGCACATCTGGGAGGGCAACTGGGTCTATCTGGCCCACGAATCTCAGGTCCCGAACGTCGGCGACTACTTCACCACTAACATCGGCCGCCAGCCCATCGTGATATCGCGCAACAAGGAAGGCGTGCTCAACGCCCTCATCAATGCGTGCAGCCACCGCGGTGCCATGCTCTGCCGCCGCAAGACGGACAATCGGACCACTTTCACCTGCCCGTTCCACGGCTGGACGTTCAACAACTCCGGCAAGCTGCTCAAGGTCAAGGATTCCCGCGGCGCCGGCTACCCGGAGGGCTTCAACAAGGACGGCTCACACGACCTGACTAAGGTGGCGCGCTTCGAGTCCTACCGCGGCTTCCTTTTCGGCTCGCTGAACGCGAACGTCTTGCCCCTGACCGAGCACCTGGGCGAATCCACGAAGATCATCGACATGATCGTGGACCAGTCACCCGATGGCCTTGAGGTCCTGCGCGGCTCCTCTACCTACACCTATGACGGCAACTGGAAACTTCAGGCCGAAAACGGCGCCGACGGCTACCACGTCTCTGCCACCCACTGGAACTACGCCGCCACCCAGGCCCGCCGCACCTCCGGCGAATCGTCCAACGAAACCAAGACCATGGACGCCGGCGGCTGGGACAAGCAGGAAGGTGGCTACTACTCCTTCGAGAACGGTCACCTGCTGCTGTGGACCGAATGGCTGGACGCGGCCAACCGCCCGCTGGCAGAGAAGCGCGACGAGCTCGTCGCCGCCCACGGCGAGGCCAAGGCCGACTGGATGATCGGGGTCTCTCGCAACCTCTGCCTGTACCCGAATGTCTACCTGATGGACCAATTCTCCTCTCAGATCCGCGTCTTCCGCCCGGTCGCTGTGGACAAGACCGAGGTCACCATCTACTGCATCGCACCGGTCGGCGAGTCCGACGAGGCCCGCGCCAACCGCATCCGCCAGTACGAGGACTTCTTCAACGCCTCCGGCATGGCTACCCCGGATGACCTGGAGGAATTCCGTTCCTGCCAGAAGACCTACATGGCCACCTCCGCCAAGTGGAACGACCTCTCCCGCGGTGCCACACACCAGATCACCGGTGCCGACGACAACGCCAAGAAGATTGGCCTGTTGCCGATCTCCTCCGGCGCTCGCACCGAGGACGAGGGCCTCTACCCTATCCAGCATGGCTATTGGCTCAACTCGATGCGTAAGGCCGTTGCCGCAGAAGCTGCATCCGCCGCCAACGGCACCACCGGCACCACCGAACAGGGGAACAACCATGACTGCAATCACTAATCCCATCGTTACCACGGTTCAGACCGGCGCCGGGGAGAAGGGGCTCGAGGAGATCAAGCAGTTCCTCTACCGTGAGGCCAGGTTCCTCGATGACCGCGACTTCGACCGCTGGATCGATTGCTACCACCCCGAGGCCACCTTCTGGATGCCTGCCTGGGCCGATGACGACCAGCTGACGGAAGACCCGCAGCGCGAGATCTCACTGATCTACTACGCAAACCGCGGCGGCCTGGAAGACCGCGTCTTCCGTATCAAGACCGACCGCTCCTCGGCCACATCTTTACCTGAGCCGCGCACCGGCCACAACATCACCAACGTTGAGATCGTGTCCGTCGACGGCGACCAGGTCGAGGTGCGCTTCAACTGGTTCACGCTGTACTACCGCTACCAGAACGTGGACACCTACTTCGGCACTTCCTTCTACACCATCGACTACTCCGGCACCCAGCCGGTGATCATGGCCAAGAAGGTCGTATTGAAGAACGACTACATCCACCACATCGTGGACATTTACCACATCTGATCTTCGATAAGTCCCTCCTGGCCCGACCGATCGGCGTGCGGGGGCGATTGAGCCCCCGCACCACCTTCTGAACCATCGCACTATTTTGAAAAGAGCACCCCTCATGACTCACCAGGTAGCCCTCGCCTTTGAGGACGGAATCACCCGATTCATCAAGGTTGGACCCCGTGAAACCGTCGCCGACGCCTCCTACAAGGCCCGGATCAACATCCCGCTCGACTGCCGCGACGGCGCGTGCGGTACCTGCAAGTCATTCTGCGAATCCGGGAAGTTCGACGGCGGCGACTACATCGAGGAGGCGCTGACCGACGAGGAGGCGGCACAGGGCTACTGCCTGCCCTGCCAGATGATCCCCGAGTCCGATCTGGTGCTCCAGATCCCCACTACCTCTGCCGTCGCCAAGACCGCCGCTTCCGTCTTTTCCTCAACGCTGACCGAGATCCGCCGCATCTCCGAGACCACCTACGCCTTCAGCCTCGAGGTCGAGAACCGCGATGACCTGAACTACCTTCCCGGCCAGTACGTGAACATCGAGGTTCCCGGCTCCGGCGGCCAGACGCGTTCCTACTCCTTCAGCTCGGGCCCGAAAGTAGCTACCGTTTCCTTCCTGATCCGCATCACCGACGGCGGACTGATGTCCACCTATATGCGCGATGTGGCGCAGGTCGGGGACAAGCTCACCTTCACCGGCCCGATGGGCAGCTTCTTCCTGCGCGAACCGAAGCGTCAGGCATTACTGCTGGCCGGCGGCACCGGCCTGGCGCCACTGCTCTCCATCTTGGAAAAGCTCTCCGAGAGTACCAACCCGAACTCCGTGCACCTGATCTACGGCGTCAACACCGACACCGACTTGGTCGAGCTCGAGACTCTGGAAGACTACAAGGCACGCATCGACGGGTTCACCTTCGATACCGTTGTTGGAGACCCGGCCAGCAACGCGGCCAAGAAGGGCTACGTCACCAACCACTTCGAGCCGCACCACCTGGCCGAGGGCGACGTGGACATCTACCTCTGCGGTCCCCCGCCGATGGTCGAAGGCGTCCGCCGCCACCTGGAAGCCGAAGGCATCAAGCCGCAGAACTTCTACTTCGAGAAGTTCGCCCTAGCTGTGCTCCCGGACACCGTCACGGCACCGGCGCCCGAAGCAGCAGCCGCCCCCGCCGAGGCCCCCGCAGCACTGCCGGCCTACGAGATCGGCGAAGAACACGCAACCTTCGAGGCGCAGTTTGACGCACGCATGGCACTTGAACTGGCCATCGTGGAACTGACCATGGGCAAGCTGACTCCCGAGCAGCTGGTGGAGTTCAGGGTGCTGGCCGAATTGGCCGGCAAGACCCTAAACAAGGAGGCGTTCGTCAACTCCGAGGAATTCACCGTCACCAACGATGCCTTCCACGAGTTCCTCTTCAGTTGCGTCGGCAACGAGCACCTGCACCAGGCCTACACACGCCTGGAAATCCCCGCCCTGATGGCTAAGGTATTGCGCAAGGAGCACTGGATCAACGGGGACGTGGACGCAGACCACCTCGAAATCGTCTCCGCCTTTGAGAACCAGAACCGGGATGATGCCCGCAAGGCGATCATCAACCACAACGATCATGCTAAGGCCACCATGGCAGCAGCATCACGGAATCCAGTCGCATGAGTACCGCAGAGAATGCCGTGAACCTGACGGCCGAGGCAGGATTGCCCGAGTCCTTCCACGCAGGGCGCTTCGCCTCCAAGGTAGTGCTCATCACCGGTGCCGCACAGGGCATCGGATGGGCAGTGGCCAGGCGTATTGCCGCCGAGGGCGGAGAGCTGGTTCTGGTGGATCGCTCCCCGTTGGTCCACGATGTTGCCGAGGGTTTGCGTACCCACGGCGTCAAGGCACTGAGTGTGACCGCCGACCTCGAGGTCTTTGAGGGCGCGCTGGCAGCCGTGACCGCGGCGGTGACCGAATACGGCCGCATAGATGTGCTGATCAACAACGTTGGCGGCACTATCTGGGCCAAGCCGTTTGAGCACTACTCCCCGGAGGAAATCGGCAAAGAGATTCAGCGTTCACTCTTCCCGACCCTGTGGATGTGCCGCGCGGCGTTCCCGGAAATGATCAAGGCCGGATCCGGCACCATCGTAAACGTTTCCTCGGTGGCAACCCGCGGGCTCAACCGCGTCCCGTACGCGGGTGCTAAAGGTGGGGTCAAGGCCGTCACTTCTGCGCTGGCTATGGAGGGCTCCGCCCACGGAATCCGCGTAGTCGCCACTGCGCCCGGCGGCACCGAGGCGCCGGAACGCCAGGTCAAGCGCGGGCCCTCCCCCGAGGGTGAACAGGAAAAAGCCTGGTACCAGCAGATCGTGGACCAGACCATCGATTCATCGTTGATGAAGCGTTACGGAACCCTCGACGAACAGGCCGGACCCATCGCGTTCCTGGCCTCCGACGAGGCTTCATACATCACCGGCAGTACGCTGCCGGTGGCCGGCGGGGACCTCGGCTAACAAAACTACCCCGCATTACCTGGGGCGGCCAGGCGCCGCCCCAGGCGCACTTTCCGCACCCCACCATTCCACGGCCTGCCACCCGATTCTTTCTCGGGCCACGGCGTCCAAGCCGCAGGCACAAACCTGTGGACTTGTTCATGCCCTGACACCCGCACAATGTCGTGCGCCCGGGGCCCATGAATCAACGGAGCTAATCGTGAAATCACCGGAACAAAGCACCACCAAGAAGCAACAAAACACCGTCCACTGGGTGGTGACGATCGCCGCCATCGCCCTGATCTTCGATGGATACGACCTCGTGGTCTACGGAACCATCGTTCCCACTCTCCTGAACGATCCCACCCAACTTGGCCAAATCGGTCCGGCCACCGCCGGGGTGCTGGGTAGCTGGGCTCTCCTCGGAGTCATGGTCGGCGCCTTGGTCACCGGCGCGATCGGGGACTACCTCGGCCGCCGGAAGATCATGATCACCGGCATCATCTGGTTCTCCGTATTCATGGGCCTGACTGCCCTGGCCCCGAACATCGTGGCGTTCGGCGCCCTACGTTTCGCAACCGGGCTCGGTGTCGGCGCGCTGGTGGCCACCGCCGGTGCAGTCGTGGCAGAGTTCGCCCCCAAAGGCAAGCGCAACTACTACAACGCCATCGTCTACTCCGGTGTACCGGTGGGTGGCGTCCTGGCATCAGTACTGGCCATCGTCCTGATGGACCACATCGGCTGGCGCGGGCTCTTCTTCATCGGCGCCACTCCACTACTGTTCCTGCTGCCCATGGCGCTTGTGAAGCTGCCCGAGTCCCCCGAATGGCTCATGGCCCGCGGCCGCACCGAAGAAGCCCAGCGCGCCTCGCTCCGCACCGGCGTCCCGATCGCCGCACCGGCCCCGACGCAGGTCACCAACGCACTTGAAACCGAACCCGCCAACACCAAGATCGGTTTCCGTGCACTGGCCTCCAGGAAGTACGCCCTGCCCACCCTCTTGCTGGGCCTGATGAGCTTCGCCGGACTAATGCTGACCTACGGCCTCAACACCTGGCTGCCGCAGATCATGTCCCAGTTTGGCTACGGCAAGTCCTACTCGCTCGTCTTCCTGTTGGTACTCAACGCCGGCGCCGTCGTAGGCGGGTTGATCGCCTCTGTCGGCGCCGACCGCATCGGGGCCAAACGTGTGGTCTCCACGACGTTCTTCCTTGCAGCGGTGGCCATGATCCTGCTGACCATGCACCTTCCCTTCGGAATCCTGCTCGCGCTCGTCGCGGTGGCCGGAGTGGGAACCATCGGAACGCAGGTGCTGATCTACGGGTTCGTCTCCAACTACTACAACAGCGCCGCCCGCGGCGCCGGGGTAGCCTGGTGCGCTGGGTTCGGCCGGCTGGGCGGCATCTTCGGCCCGTTGATCGGCGGACTGCTCATCGCAGCAGGCGTGCAGAACCACGTCGCCTTCTACGTCTTCGCCGCAGTTGCTATCGTTGGTGCCATGGTGACCGCCTTTGTTCCCTTGCGCAACTCCGAGACCCAGCTGCCGGCGAGCCCCTCGGCACGGACCCTGATCGCTAAGTAACCATAGGCCGGGTGGACAACCGGTCGCTGGGGCTGCGTGAACAACGGTGTTCATGCGGCCCCCATCTTTTTCCTTGAAAGGTTGGCTGCGGCGAATCTATGCATCAACAACGAACTATGGCACTTCTGGGACGGCTGCTGCATATGGCCGAGGCCGGTGCTGCCCAGCTGGTGGTTGTCAGCGGCCCTGCAGGGTGCGGAAAAAGCACCTTGGTTCGGCGCTTCATGGATAACAACAAACACATTGCCTCTTGGATTTCCGCCGGGGCACGGTGGGAAAAGGACATCCCCGGATCAGCCCTGCAGGAATTGCTTGGCCCAAGCGATGCGGCAAGTCAGACGCCGCTGCCCGAACGCCTGCTAGCCTTCATCCAAACCGCAGGCAAACACAGCGCAATCCTCCTACTGGAAAACCTGCAGTGGACCGATGCCCAGTCCCTCGCCGCGCTCCTGTATGCCTGGCGACGGCTCCATACGGAACAGGTTCTGATCCTCATCACCCTCCGCCAGGAGGAAGCCGCATTCCTTCCGCCCGGGGCTCGTGAACTCCTTGAGGCACCGCACAGCACCACCATCGAACTGGACCCCCCAACCGCCGCGGACCTGAAGGAAATTTCCATTGCCAGGCTCGGCGTGGAGCTTTCGGCAGCCGCGGCCGACCAGCTGACCACCTACACCGCGGGCAACATCCACACCGCATTGGAACTGATCCGGGAAAACCCCGACGAATCCTGGAACCACCTGAACCATCGGTTCCCGGCGCCACAGGCCGTGTCTGCAGGAGTTGCCGAACGGCTTCAGGCCCTGTCGACGCAGGCCCGATCCGTCATCGAGGCCGCCGCCATCCTGGGCAATGGGTCCCGGCTGGATGCGGTCGTCACCCTGGCCGAGGTCGACGAACCGTTGCCCCTGGTGGAAGAATGCGTGGCTTCTACCCTGGTGGAGGTGGCCGGCAGCGGCGGAAACCTCCACCTGATGTTCACCGGGAACATCAAGCACATGGCTGTTTACCACCTGATTCCCCTATCTCGGCGTTTGGCACTGCACACCGCCGCTGCCGCCCTGGACGAATGCGCGGGTGACGCCCTGGCCCACCGCGCCGATGCCACATTGCTTTCCGATCCTGCGCTGTCGCACCAGCTGGAACTCTTCGCAGAGAACCAGGCGGGCAAGGGCGAGTGGTCCTCCGCAGCAGCCGCCCTGCACCGGGCTGCCCACCTCGCAACCAACGCGGCCCAACGCGAGCCGCTGTTACTCAAGGCCGTCGATGCCACGGTGGCAGCCGGCGAGCTGCCCCTCGCGCTGGCCTATTCCGAGGAACTGGCTTCCCTGGCAGCCAGCCCCGAGAGCGACCTGCTCTCCGGGTATATTGCCATCCTCCAAGGCCAGGCGCTGACCGCGGACCGGTGGCTCTCCCGCGCGTGGACGGGCGCCGAGGACGCACGGCAAACCAAGATCATGGCGACCGTTTCCCAGCGCCGGGTCCTTGACTCGTTGGGCCGGCTGGATGGGCTCAGGCTCGTGGAGTGGGCCGAACGGACGCTGGAGCTGGCCGACGAGGGAAGCCCTGTCGCCGTGGAATCATCGGCCATCCAGGGCCTGGGACTGGGCATGCTCGGGCGGGGTCTCGAGGGCGAGAAGATCCTGGACCGGATGCTCGCCACCCTACCCACAGGCGCCCAGCGCCAGCGCGCCGAAATGGCCATGGGCTGGCTGCATGTGGCCGGGGACCAGATTGAACTGGCCCGGCACGAACTCACGATTTCCAGTTCCACTGACTACACCGAAGGCTCCCACCGGATTGCCCTATGGGCAAGGGCGTGGCTGGCCCGGGCTGAATACTCCGCCGGGGACTGGGACCAGGCACTGGAAACCGTGCGGGCAGGCATCGCACTGCAGGAAAGGTCAGGCATCGAGCTGGTTCGCCCACTGCTGCACTACACCGCGGTGCAGATCCACGCCATGCGCGGCGAGCACGAGGATGTCGAGGCCCATCTGGCCAAGGCCTGGGCCAGGACCGGCAGCTACGAGGTGATGCAGGTGCCCTATCGGATGGCCAGGGCGGCGGCGGCCCGGGCCCGCGCCGACTACGACGAGGTCATTCTGGCGTTGGAGCCTTTGTTGCTGCTGGACCGATCGCGCGGGATCGACGAGCCGGGATTCTGGCCGTGGCACGATATGTACGCCGATGCCTTGGTACGCAAGGAACGCTTCGACGAGGCCCAGGAATTCATGGAACCGCTCATGGCCGCAGCCCGCAAGCGGAAGCACCGTTCGACCACTGCACGCTTCCTGGTGGTGCGCGGGCAGGTACTGGGTACGCACGGTGATCTAGAGGGATCGCGCGATGCCTTCGAAGACGCACTGGCCCAGTTGCGGGGCCTCACGCTGCCGGTCCTGCGGGCAAATATTGAGTATGCCTACGGGCAGTCATTGCGGCGAGCCGGGAAGCGCGGCGAATCCGCCGGTCCGCTGACCAGGGCGCTGGCAGGTTACACCCAGTTGGGCGCAACGATCTACATCGAGCGCTGCAACCGCGAGCTGCAGGCCACCGGCATCAGTGTCCCGCGCCGGGACGCAGCGGACTGGTCCTCGCTCACCTCCCAGGAAAAGGCGGTGGCCTCGCTGGTCTGTGCGGGGGCCAGCAACAAGAAGACCGCCGAGGAGCTTTTCATCGGCTCCAAGACGGTCCAGTATCACCTGACCCGGATCTACTCGAAGCTTGGCGTGACCTCGCGCACCGAGCTTGCCGCCCGGTACCGGGACACCGAGCGCTGAGCATATGCAGGCTGGTTTCCCCGGCGTAGCCTGAAGCCATGGGATCCGAGGTCAGGAAACGCTGGCTCACCACTGGCTTCGAGGTGCCGTGTTTGATCGACGGCGACCCGGATGCCAAACCGCTGATGTTGTTGCATGCGAAACGGGGAATCATTCGAAAGCTTTGACCGCGTGGCACCCCTGCTGGCCGGATTCAGGTTCTACGCGCCAGATCTTCGTGGCCAGGGAGGCGCGGGCAATCCCTGGGATGGATACTCGTTGGCAGAACAGGCCGCGGATGTCTCCGCGATCTTTCAGGCCCTCACGGATCCCGTCGGTGTGGCGTGGGTCAGGCAATCGCTGTCCTGGTTTCCCCTGTTGCACAAAGTTCCCGCATGGTTCATCGATGACCGGGTGGACGACGGCACCAGGATGCCCGGGCACGTGTGGAAATCCATTCTTGGCGGTTTGTGCTCAGCCACGCCGCCCACAGAATCGGGAACCATTGATGCATCCACGCTGATCCTGTGAGGCGGCCACGACCACCTGCTTTCACTGGCGGATAAGGAGGTCCTGACCGTACGCATCGAGGGGTCTGTCCTGACGATCTATCCGGACGTGGGGCATCTGGTCCTGTGGGAATACCCGGAGCGGGTGGCGGCAGACGACACGGCATTTCTTCGTGCCCTCGGTTGAGCTTCAGCGGTGCGACACAGGGTGAGATCCGGTTCGGTAGTTACGGGCACGTCGTGTCGGACCG
This sequence comes from Arthrobacter alpinus, assembly GCF_001445575.1. Taxonomy (NCBI): domain Bacteria; kingdom Bacillati; phylum Actinomycetota; class Actinomycetes; order Micrococcales; family Micrococcaceae; genus Arthrobacter; species Arthrobacter alpinus. Next base: position 2,080,804 of record NZ_CP013200.1, on the reverse strand, counting down.
TCGTATCTCCCCCACGTGCGGCTCGGACATTGGGCAAGCACGCGAGAGGCCCTAGACAGCGTCGTTGCTGTCTAGGGCCTCTCGCAAGTGTTCGTGCTGTTCGGTGGACTGCAGTCCAGGCTGGGACAGCTCGCGTTCAGATACGGGCTTCCACCCGGTCCAGGCCCAGTGGTTCAGCTCCTGCGCGGCTCAGTGTTCCTGCGGGACAATCGGCTGGAAGAACTTGGCGCCGGCGAACCAGCTGTCATCCTGCCCGTCCCCGAGCCGTCCACCGATTTGGTGGAACGCGCCCTCGTGGAAAAGTAGCGGGTCCGCGTCTCCCACCGTCAGCGAGCGAACTTCGCCAACCACGATGATGTGGTCGCCGCCGTCGTAGTTGTTCCACGCGCGGCATTCCAGCGTGGCGGCGTTGCCCACCAGCACCGGGACATCTCCGCTGAGGACACACTCGGGTTCACAGTCACTCGGCTGCCCTGAGAAGTGTCGGGCAACTTCCACCTGGTCTGCAGAGAGAACGTTGATGGCGAATGACGACCCGTCCAGGTGCTTGGCTGCCTTAGAGCTGCGGGTCAAGGTTATCTGGGCCAGGGGCGGGTCCTCCGACACAGCGGCGAATGCCGTCACCATGGCGCCATACGCCTTGCCGTCTGTCCCCTGTGTGGTGACCACCGTGACACCGGTGGCGAATTGGCCAAATGCCCTCCGCAGTTGGCTCGCATCCACCGAGTTCAATACCGCTTCCTGGGACATGGTTGGTTCTCTTTCACATGGAATTGCCGGCATACGAACGTGGTCTTGGTGTTGTCTGGCTACTCGGCGGCGACGCCGCGAGTGGCCTCCCGCAAAGTGCGGTGGTACGGCAACGGCGGGGTCCCTCGGAATGGCTTCCGAAGAGCCCCGCCGTGACGAGGTGGGTGCAGGAATCTACTTGGCTTCGGGGTCAAGCACGAAGTCGTAGGTGGTCTGCACGCCGGAACCGTCGGTGGCCGGTTGGATGTCGAGCAGCAGTTCCGGCTTCACCGCGGTGGCGATGTCGTCGTCGTTGTGCACGTCGCCCGGGAAGTACAGCTGGGCGGTGAGCAGTTCGTGGCCCGGTGCCGAGACCTTTAGGTGCAGGTGGGCCGGACGCCATGCGTGCCAGCCGGCGGCGGCGATCATCTGACCGCAGGCGCCGTCGGTTGGGATCTGGTACGGCGCAGGCTGCATGGTGCTGATCTGGAAGTTGCCGTCCGCGTCGGCGATGAAGGTGCCGCGCAGGTTCCAGTCCGGGATGTTTGGGGCGAACTGCGAGTAGAAGCCCTCTTCGTCGGCGTGCCACAGTTCGATCTTGGCGTTGGACAGTGCCGAACCATCGGTGGAACGGATTTGGCCCTGGAAGAGCAGTGGGGTTCCCTTCTCGTCGTCGCGCATGGAGATCTTGGCCGGGGACTTCTGCTCCGGGGACTCAGGGATGTAGTACGGGCCCTCGATGGAACCCTTGTTGCCCTCGCGGTGGTCGGTGGCGACTTCCTCGACGGAGTGCTCGAGCCACACGTCCATGAACAACGGCCATTCGCCGTCTTCGCCGACCTTGATCAGCCATGCCTTGAGGGCGTTGAACTCGTCGTAGCTCACGCGCTCTTCGAGGACGATGTCATTGGCAGCCTTGATCAACTTGCTGGCCAGCAAGTTGACGCGCTCGATGTCAGCCACGACGGCGGAGGTCTTGCCTGACTGGCGGAAACGGTCGGTGGCTGCGTTACCTGAGGCGGCTGCGCTGGCGGTGGTTTCGGTGCTCACGAGTTACTCCTTCGATTCTCCTGTTGGAGGGGGTGTTGATGCGCTGCTTCGACATCACATGGTGCAGTGACTGCTGTCACAGCGACTTTGCATGCCTTCAATGTATGCCGCTTATTGAGAAGAGAGAAATACTTTTTTCACCTCGATTCATATGGCAAACATATTTATCGGTACCCAATGGACGCCGCGCCCCTGCAACGGCAGATCCGACGTGGAGTTCAAGGTCCGCAGGGAGCTGGGAACGACTATGGGCCGCATCGTAATGACACGGCCCACCGGCGTTGTGTTCTGGCGGCGATCATGTCGCCGATCCGCCTAACGGATCGAGTTCGGGTGCTTGGCCAACGGCGTGACCTTGATCTTCATGTAGGCGTACATCGGGAAACCACTGAGAATCTGGTGCAGCTCGTCGTTGGACTCAACGTCAAAGATCGAGTGGTTGGCATATTCGCCGACGATGCGCCAGATGCCGGCCATCTTGCCGCTGCGCTGTAGGGCACCGGAGTACTCCTTCTCGCGAGCTGTGAAATCGACGATCTGCTCCTGGGTCAAGTGAGCCGGGAAGGATACGTCCATACGGGCGAGGAATATCATGGTGCCTCCTGTGAGTGCTTTGGGGTAGGAATTTCTAGTTCTGGCGGTAACGGGCGAGCTTCTCTTCATCGACGGCAGCGCCAACACCGGGCACGTTGCGCACCGAAATGCGGCCGCCGTTGATGCGGATGGGTTCGGCCATTAAGTCATCAGCCATGTCCAAGAAGTTGGACAGCTCACCGGCACGGCGCGTGGTGGCCTCGTGAGCGGCGCCAAAGGTGACGGTGGCCAACGATCCAATCTGCGTGTCGATCTGGTTGCCCATGGTCACATCGACTCCAAGTCCGGTACATAATCCCAGGATCTCGGTGGCCTCGGTGAATCCACTGCGGGCGGTCTTGATGCAGATCGCGTTCGAGCCGCCGGAGAGCAGTTCGCGCGAAACGTCTCCCGCGGTGGGCACAGATTCGTCTCCCACGATGGGGATCGGGGATTTTTCCACGAGCCGACGGCGGCTCATGGCCTCTTTCGCGTCGCAGGGTTCTTCCAGCGCTGTCAACCCTAGGCCTTCAGTGCGGCGCAGGACCTCCATGGCCTCGTTGGCACTCCAGCCGCGGTTGGCATCCAGATAGAGTTCTACATCTTCACCAAGTCCGGCGCGCAGTACGTGGCAGGCCTCGATGTCCAGGGCCAGCGGGCGGCGCCCCACCTTTAGCTTGAAGGTGGTGATCCCGTATTCTTCGCCAAAACGCAGTGCTTCATCGAGTAATTCTTGGGCCGGTCGGAAGCCAAGCATGTGTGAGACGCGCATCGAATCGGTGTAGCCGCCCAGCAGCTTGTGCACCGGGGTGCCAAGCGCTTTGCCCATCAAGTCCCATAGCGCGATGTCCAGCGCACCCTTGGCCACTTGGTTATGAATGGTGCGGGCCATGATTTCGTGGATCTTGCCGCGGTCGAAGGGGTCGAGCCCGATAATTTGCGGGGCAAAGATGTTTTCGATGATGGTGACGATCGATGCTTGGGTTTCGCCATAGGTGTACGGGCGCGGTGGTGCGTCGGCCTCACCGATGAGTCCCTGGTCGGTGTGGATGCGCACCAGAACGTGTTCAGCGTCCGTGACCTGGCCGCTGGCGAATTTAAGCGGATGGGTATAGGGAATCGAATAGGGGATCGCTTCGATGCGCAGGATCTTCACGCCGGGTTTCCTTCCGTGGGGGCTGGACTCTCAAAGAGGTCCAAGAACTTTTTCAGCAGAGCGGTTTCGGTATCTGTTTTCCAGGCGACGGCAAGATCGACCGCGGGCGCGTTGCGCAGTTGGCGGAAGACAATGCCCTGCAGCGCGAACATGCGCCGGGCGGTGGGGACCAATGCCACACCCATCCCTGCAGCAACAAATGACAGCAGGGTCGAGGTTTCTTGGGTTTCCTGAACAACGTGGGGGCTGAAACCCGCCTGGCGGCAGGCCTCTGTGGCGATCGTATTGACCGCGGAGGTCTCAGGGTAGGTAATAAAGGGTTCCTCGGCGAGGTCCGTGAGGTCGAGCAATCCGCGTGAGGCCAGTGCATGGTCTTCTGGCAGGGCCACAACCAGTTCGTCTTTTTCCAGGAACTTCAGGCTCAGTTGGTTTGAACGGATAGGTGGGCGCAACACTGCGACATCCACACGTTGTTCTTCCAAGGCGATTTCCATTTCGGGGGTGAGCATCTCCCCCTGAACGCTCAGGCGCAATCCGGGCATATGGACCCGTGCTGCTTGAACGATCATGGGCATCAACCTGTACGTTGCGGTGCCGGAAACTCCGATCCGCAGCACGCCGCTTGCACCCTGGCCCACGAGCTTGACGTCTTGTTCGAGCTTTTCGATCTCGGCCAGCAGCAGCCGGGCCCGGGCCAGCAGCAATTCGCCGGCCGCTGTGAGATCAACCTTCCGGGTGGTGCGAACCAGCAACTGGGTACCCAATTGTTCTTCGAGTCCCTTGATCTGCTGGGAGAGCGGGGGCTGCGCCATGTGCAGGCGTTGAGCCGCACGGCCGAAGTGTTTTTCCTCAGCCACCGCAATGAAGTACCGCATCTGGCGCACTTCCACGACGTCCACCCTTCGGTTACCGGGAACGGATACGCTCCCATGCCAGATTAGGACGCAAAGATTACTTATGGGAAATACACATTTCAGCAGGATTCATATTCTATGGATATGAATCTTTGGCATAGACGTCCCTCAATGCGGTCCATGGCACTGCTTGGCGCCGCGGGCCGCCGGTGGCTGGCAGCGGCGCAAAGCAGTTCCGGCAGTAAACGGCGCAGCTCGAAAACGAGGGACGCGTCGGGTTTTCCCTGCCGTCGAACACGGGAGAACTATTCGCTTCGGTGACCCCGGCCCCCTGGTTGCCAGGACCGGGAACTGCAACCCGGTCGAGCAGAGCTTCCCGACCTCCTTGCCTGCCTGGGATCCGCGCACAGGCCCACCACCATAGCCCCTGGCGCAGTTTCCAACCATCGGGAACCGTTGAAGGCTGGCCCCTGGCGCGAACAGCGAGGCATGCCACCTCTCCTGGCGCCAAATTGCCGGGTCGAAATGGACCCGCCGCTTCATCATTTGTTCGGCATGTGAACTATTGTACAAAGAGCGAACTTCTGCTGTACCGTCACTTACGTCACCAACACGACCACCGGCGAGGAACCATTCAAGCCCTGGAGGTCAACTTCAAAGGAGCAGGCCATGAATGACATGACAGAAAACGGGACCGTCGTGACAACGCACGCACCCACCGTCAAGGCCGTGCTGCTGTCGCCACAGCGCCCGCTGGGAAACCGGCCGCTGCTGGTGGTGGGCTGCTCCCTCGGAACCTCTTCCGTGCTCTGGGAAGAAGTGGGCAGGCTCCTGGGCGCCGACGCGGATGGGACAGAGATGGACGTGGTGGCCTGGGACCTGCCCGGCCATGGAGCCTCCCCCGCATCACAGGCACCGTTTACGGTGGCCGAACTGGCGGAGTCCGTCGTCGGGCTCGTGGATTCGATCGCTCCCGGCGCGCGTTTCCACTACGCCGGCGTTTCCTTGGGTGGCGCCGTCGGCCTCCACTTGGGAATCGACCATGGGGACCGCCTCCTCAGCGTCTCCGTAGTATGCTCCGGGCCGAAGCTCGGCACACCGCAGGCCTGGGAGGAGAGGGCTGAAACCGTCCGGACGCTGGGCACCCCCGTCATGATCCCGGGATCCGCTCAGCGCTGGTTTGCTGAAGGCTTCATGGACCGGGACCCCGCCCTGTCCGGCCGGCTACTGAACTCCCTGCGCGACGCGGACCGGTTCAGCTACGCCCATTGCTGCGGGGCCTTGGCCGGCTTTGACGTCCGGAACGACCTGGGACGGATCCGCGTCCCGCTGCTTGCCGTAGCCGGTGCCGAGGACTCGGTGGCGACCCCGGAAATGATGCAGGAAATGGTGGAGGCAGTGAACGCAGGGGCCACCCAACGCGCCGCCAATTCAAACGGGCCGGCAGATTCGGTGGCCAAATTCGTGACCCTCCCGCGCGTTGCCCACCAGGCGTCCGCAGAAGCGCCCGCCGAGGTTGCCCGGCTGCTCCGAGACCTGATCGCTCAGACCCAGCCATGACCCCAACCCCCGCCCCGAACCGCCAAGACGCCGCCCATTGCGGCGTCCCCTCCGCCAACACGGCCTTCAAGACCGCACAGCCGATCCTCGCCGGGCTCGACGCCGAGCCCCACTTCACCGAACAAAAGGACGAACTCCCATGAACCATGCGTACCTTTACGACGCTGTCCGCACCCCCTTTGGCAAGTTTGGCTCCGGATTGGCGGGCGTCCGCCCGGATGATCTCGCCGCGCACGTGGTCCGGGAGTCCGTAGCCCGCGCACCGAAGCTTGACGTGGAGCGGATCGACGAGGTGGTGTTTGGCAATGCCAACGGCGCCGGCGAGGAGAACCGAAACCTGGCTCGTATGGCAACGTTGCTAGCGGGCCTGCCCACCTCCATTCCCGGCACCACCGTCAACCGGCTGTGCGGCTCCTCCATTGATGCTGCGATCATCGCCTCGCGCCAGATCAACGTCGGCGACGCTGACCTGGTGCTGGTGGGCGGGGCGGAATCGATGAGCAGGGCACCGTGGGTGCTGCCGAAGACGGAACGGGCGTACCCGGCCGGGGATCTGGCCTTGTCCTCGACCACGCTGGGCTGGCGGCTCGTCAACCCGGCTATGCCCAAAGAATGGACCGTGTCTCTGGGCGAAGCCACCGAGCAGCTGCGCGAACAATATGGCATCACCCGCGAACGCCAGGACGAATTTGCCGCGAACTCCCACGCCCTGGCCGATGCGGCCTGGAACAGCGGCTTCTACGACAACCTGACCACCGTCATGCCCGGCACGGAACTGCGCCGGGATGAGGGTATCAGGGCAGGCTCGACGGCGGCGAAGCTGGCCGGGCTGAAGACGGTATTCCGCCCCGAGGCCGACGGCGTGGCAGGCGGCACTGTGACGGCGGCGAACGCCTCGCCGCTATCCGACGGCGCGTCTGCGGCATGGTTGGGCTCCGAGGCTGCTGCCGGGATATTGGGGATGAACCCGCTGGCCCGGATCGCCGGGCGTGGTGCGGCCGGGGTGGACCCGCAGTTCTTCGGCTACGGGCCCGTCGAGGCGGCAAACCGGGCGCTCGCGAAGGCGGGAATCGGCTGGGACCAGGTGGGCGCCGTCGAACTTAATGAGGCATTTGCCGCCCAGTCACTGGCTTGCATCGATGCCTGGGACATCGACCCGCTAATCGTGAACCAACACGGCGGCGCCATCGCCATGGGCCACCCATTGGGCGCCTCCGGCACCCGACTGCTGGGTACCCTGGCCCGCAGCCTCCAGGCCAGCGGCGAACGCTGGGGCGTGGCTGCGATCTGCATCGGCGTGGGCCAAGGCCTGGCTGTTGTGCTCGAAAACGTCACCTCACCCAAGATCCACACTGCCAGCAACAACGCGGCAAAGAACTAAGGGGAAGAACATGCCTACCATTGCACTGTCCGCGACCGAGGCCGTCGCCGGCATCCGGGACAACTCCACCGTACTGATCGGCGGCTTCGGCAACGCCGGGCAGCCCATGGAGCTCATCAATGCCCTGCTCGACGGCGGCGCCACGGGCCTGACCGTGGTCAACAACAACGCCGGGCAGGCCGACGCGGGCTTGGCTCTGCTCATCAAGGAACGCCGGGTCCGCAAGATCATCTGCTCCTTCCCGCGGCAGTCCGATTCCTGGCACTTTGACGCCGCCTACCGGGCTGGGGAGATCGAACTGGAATTGGTCCCGCAAGGCAACCTTGCCGAGCGGATCAGGGCCGCGGGGGCTGGGATCGGCGGGTTCTTTACGCCCACCGGATACGGCACGATGCTCGCGGAAGGCCGGGAAACCCGGATGATCGAGGGCCGCGGACACGTGTACGAAACCCCCATCCACGCCGACTACGCGCTGATCAAGGCGCTGACGGCGGACCGGGCCGGAAACCTGGTGTACCGCAAGACCGCACGCAACTTCGGCCCCATCATGGCCGCGGCGGCAAAGACCAGCATCGTCCAGGTCAGTAGCATTGTGGCCACGGGCGAACTGGACCCGGAAAACGTCATCACCCCCGGCATCTACGTCAACACGATCGTGCAGATCAACACCACCACGCCGGCACCGGCAGAACATGGGGTCAAGTAATGAGCACGCAAGAAAAAAGCACCCGGCTGGGGCGCGAGGAACTGGCGGCTCTGGTGGCCGCCGACATCAAGGCGGGCTCCTTCGTCAACCTCGGCATTGGCCAGCCCACCCTGGTCTCGAACTACCTGCGCCCGGAACAGGCAGTCACGCTGCACACCGAAAACGGCATGCTCGGCATGGGCCCGGAAGCGCACGGGGATGACATCGACGAGGACCTAATCAACGCGGGCAAGATTCCCGTCACGGAACTGCCCGGTGCGTCCTACTTCCACCATGCCGATTCCTTCGCCATGATGCGCGGGGGTCATCTGGACGTCTGTGTCCTGGGCGCCTTCCAGGTTTCCGCGACCGGCGACCTCGCGAACTGGCACACCGGCGCAGCTGACGCGATTCCCGCCGTCGGCGGTGCCATGGACCTGGCCACCGGCGCCAAGGAGGTCTACGTCATGATGAGCCTGTTCGCCAAGGACGGCACCTCAAAACTTGTCGAGGCCTGCACTTACCCGCTGACCGGCGTAGGCTGCGTCACGCGCATTTACACCAATGACGCCGTCTTCCTCATCACCCCCGACGGCGTGCGCGTGCGCGAAACCTTCGGCACCACGGTAGCGGAACTGCAGGAACGCATCCCCGTGCCCCTCGAACCGGCCCTCCTGGGATGATCGAGGCACAGACCGCCGCGCCTGTCCCTAGCGACCAGTATGTCCAATCGCTGGCCCGCGGGCTGTCCGTCATCAGGGCCTTCGACGCCGACCATCCGGCCATGACCCTGGCCGAGGTGGCGCAACGCACGGACTTGAGCCGGGCCACCTCCCGCCGCTTCCTCCACACGCTGGTGGAGCTGGGCTACGTCCGCTCGGACGGCCGGAATTTCTCCCTGACTCCGTCGGTGCTGCAATTGGGGTATTCCTACCTGTCGGCGCTTTCACTCCCCCAGCTGGCGCAGCCCCACCTGCAGGCGCTCTCCGCCCTGCTGGGGGAGTCGACGTCGGCGGCCGTGCTCGACGGCGGCGACATCAGCTATGTTGCGAGGGTCGCCGCCCGGCGCATCATGAGTGTCGGCATCACCGTGGGCACCCGGTTCCCGGCCCACGCGACCTCGATGGGACGCGTGCTGCTGGCCGGCCTGCCTGCCGCCCAGCTTGACGGGTACTTTGCCGCCCACCGGATAAAGCCCATGACGCCAAAAGCCGTGGGCTCGGAGCAGGAATTGCGCCAGGTTCTGTCCGAAGTACGGGACCGGGGGTGGTGCCTGCTGGACCAGGAGCTGGAGATCGGCCTGATGTCGATGGCCGCCCCTGTGCGCGGCGCTGGCGGCGACGTCACCGCCGCCGTCAACGTCTCCCTGCAGGCACAGGGCGTCAACGCCCAGGACGATCCTGAAGCGTTTCTGGATACTGTGCGGGCGCAGCTGCTGCGCAGTGCCGCCTTGATCTCAGCCGACCTCGCCGCCGGAAAATAGCAGCTGCGCCGCGTAGGGGTTGTCCCTGCTCGGCGCAGACCGCCACCCAACCAGGTCGGCGGCAACGGCGGCGGCTGTCGAGTGCAATGGGGCGGTCGCGTTCGAGGCCGGCCCGGGGCACAAAAGGGCCTCTGACCTGTGGTTTTACTGTTTCGCCTAAGCTCTTCACCCGGCGGACAGAAAATCCGCGGGACCAAGGATTTTCCCGGACAGGCTTAATGTGGCCGCACGGACTCGCTCCACGACAGTGAGAGCACCCACAGGTGAGTCCTGTTTCGTTTGTTTCAATGGACTCAGCTCGCGCCTCGGTTAACTAGCTGTGCTGATAGTGGCGAAGTTGCTTCATGAACGAGGCCACGGCGACGCCTGTACTGACACCCGGATCTCCCTACCAGCGCAGGTGATTGGAGTCTTCTGGAGTCTCCCGGGCAAACTGAACGCCGCGTCACTGCACAGCCTGAGGCTTTCCCGCTATCGAGTAATGATGATCGTCCCTGCGTAGAGACTCATAAGAAGGGACTCATCATCAGCGAACTTGCCCCGCGGGCTGATATCACCAAGGCCGCTACCGCGAACCACGCCATACTCTGCTGGATCTCAAATCGCTCTCAGAACCCGACCGCAGCCAGGCGTAACGCCAGACACTGTCCGTAACCGCCACAACCACAACCAGATTTTTGACGCGCCCTCGACAAGGGCCCGCAGCTGCAGCTCGCGCTACAACTGCGGGCCCTTTGAAGGTCGGGCTCAGCTACTTAGACGTCCCACCAGAACAGCTCGCCGAGACCGCCACCGATACGGACCTTAGCTTCATAAATGGTCCCAGACACGTGATCGAGCTTGACCTGCTTGACCTTGCCCTTTCCAGCAGCCACGGTGCGCAGCTGGTTCTTCTTGAGCGAACCATCCGCGAGATCAAACCGCAAAGTGACAATCTGAGCCGTTTCCGCGCTTGAACCGCCCACACCGAACTCGTTGGTCTTGTCAATGTTGGGCATGGCCAAGCCGTTCACGACCATGAATGCCGGGGTTTCAGGGTTGGTGTATATTCCGGCAGACTCGGCAGCAGTCATGCCCGGAATGGGTCGGAATGAACCGAAGAAGACATCGCCGGGGAGCCCTCCATTGGCGCTCCCCACGTTCTTCGCAGAGAGCCCTACGAGTTTTGTTCCGGGATCAACTGCGGCCGAGAACTGCGGAACAGATGGTTGGCTGTTAGCGCCTGCGGCATTGCGCCCACTGACAATAGCAATGGACTTGCTCCGGAGCCTTGTCAGGTACGGCGACAGAGCCGCCATGCGTGCGTTGAGTGCGGCGTAGCGATTGGCCTGCACCGTAAAGCTACCGGCGGCATCGGACCGCGCCAACAAGGATGTCGCGTGGGCACTCTTTTCCCAACGGAAGAGGTTCAACCACTTGCCGCCCATAGCCCAGGTGACGTAACTGATGATGTTCTGCTCAGACTCGGAAACAACGTAGTCGCCGCCTTCTTGCCAAGGAGCATCCCCCGCCTTGAAGCCCATGGTGTACTGACCGAAGCCCAAGGGGCTCTTGAAGCTTCCGTCATTACCAGCCATGGCCAGCCTGCGCAGGCGTTCTACGTTGTTGTAGAGCTTGGTGATGCTGCCACCGGCATAGTTAGAGGTCATGGAGAAGTAGTACTCGTCGAACGTCAACAGGTCCGGATCTGCCGCCGCCATGAAGTTCCTGGTGTCAGCATCCGACCACTGGCCCGCGTACTGGTTGGTGTGTGCCAGTGCGTCAGGCGCCTCCTTGCGCAGGTTTTTGGTCAGTCCGGCCAACCAGCCCTGAAGCTCAAGACTATAGTTCTCTTCGTCGCCAAAACATACGGCAAACAGATCCTTGGCGCGTGTTTTCTGGGCACCTGTGAGGATGGGCTTGGACAGATCAGGCGGGCTGGTGAGGTGGAAACCGTCCGGGCCCTTGGCGGTGGCCCACGTACAATTCGGCAGCGCGTTCATCAAGGCCGTGTTCCACAACGGCGCGTCGTAAAACGTTGGCGTGGTGAAGCCACTATCCAGCTACTGCCTGGTGCTGGGCTGCCACCGGCCGCTGTCATCGTCGGGAACCCATGCGCCGTGGATCAATCCGTGGCGCAGGAATGCGCGGTCAACCCTGGAGAGTGTGCTGGCGGCAACTGGCCCTTTCTTGCCGGTTGCCACAGCAGCTGATGCAGCCTGAGCTGGCAGTGCCAGGGACACGGCAACACCGCCCAAGCCCATCAGAACTCCCCGACGACTGGGCGCAGCTTCGCGGCCGCCGTTGCGGAGGTTGTTTGTAGGAAATGCGTGTGAAGAATCGGTGCTGTCGGACATACTTGAACTACTCCTTATTCGTTTCACTTCTGCGGGGTGTGGATAATTGCAAACGGACCGATTGTGGATCCGGGGGCAAGATATAGGGGTCCAGGACGCCGGGACCACACGAAGCGGTACCAGCGCCAGAAGACGCAAGGATGATACTGAGGTAGCGGCATGGACCCGGCTGGAGTTCGAATCCGTGCGTTGCAACAGCCAGATCCTCCGTAGACCAAGGACGCAAGGCCAAAGACACTGGCCGCGACGGAACCATGGCCACGCTTCTTTCGGCCGTGCTTCCGGCCGGGGTAGACACGCAAGCCCATTCGACGCCGGACCTGGCACCGTTCTCCTGCGGGTAAACGTAGGGGGTGGATAATTGCTCCAGCCCGGCCCGGAAACGCCCAAAAGTGTTGCCTTGACCCGTATCCGGGTAGCTTTCAGCAGGTCCCTGACCCAACCACTCCAAGTCTGAGAAGTCTTCGCTGAGAACCAGATCCAGCCCCATTTGCGGGAGCTGCGCCGGTGGGTTGCCTGTGAACATCTGGGTAATGGAGAGCTCGAGGAGGCTACTGCCGGCCTGCGAATCCGCGGCAGCTGCGATACCAGCACCGTTCCCTCCAGCGCCGAGACCTCTAGTACTGTGGCGAGCCGTGATACGTGTGAGCAGCGCCCACTCGCGTCCCGGCGACTCAGAATGGATCAGCATTCCTTCAGCGTTCAAGGACCGGGTGTGTTCCATCTTGTCCAACCCAGCAGCCCGCCAAGCATCGTCCCTGGGCTGCCACGAAAATGGCCGGTCGTTATCGATCGGGGCCCGCCATAGACGGGGCTCAATGGTGAACTCACCAAATAAGGCCCGAAGCTCGCGTTCCAACACCTCTCCGCTGAGCCTCTCATCGGCTTCACCTTGGGTGCCCCCGTCCGAGACCCCAGCCGCCTTCGCTGCCGGTCGATGAACGACGGCGGCACTCTTGGCAATCTCACGCCCTTCCGGATCGCTGACCACCACTGCCAGACTCACGATGGCAGTGCCTACGGCGAGCGCAGCAGCTATCTCTTCCGGGAGGGCCACCTCCAGCGCATCTCCGGCGACCACAGGCGGCAGGGAGGTGACGGCTCTGACCTGGCAGACGCCGTCGTACTCGGCTTGCCAGCTCAGCAGAAAACCACCTAGGTCAAGGACCTCATGCCGGTTCGCGACCCGAATGGTTCCAGCTCCCGCCCCGGCAAGGTCCAGGCGCACAGGCGAGAAGACCGCCTTGACATCCGCCAGGGCAGGCGAGGGCGTGCGGTCTGGGAACAGAAGTCCGTCGGCCACGAAGTTGGCGTCATGGAGCTGCTCGCCGAAGTCGCCGCCGTAACAGTCCACGCTGCCTGGGCAATGGCATGCGCAACAAAGAAGAGGATCTCGAGCGCCCACAGCGCCCCGGAGAGTCGTACGCGAGTCATTTCGCTACATCCTGATTGTCGGCGCCGAGCAGGCGGAGAATAGTGCGACGCACTCCAAGGAGCTGGGAAGCGGTCTGCGTCCATGCCCCGGCCGTTGCCGCAAGATATCCGGTAAGAACATCATCGCGACTAACTCCTGTCGCAACGACTTCATCAGTCCAGACCTCCAGGTTTTTGCGCCATCCACGGGCAAGCTCTTCGTCGGCGGCGATCGCCCCAGCAAGCGCAGGACTCTCCAGCGGCAGCACCCCGTCGAGTAGCATCGTGACGTACGAGACCATGCGAGGCTCGCCCGTCTCGTGGTGGCGCTGCTCGACAACGAGCGCAACATCGGATGTCGTCCGCTCGACCATCGCTCGCAGCACATCGCGCCGTTGCGGGAAGTGATAGACGACTCCGGCCTTCGAGATGCTCAGGCTCCGGGCGATGGCCTCGTAGGTGACGGCATCGAGCCCTTCGGCTCTAGCCAGCCTGACGGCGCTGGTGACTATTTCAGTTCGGCGGTTCTCTCTCATGCAACAAACAATACTATACGTAAAGTATAGTTTCTATCCTTCTTGAATACCTCCGTATTCAAATTGCCTGTTTCCATCAGAGATGCCGACGCTATTGGGCGACGACGGGTTGCTCGATTGCGTCCGTTTCGTGGCTGCCGAAGACCGACATGAACCGCTCGCCCTCTGGGAATCATCTAGAACGACGACGGACGCACTCACCAACGTTGTGGTGAGTGCGTCCGGACGGGAGAAGCAGCAGCCAGGAAGCCGGGCCGTTACTGGCCGGGGATCGGGAAGAAGACCCGCGGATCCTGCAGGAGCGCAGGGTAGTCGAAGTCCGCGCGGTCAATGATCTCCTGGACTTCAAAGGTGCGCCCAAAGCGGCCGTCATCGAGCGTGATCGGGCGGCCTTGAAGCTTACCCAAGGCAAACCTGGCACCGTCTTCCAACGGAATCAGCACCGTAGTATTACCGGGGACGGTCCTGAAAGCCTCGTCCTGTCGCTTGCGGTTGCGAGTGGGCTTCTTCGTCAGTTGCTTGGGCGCCTTGCGTGCACCCTTGGCAACAGGCCTGCGCGAATTTTCGTCAGCTTGGGTGCCGTCGTCGCCGTCGTTCTTGTCATCCTCAGGCTTGGACTTGCCCCATGCCGGCATTCCGACCTTGTCGATCTTTTCCGGATCAACGCCACCTAGCGGCGCTCGTAGAACCCACACGAAGTCCTCATAAGGGTCCTCGGGAACGATCTCCCTCCGCGGCTCGGGCCAAAGCAATTCCAAATCCGTGGGGGTGTCCGCAAAAACCGCGTCATAGAAGCGCGAGTCCTTCTGAATCAGCCTTGAACGCTGGCTTGCGTGAAAATCTGCATCACCCAGCCATGGCGGCATGGGGATCTTGTCCGCATAGTCGGGGTGGGCGGCCTGCGGGGCGAACTCCTTGATGCTATCCCGGGTGTTGTCCGGGTGGCCGCGCGCGATCCATTCATCCGCCATGGCCAGCGCGTACATGGTGAGAGCGGGAACATGTCCCATCCACATGCGAACGGCGGGGTGTTCCTGCCGGCCGTATCCCGGAATCACCAGCGCACGGAGAATTTGCAACGCTTCAACACGCTGTTTGCCAAGCCTTGTGGTGTCCAGAGCGGCGGCACTCTGCTGAAAGTCGGGGTATGGGAGGTAAGTCTGCATGCATTCAGTCTGACTGCCCGGGCGCCGTCTGCCAATTGCAATACCCCTTCAGCGGCGGAGACTTCCCCCACAGTCAGGGTTGGTGTTGCGGTGAAGTGGCCGTCGCGGTAGGGCAAGGCAGACGCGTGCTGCTGACGGACTGCGGACCGAAACCGGACGTGATGCCTTCGATCTGCTCGAACTGGAGTTGTTCGAACGGGATCCCCTTCTCATCCATGATGACCGGTGAAGACATGACCTACAGGCTTTCCGCTACCGAACCGTGGAGCAGGCCGTCCGTGCCGTAGCCAGCACAGATTCGGTCGCCGTCGCCCTAGTAGCCGGGTCCACGTCAACCCTCACAGCCGGCGGCCCGGCAACCCCAGAAACGGTACGAGCTGCCGCTGCCTCTGCAGGCCACACGGTCCTCTGATGCGGTTGACCAGGTTGACGCGCACGGGACGGCTGTGTGCCCGGACCTGTCGAAAGCAGCAACGACGTTCGATGACGCCCAAGCGTTGCCAAGGGGGAACGCTGCTGGCGAGGATTAGACGGCTAACTAGACCCGGGGCGCGGTGTGCGATTTCTTGTGCCACCATCCCGCCCGACACCCTGCTATCCGAGCAGGATGACCCTGCGTCCGACGGCAAGGGCGCCGACAATCCGTAGGTCCCAGTTATCTAGGTTTGCGCCGAGGTGTGTCAATGCCACGAGCGGGATACTCTCGGCGGGGCCGATCTCTCGGTAGGCGATGCCAACTCCTCCGACCTCGACTGTTCTGGTGACCGCATCGTGAAAGTGGTCCACGTCTGCATCTCCAGTCATAGCCTCGTCATCTTTCATCAATATTTCCGATCATGCTCAATTATGAGTGTAATTAGAATTGATGTCAGGGGCCGTTAGCAGGGCAGCTGACAATGCCTGCAGAGAAGATGAAGCCCGTTTTCCGCCGGAGCTAGGAGCGGCAAAGTTCGAGGTAGAGCGGTTCAACCGGGCGCCAAGACCAGCCTTGTCCGTGTCGACGTAGCCGACATGGACGCCGGTACCAGAGACACCCTGAGGTGCAAGTTCGAATCGCAGGGAGTTCCTCGCAACCACGGGGTCACCTTGGAGGCGCTGTAGAGCCAGCCAGATGTGTGCGATTCGCGTCAGCAAGACGGCATCTCGGTCCGCACAGCAGCCGGTTCGATGACTGCAGCCCAAGACTGGTGCGCTCTGGGAAAAATGCGTGTTCATTGCGGCCGAGAAGCAAGCGGGGTTCATCTCAGGCGAAAGAACAGTCAAGACAAATTACGTCAATCCGTTACGCTCGTGGGCCGGTATCGTAGGGCGACCACCCCCGACCGGAACTCATGGCGCCCCACGAGCTCGAGCTGAATGCGCGCTCGCAGACCGGAAAGTAACGTCGGCCCATGTCCGGCAAGGACCGGCTGCACGAGAAACTCGTACTCGTCAATCAAACCCAGATCTGCCAACGCCAGAGGGAGCCTCACGCCACCCACCCACAGGCCCTCTCCTGACTCCTTCTTGAGCCGCTGAACCGCTGGCCCCACGTCGCCTCGCAGCAGCTCGGCGTTCCAATCGACCCCGCTCAGCGTGCTCGACACGACGTACTTCTTTGCCCGGTCTATGGTCTCGGCGAAGGGGATCTGCCACTCCCCCATCCGGTCAGGCCACGTGCCAGTGGCCGGCTTGTGCCACGCCGACTCCATCATCTGGTAGGCCACTCGTCCGAACAACAGGGCATCGGCTCGCTCCATCACAGCGGTCCAGTAGCGCATCGACTCCTCGTCCGGAGGGAGCCCTGCCTCGTGATGAGCGCAGCCGTCGAGCGTGACGTTGATCGAGTATCGAAGTGGCCTCATGTATTTACTCCCTTGATGCACAGCGCGTTTTCACTTGGCACACGGTCAGCTAGATCCCGTCGTCGCTTGAACCGCTCCTGGTTCGAGGATAATCAGCCTCGCCGCCTAGCGGTAGTATCAGCGCGCCAGCCCGGCTCGGACACGTTGACCCAGCGCGAGATTCATCGTCAGTGCTCGCGACATGAGGCCCTCGCCCAATCTGTGAGACCCGCAAAATTCGAGTCCATGGCCGACGACGAGCCATCCCAGCTCAGCTGGCCCACCGGATTGCCCAGCAACATAGAAGACCGGAAGGCCATGATTCGGCCTTCCGGTCTCGATGCCAGCCTTTATTTCGCTTGCAGCCCGCGAATTCCGTCCTGAATGACGAAGGAAGCCTTCGTGCTGACGGGAGCTCCGGGCGTCGTGACGTAGTCAAGGGTCCGGAAGTCCGCGGTGAGCGCGTCCTTGGTGATTGTGGTGTTCACGTAGCCACGGTTGTCGTTGTAGAACTTCAGGTGCGGGTTCCACGCCATGGTCGAATCAGTGGTTGCCCCCGTGCCATCACCTGTGGAGGTAATGGAGGTGCACACCAATTCCGAACCAACCACAGCTGACGCCGGATCCTTGTAATCCACCTTGAGATCGTTGGCCCAGTTGCGGTGTACATCGCCGGTGAGGACGACGGCGTTGCGAACGTTCGCGTCCACCCAGCCCTCCGTGATGCGACGGCGGGAGGCGGCATAGCCATCCCAGCCGTCCATGGAGACGTCGTCAATATCGAGAGCCTTGTCCCGGTCCCGCTCCGCGAAGAACACCTGCTGGCCCAAAATGTCCCAGCGCTGTGTGGAGTTCTTGAAGCCGTCCAGCAGCCACTTCTCCTGCGTCTCCCCGGTGATGGTTCGGTTCTCGGCCAGGCGTTCAGTGACGTTCTTCTTCCAGCCGTCTCCGGCTAGCTGATCGTCGCGGTACTGCCGGGTATCCATCATGTGGAAATTGGCAAGCTGGCCCCACTTGATGGTGCGGTAGATCTTCATATCGAACCCTGCCGGCACGGACGAGGGACGCAGCGGCATGTTCTCGTAGTATGCCTGGAAGGCCGCTGTACGGCGCTGCCGGAAACGCTCGGTGGTGTCGTTGAGCTGATTGGCGTCCTTGTTCTCGGGAACCTCATCCGCCCAGTTGTTATCCACTTCGTGGTCGTCCCAGACTACCAACCACGGTGCGATTGCGTGCGCTGCCTGCAGATCGGCATCGGACTTGTATTGTGCGTGACGTTGCCGGTACCCCTGCAGCGTCGACGTTTCCGGCCCCTGATGGTCGCGGGGGTTGCCGCCGCCAATCACGTAGCTGCCCTTCTTGTATTCGTACATGTAGTCGCCCAGGTGCAGCACCAGGTCCGGGTGGTCCTGAGCCAGTCGCGAGTAAGCCGTGAAATAGCCGTGCTCGTACTGTGAGCAGCTGGCGAATGCCATGGCCAACGACGACGGCGTTTCATGCCGGGCCGGACTGGTGAGAGTGCGGCCAACGGGACTGATGTGGCGGCCGGTGCGGAAGCGGTAGTAGTACTCGCGCCCCGGGCGCAGCCCGCGCAGCTCAACATGGACGGAGTGGGCGGTTTGGATACTTGCCTGCTCCACCCCGCGCGCTACGACTTTGCGCATGTTGGAGTCTTCGGCCACCTCCCAGGCCACGGCGACTTTCCGGGAGGGCATGCCGCCCAAGCCATCTTCGGCCAACGGATCCAACGCCAGTCGGGTCCAGATCACGAATCCATCCGGCCACGGCTCGCCGGAAGCGATTCCCAGGAGGAACGGATTGCTTCGAATACCGGAGTCATCCGCCATGGAAGTGGCAAAGGCGGCTCCAGGCACTGCGGCGACGAGGCCAGCACCAAGGCCAGCTGAAAGGATTGCTCTACGTGAAATGTTATCCATGCCTGCCAACGTAGTAAGGCCAATTTAACACGTGCGGCCGATGTCATGAACTTACGATTAACTGTGCGTCAACATTCGAATCGGGCCTCATAGGCTTGAGCTGATGGCGGGGATTCCACCTTCGTCGGGAGTGTTAGTGCGTCGCTCTCCGCCGCGCGCATGCTCGGGTCGTCGAAGAAATAGCCAAGCATCTGGGAGCCCTTGCTCCATTCGAGCATGGCTGCTCCTGGCACGTCCTGACTCGTCCAGCCCCGCATCCTTAATGACCAGCTCAGTTTGGAAGGACTTCCTAGAGGACGAACTCCCGCCCGGGCCAAGCTCCAACACGGGCCGCGAGTTCGGTAAATTCGCTGAAGCTCATGCCCTCAGGCGTGCCACCCCACATCTTTTGGCCCAGCAAAGGGAAGGTCGGTGCGACCATGCGATAAACGTCGTGCTCGTTGTAGTCCAGCAGCACCAGGTCATTCCAGCAGGCCGACAGTGATCCCAGGAGCTGCGGGTGCTGCTTGTGAAGATCCTGATCGCCACCAAAAACGTGGGGTTCCCAGTCGCTCCACAGCTTCTCCAGGCGCAGCCCGTCGCCACAGTAGTAGTCCGCGTACGGCACGGTGTAGAGCAAATCGTCATTCGTGTTGAGGATGCGGTACCCATCGGCCACCGCTTCTTTCGGCCCATACCAGCCGTTGTTCCAGGAGCAGATGACTACGTCGCGGTCATATCCTTCGGGAGCCGGTGCACCAGCACCAGCGGACATCGTGGTGATGGATCCCCACGCCATGGGTGACTTTCCGGCCGCACGAAGATGGGCGGCCATCTGGTTGAAATAGCGTTTGAAATCCGCATCCAGGCCCCGCTCATATTCGTCCGCACCAAAGTGCACCACTGGACCCCGGAACCATGGCAGGAACTCGTCAAAGAGCCGTTTCATGAAGTTCAGGGCGTGGTCACCCGTGAGGTCAAGCATGTCCGAATTACCGTTGTTGCGTCCCAGTTCAGGGTCCTGGGCGATGAAAGCCCGGGAATGTGCCGGGGCATCAATTTCGGCAATGATCGTGATTCCGTGGGCGGCGGCGAGATCCTCGAACGAATCCCAATCGTGGCGCGAATAGGACCCGTCGGCGCTGGCAAACGCGGCAAACTCGCCCGATTCGGCACGGAGCCGGAAGCCGTGTTGGGCCTCGTCCCAGCTCCGTCCCGTGTCCTTGGCGATCTCGTTATCGTTCAAATGTATGACGAGGGTGTTCAGCTTGTGCCAGCTCAGGGTGCGGATCAAGTCCCGAATGAACTCCGGTGCCATGAAGCGACGCCCGGTATCAATGAGGAATCCACGGACAGGGTAGTCCGGCCAATCGAGTGCCGTTCCACACTCTAACGCCCTGGAATCACCGGAGGCCTGAATCAGCTGCAAAAAGCTGCGACTGGCCCAATAGAGCCCCTGCTCGGTGGCGGCAGTAAGAATGATCCGCTCCCCCACTTCCAGTGTGTACGCTTCGGCACGGAGAGGTTCAGCAATCGCGGCAAAGTCCGCGAGTGTCGGGTCAATGCTCAGTACGACGTCGGTTCCCTCGCCTTGCATTGGAGTGTCCGCCGGGGCGCTGACGGACAGTACCGCTTGAATTCCGTGCAGCTCGGCCAGATCCGTAATAAGTGTGGAAGCAACCGTCTCCGCCCCGGCTCCCGCGCAGAACTGCAGGCGGTCGCCAATGATGGTGGATCCGGTGCGCGGGGTGAATTGCTGGAATCCCGGGACAAGGTTTTGCTTGCTGCTCATGATGAAGGACTTTCGGGGAGAGGGAAATGGCGTTCAGGGCTGTTCCATAGGCACCAGTGGCGATCGTCGCCGTCGATCTTCCCGAGCCTTGCGGACTCAGGTGGGGATTGCCTAGAGGGACAGCGCCTTCCGTTCCTCGCGGCGCTTCTTCTGTTCCGCGGGATTGGGAACGGGCGACGCCATCAGCAGGCGGCGGGTATACGGATGCTCCGGGTTCTTCGTGACCTGGGCGGCGTCGCCGCATTCGACGATTTCGCCGCGGTACATGACGGCGACGCGGTGGCTGATGTGCCGGACCACTTCAAGGTCGTGCGAGATGAACAGGTAGGCCACCCCGGTGTCTTCCTGAAGTTCCAGAAACAAATCCAGAATCCTGGCCTGCGTGGAAAGGTCCAAGGCGGAGACTGGTTCGTCGCACACAATGAGCCGCGGGTTCAAAGCGAGCGCCCGGGCAATAGCTACGCGTTGGCGCTGTCCCCCGGAAAATTCGCGGGGCAGCCGCTGGCCGCTGTCGGCCGGCAGTTGCACCCGATCAAGCAGCTGCGCTATGCGGGCGTTGGCATCGACCCTGGAGGTGCCACGCACCCGAAGTGGCTCGGCCAAGATCTCTTCGATGCTCATGGCCGGGTTTAAGGACGTATAGGGGTCCTGGAAGACTACCTGGAGTTGATCGGACATTTGACGGCGCTGCTGCCGGGTCATGGCGGCCAGGTTGCGGCCCTCAAAAATGATGGACCCTTCGGTCACCGGTGCCAACCCCAACACGGCACGTCCAAGGGTGGTTTTACCCGACCCCGATTCGCCCACCAAGCCAAGGGTCTCGCCCTTGGCGAGCTGCAGGTTGATGCCCTGCAGCGCACGGAAGGGCGCCTTTCTCCATCCGCGCATCGGGAATTCGGTCACCAGGTCCTTGATTTCCAACAGATTTTCGCTCATACCGACGCCTCCAACGGCTGTTCCGAATCAACTAGTCGAGTCCGCGGTTCACGCTCATGTAGCAGCGAACCAAGCAACATACGGGTGTAGGGGTGCTTCGGGGCCGCGAAGATCTCGGCGACATCTCCCGTTTCCACAATGCGGCCATGCTGCATCACTGCCACCCGGTCACAGATGTCTGCCACCACTCCAAAGTTGTGGGTGACCAGCAGCATCGCCATGCCGCGTTCCTGCTGCAGACTGCGGAGCAGGTCAAGGACCTCGGCCTGAACTGTCACGTCCAGGGCCGTGGTTGGTTCATCGGCCACCAGCACCTTGGGTTCACAAGAGACAGCGCCAGCAATGAGTACGCGTTGGGCCATGCCACCGGAAATCTGGTGTGGATATGAATTGAACGTCCGTTCCGGGTCTGCGATACCCACCCGTTCCAGCAGTGCCAAGGCCTTGGCATTAGCCTCGCCACGACTCATTCCCATGGTGCGGCGCAGGGGCAGGGTCAGTTGTTGACCCACTGTAAATGAAGGGTCGAGGTTCGACATAGGCTCTTGTGGAATGTAGGCCAGGGTGTCCCCTAGTAAAGCACGACGCCGTCCGGCCGGAAGCTTAGCGCGGTCCTGGCCGTCGATCGTGATGGATCCACCAAGGATCATGGCTTCACGGGGCAGCAGGTCAAGAACAGACCACGCTGTTTGCGTTTTTCCGGAACCTGATTCGCCCACGAGCCCTAGGACTTCCCCGGGGCGCACCGCGAGGTCCACGCCATGGACTACAGTCGAGATGCCGTCGGCGCTAGGGTAGCCAATGCGTAGCCCTTCCACGCGCAGGACTGCATCAGGCACGAGCGCTGAAACTCTCTCACCCTCGGTGTCCTGGGCCGCAGCGGCAGCCAACGCGGCCGCCGTCGTGCGCTTCTTTCCACCTTTGGCAGCCGGTCTGTCTTCAAGAGCATCTCGGAGTCCGTTACCGAAGAGGATCAACGCCACGTTCACAATGCCCAGGGCAATGCCGGGCCACAGCATCAAAGCCGGGCAACATAGAGATTGACCATGGCCTCGTTGAGCATGGTTCCCCAGGAGGCAATTTGAGTGTTGGCGAGGCCCAAGAATTCAAGGCCGGACTGAACGCCAATGGCTACAACAGCCGTCAAGGCAGCATTGATGATGATCGGCGCCCGGACGGCGGCGAGGACATGGCGAAGGACGATTCGAACGTCACTGAGACCAGAGACCCGTGCCGCATCAACGTACAGTTCGTGACGCACACCCACCACAATGGTTCGAGTCAGGCGGTGGAAGCCCGGAGCCAAATGCAAGCCAAGCACCAACATGCTGATCCAAAGAATATTGCCAACGGCCGCCCGAACAGCCAAAAGGAGCATGATGGTCGGCAGCGCCATAACCAAGCTGGTGGTCCATTCAGAGACGACATCAAACCATTTGCCGTAAAAACCGGCAAACAAACCTGTCAGTACACCAACCACAGTGGCCACCGTCAAGGCCAGGGCCGCGGCGCCGAGAGTTACCCGGCCACCAAAAAGCAGGCGTGCGAAAATATCGCGGCCGGCACTGTCGGCGCCAAGCCAATGGTTAGGGCCCGGGGTGGCGAGTGCATCGGCCAAAATCCCAACATTGGGGTCATACGAGGTCAGTAGAGGGGCCGCCAAGGTTGCCAGTACGATCCCGAACAGCAGGATAAGTGCCGTGAGAGCGAGAGGTGCGTGCAGAAGCCTGTGCCACGTCCCGCGTCGAGCCATGGTGGCGGAGGCCTTAGTGAGAGAAATGGTGCTCATGAGAGACGTACCTTCGGATTGAGCCAGCCGTTGACCAGGTCTACGGCTATGTTGACGAGGACTACGATGATCACTGCGATAATCACTGTTCCCATAACCACGGGAATATCACCACTGGTCGTTGAGGTAACGGCAAGGGAACCGATACCTGGCAGGGCAAAGATCTGCTCGATCATGACCGCCCCGCTCATCAGGCCAATGAAATTCAACGAGACAATTGTCAGCGTTGGAGGTGCCGCATTGCGCAGCACGTGCCGCAATAATACGAGCCATTCGGGCAGGCCACGGCTGCGCAGAGTGCGGATATAGTCCTTCTCCAACGTAGCGATGGTTGCGCTGCGAATTTGTTGCGACAACCCGGCTACTGCGCCCAAAGCCAACGAGAAGACTGGTAGGACCAGACTGAGGAACCATCCCGCCGGATCCTGAGTGAATGGCGTATAGCCTGTGGCAGGGAGAATCCCTAGGTTGATGGCAATGAAAACCACCAGCACAAGTGCCAGCCAGAATCCGGGGAACACCAGACCGCCGACGGAGATGACCTGAACTATCCGGTCAAGAACGCCCCGCCGCACTCCGGCCGCCATGCCGATGACCAGCGACACAGCGACCGAAACGACGATGGTGCCAATGGCAATGGACAACGTCACTGGAATTCGGTTCAAAATCAAGAAGCCAACAGATTCCCCGTCGTTCCACGAATTACCCAGATCACCGCGGACGGCGTGGGACAGCCAGTTCCAGTACTGAACGATTCCCGGCTTGTCCAAGCCAAGCTCAACAGACTTTCGTGCCACGAGGTCCGGAGTTGCGTCCGGGCCTAGCAGGGTCTGGCAATGTGCGCGCTGTTAACGAGCATCAGCAGATACACCACAAAAGATGCGGTGATTACAAGGAGAACTCCGGCGCCCAAACGGCGCGCAACATAGTGGATCATGGGTCTAGCTCCTGAAGGTCCTAGTGTGGTGGCCGTACGTCACTTGGCAGGAGTGAAGTTGTAAATCGAAGGGACTGCCTGGCCAGTTTGCGCCACCACAGAAACCTTGCTGCTGGTGTAGTACGGCTGAGTGACGCGGAAGAACGGCGCAAACCACGCCTGATCCACCAGGTACTTGTTTAGTTCCTGGTACACGGGCCCGGCATCGGCATCCGAGGCCAACCTGATTTTACGCAGCAACGCTTCAATCGTGGGATCAGTTGACTTGAGCACATTCCATGCGGCATTGGGCGCAATGAGCTGGGTAACCGCACCCCATCCAACGGCCGGCTGCCCGAAGCCTGCGAAGACTGCCGGGTACTTACCGGACTGTTGCTCAGCTTGGTAAGCAGCGGCTGACACATCAACCCAGTCAACCTTGATGCCGATCTGGGCCAGCCCGTCTCGCAGCACAGGCGCCATGGCTGGATCCATGCTCGAGGAAGAGGGCATGGAGAGGGTGAAACCGTCGGCAAAACCGGCCTCTGCCATCAGCGATTTGGCCTTGGCAATGTCGAATCCGTAGGCGGTGTCGAGGTCCTTAATGTAGGCACTCGATTCGGGGCTGAAGATTTGACTGGTGACCTCACCCAGGCCCAGTCCCACCTTCTCAAGGATGGTCTTTTTGTCGATCGCGTAGTTCATTGCCTGACGGACTCTGGGGTCCTTGAGTTCAGGGGCAAGAGTGCCTGCACGGTCAAAGAAGGTAAATCCCTGCCAATCGCCCGGGTATTCAACAACGTTGATCTTGGATTTCTTGGCTTCAGAAATCGTCTTCGCCGTTGCAATCATGCCGTCAATCTGGCCCGAGCGCAGCGCATTGATGCGCGCATTCTCGTCCTTCATTGGCTTAATGACAATAGCGGCGAACTGTTGCAGCTCCTTGTTCCAGTAGTTCTCGTTCTTAACGTACGTGTACTGGGCGCCGGGGGTGGTTTGGGACCTGTCAAGTTTGTAGGGGCCTGTTCCTACTGGCTGGGTCTTGATGTTGGCGTTCGTGAACTGCTTGGGGGACTGCATGTAGCCGCTGGGTCCACCAAGATTGACGATCAGGCTGGGGTCTTGTGTGCTGAGCGTCAAGACGAGGGTTGTTGCGTCCTTGGCCGTGACAGACTCAAGCGAGACGAGTTGCGCCTGCAACGGCCCGCCGGCAGTTTTGAAGCGATCAAGGTTGGCCTTGGCCGCTGCCGCGTTGAACGCTTCGCCGTCGCTAAACTTCACGTCGTCACGAAGCACGAAGCTCAGCTCCGTGTTGTCCGCGTTGTAGCTCCAAGACTTTGCCAGCATGGGGCCGGGCTGCCCATCCGGAGTGCGGCGAATCAGCGTGTCAAAGACGGGTTGAAAATACTGGACAAATTGGGCTTCGCGTGACTGAGCCGGGTCAAAGGACAACGGCTCGACGCCTGCCCCAAGAGTCAATGTTGCTTCCCCTGCGACGGCACTGGCGCCGGGCTTGTTGCTGCTGCAGGCACTTATTCCCAACAAAACAGTTCCAGCTGCGAATCCTTGCAAGACACTGCGACGTGAAATCACGATTGCTCCTTAGGCGCTACATTATTCCGGTAATTCCCCAACTGGCTACCAAGACTATGTTCATATGTTCATGGTTTATAGAAGTCTTGCCCTTTATCTCGGGCTTGCACTAGTATCATAATCACATAGAGACGTGAGGGGCAACACATTGTGAAGAAACTTGAATGCATTGTTTTGGGGCGATTGGCCACCAATCCGATGTCCGGGTACGACCTGTACAAATGGATGTCCAAGGAGGCACCCTATTTTGGCTACAGCCCCAAGCCGCCGCAGATCTACCGTCAACTCAACGATTTCCTCACGAAGGGCTGGGTTGGGGTCACTGTTGACCAGCGCGGCTCCGGCCCCGATGCCAAGGTGTACACGCTGACCCCCGCGGGCGTTGCCGCTTTTCTTGGCTGGGCCATGTCCGAGCACTCCCCGACTATCCGACCCCTGGAGGCGGATTTCCAGATGCGGATGCTCCTCGGTGGCGTGATCGGCCCCCAAGCCGCCATGGATGTGCTGACCACTGAATTGAAGTACCGGCGTCGCCAGCAGGCCGAAAGCCGCCCTTACGAAGCACCGGCGGATCTGGGCGAGGCGGCGGTCCCGGTGGACGCGGACTGGCAGGCCGAACTAGTCAGAATGGTGGGGAACGCTCATTCCTGCTGGGCCAATCAAACCTCTCTTGGCTGGAGATGGCACATGCACGCCTGGCTGCCTACATCGAGGACCACGGCACTATCGACGCACAACGCGAGGACGAGGAGGATGAACAATGCGGATAATCTACGTTGACGTCGACACCTTGCGGCCCGACCATACCGGCCCCTACGGTTACGGGCGGAAAATCACCCCGCACTTGGATGCTTTTGCCGAAGGCGCCGCTGTCCTTGAGAGCTACTACGCCTCAGACTCCCCCTGCCTGCCATCACGCACTGCTCTGACCTCCGGCCAATTCGGCATAACCAACGGCGTTGTAGGTCATCATGGGAGCGCCGCGCGCTTCAGGATCGACGCCGGCCACGGCCTAGAGCCGGGGCGGCCACTACTCGGTCAACATCTGGGAGCCCACGGCTATCTCACTGCGTGCATTTCCTCGTTTGCCGAGCGGCACCGGGCCTGGTATTTCCTGGGCAACTTCCGCGAGACAGTGCGGGCCACTCCCGAGGTGGGCGACGAGCCCGCCAACATCATCACCGACAGGGCCCTGGAATGGATCGGCGGACACAAGGACAACCCCGATTGGTACCTGCACCTGACGTATTGGGATCCACACATGGACTACCTGCAGGACAAAGAATGGTCCGACCGTGCCGCGGCTGCCGGCCCCGCTCCCGTCTGGCCCGACCAGGACGCCATTGACGCCCATGCCGAGGTTTACGGCCCACGATCGGCCCTGGATTTGATGTACTCCGACGGCATGATCGAGAACCGCTCCCCCGACAACTCGCCCCAGGCTATCCGCACCCGGGACGACTACGAACGGCTCATCAACGGCTACGACGGCGCCATCATGTATTGGGACAGCCAGTTTGGCCGCCTGCTGGACGGCATCAAGGCCATGGGTCTAGGCGATGACGTGGCGATCATCGTCAGCGCCGACCACGGCGAGTCCTTTGGCGAACAGGGCTCCTACGCCGAGCACGGCCTGGCCAACGAGCCGGTCCATCACCTGCCCATGATCATCAAGTGGCCCGGGCTGACCGACGGCGGCCCGGCGCACATTCGCAATGACGCCCTGCTCTACAACATCGACTACGCACCCACGATCTGCGAGCTCCTGGGATTGCCCATCCCCGGTAAATGGCAAGGGACCAGCTTTGCCAAGGTGTTGCACCGCGAGGACTTTGAAAGCCGCGAATATCTGGTCATGGGACACGGCGCCCACACGTTCCAACGGGCGGTCCGCGACCGTGACTACCTGTACATCCGCACCTACCACCCCGGCGCCTTCAGGGCGGAGTGGGAGTCACTGTTCAACGTCACGGAGGACCCCTTCCTTACGGAGAATCTCCTCGACACAGAGCCTGCATTGGTGGTGCTGATGCGCTCCCGGCTTGCCGAATGGTGGAACCGCTATGCCGGCATGCCGGGCTCGGCACCCGACCCGATGCAGAGCGCACTCCAGGAGGGGCCCGCGCTTTACAACGATCCCGTGATTTACATGGAGCACCTGCGCCGCACGGGACGCTCGCACTTAGCCGATGATCTCTTTGCCCGGTTGAACCCAAACAACGGCGCCGTCTCTACGTCTTGGGAGTCCGCCCCCATTCCGCAGAAGACGGGTAAGGTCGGCCACGCCTTGGCGCCCATCATTCCAAGCACCCGCACGGAGCTCTTTCAACCGCCTGCGGGACGTCCGCACGTTGCTGGTGTCGGCCGATGAAGCTGGAGATTGCGGTGGTCAGCGCCCAGGGCGCAGCCATTGCGGCCGAAGAGGGCGCCGACCGGATAGAACTGTGCACCAGTCTGGAATTGGGTGGACTTACGCCGAGCTTAGGTCTGCTGGAGCTGAGCGCCGAATGCGTAGCCGACCGGCTGGAGATCCATCCCCTGGTGCGTTGCCGACCGGGCGATTTCGTCTACTCCGCACTTGAACTGGAAACCATGATCCGTGATGCCGCAGAGCTGTTGAAACGGGGAGTGCGCGGGGTGGTGTTCGGAGCCCTGCAGCCATCTGGCGACATCGATTACACAGCGTCCCGGCGATTCGTAGAGTCAGCCCTAGCCATCAATCCGGAAGCTCAGCTGACGTTCCACCGGGCCATCGACTCATCGAACAACGCTGAACTGGCCATCGAGACGCTCATCTCGCTAGGCTTCACCCGCGTCCTCAGCTCGGGCGGAGCCCCTGCTGCCGGGGATGGACTGGCCACCCTGGCGGCGATGAACACGCTTGCCGCAGGACAGCTTGAAATAATGGCCGGTGGCGGGCTGCTACTCCCAGACATCCCTTCCATGGACCAGACCGGACTGTCGGCCGTGCATCTTTCCGCCAAAGAAGTGGTCAACTGCGGCGGCGACTCATACATGATCACTAGCCGGGACACTGTGCGGAAAGCCAGGGAAGCCGTGAACGCCCATACCCCGTGGGCCATCGCAGCCGGCTGACCTCATCCGGGATTGAGCGGTGATGAATGCTACGTTGCCGTTCAACCGTGACCCTGCCATGACCCTTTCTTGACGCGAGGTTAGTGGTGCGCCCAACGGTTGATTGCGACCGTCTCCTGTGAGGCAGCGGCCACGAGGGCCGCCAGGCCAGGCTGAACCGAGCACGGGGAGCGGGACCGGGAGTACGATAGCATCGCGGGACTGAACGGCCGCGAGCGTCCGCAACCAGGACCTCGTGCCCTGCGTTTGGAGGAACCGTAGCTAATCGTTTGGCACACCCGCTTGCAATCCCTGACGTGTGTGAAAGTAGCCTCTTTGAATTCATGTGAGCGCTCGTTGACCCGACCTGCCGGGCGATCGTGTACTACACGAGGCCGGAATTATCAGACAGGAAGTGGATGGGTCTAGGCACAGAATCCGGCTCCGAAAAGAAAAACTCGGGCCCCGCTTTCCATGCCTTATGAACCTAGTTCTGCACGAACGCGAAGCAAACCTCTGACTAGCAGTAAATGATGCAGGAACCAGAAGCTAGAGGTCAGCTCATGACGCACTGATGGCAAACGGGTGCTGAGTCAGGTTCTCACCGAGGGGTGAGATTCTTCGCGCCTCGGAATTTAGTCAAGTAACTTGATCAAGTTACTTGTACACTTATCTCATGACCGAGCCACTCTTGACACGAACTTTCTTCGAAGCGCTGCATCCGCTCATGAGACGCCTGACCGCCGAACGAACCCTCTCCGCGGGGAAGATCGGGGTGTTGCGGCATTTGGCGCAGCATGGACAGGCCACCACATCGCAGCTGGCAACGGCCATCCACGTTAGCCCCCAAGGGATCTCTCTCGCGGTGCGGGAGCTTGAACGCTTGGAGTTCGTGGCGCGCGTCCCAGACGCCGAGGACCGCCGTCGTGTGTGGATTGACATTACCGACGCCGGAACGCAACGCCTCGCCCAGGAGACATTGTCAGGCAATGCGTGGCTTGATCAGGTGATCACCGAGCGGTTGACACCCCAAGAGCGGGCGGCACTTCAAGCAGTCATTCCCATTTTGGCGAAGCTTGGCTCAGAGCAGCCTCATGACTGAGGCACGCTCACGCCTAGTGCCTGCTCTGGTCTACGCGGCGCTGTCCACGGCAATTGTGAGTTCATTGGGCATGTTGTTGGTACCCACCATCTCTCGCGAGATGGGCGTCTCGGTCAGTACCGCGCAGTGGATGCTCACGCTCAATCTTCTGGTCGGGGCCATCGCGACGCCTGTCATGGGCAGGCTCAGCGATGGTCCGCACAAAAAGCGGCTCCTGATGGTGTCCTTGCTGATCATTCTGATCGGATCCATCATTGCTGCGATGGCACCGAACTTCACCATCTTCCTGATTGGCCGTGCTCTTCAAGGACTCAGCTATGGGATCGTTCCGGTGACCATCGCCCTGGCCCGCCGCTACGTTCCCGCCGCATCAGCGCAAGCTGCCATCTCCAGCTTGTCGGTGACCGTCTCAACGGGAATCGGCATCGGTTATCCCCTGACAGGATTTATCGCCGGACTCTTCGACTTCAGGTTTGCCTTCTGGTTCGCGGCGCTGTTCGTTGTCACCGCCATCGTCGTGGTGTACCGCATTGTGCCCGGCGGAGCTGACACGCAGGCCGCCCGGACATCCTTCGATTATGTTGGAGCGGGCCTCCTGGGGCTCGGATTGAGCGCCTTGCTCCTAGGCATCAGCGAAGCCCCAAACTGGGGATGGGGCTCGCTCTGGACCATCGGGGCCTTTGCCTTGGCCGCAGCGCTCATGACGGCTTGGGTCAGCGTTGAATTGCGAATGGAGCATCCCCTGATCAACCTGCGCGTCCTGCGGAACGGCGAAGTGTTGCTGGCAAACTGCACAGCTGTGGGGCTGGGCGCCGCAATGTACATCGGCCTGTCCATTTCCAGCCTCGTTGCCCAAGCCCCTGCCACCACAAGCTACGGCATTGCACTGCCTGTGTTCTGGGCGGGATTCGTCATGTTCCCACTCTCAGTGGGAAGCTTCACTGCGAACCGGATGGTTCGCAGCCTGTCACACCGAATCCACTTGGCGACACTGTTGCCCATCGGAGCAGGAACCATGACGGCAGCGGGAATTCTCCTCTGGTTTGCCCACTCTGAACTCTGGGAGATCCTCTTCGGGATGTTGATATTCGGCCTGGGAATGGGCGCCAGCTACGCCGCCATGCCGGCACTGATCGCCCGCAGCGTCGCGGCCGAGGAACTGGGCAGTTCCGTCAGCTTCAACCAGGTACTGCGCACCGTGGGCAGCTCCTTTGGTACCGCGATCGCCGGAGCAGTACTCGCCTCTCACATGGCCCCGGACCTTCATCCCACGGGCGCTGGCATCAGCACAACACTGGCGATCGGCGCCATCATCTGCCTGGCAGTGTTCATCACCCTACTGATCCACAAGCTGGCGACGCGCACCAGCCACGACACGAACCAGAGAAACTAACGCCTCGTACCGCCACAGGCAAGCGGTTCCAGAAGCACGAACTTTCTTCACTCCAGCACCCTATGACTCGAGGCCCAGCTACTATCTCTCTCGGGCTTTTGCGAGGTAATTGAGGAGCTGGTTGGGAGCGCTTGATTATGACGGACTAAGCCGCATATGAGTCAGCCCACCGTGGCCCCTGCCAGCCGATTCAATAGAGTCTTCCTATGAATGAGTCTCCCGCCAATTCCGTAACCCTTCGTTTCCTTGCCGCACCTACGGACATCGGGCACAGCAGATCCGTGGATGCCGGCACCGTATTGGAATGGGTAGATAAGGCAGCCTACGCGGCCGCCGTGGGCTGGGCTAAGTCCTATTGCGTGACGGCCTATGTGGGCAATATCCACTTCGCGGACCCTGTCAACAGTGGCGATATGGTGGAGGTTGTGGCCACGGTGGTGTACACCGGGCGGTCCTCAATGCACGTAAAAACCGTGGTGTCCTCGGGTGACCCTCGAGGCGGGACGCCCACGATGCGCAGCCAGTGCATTGTCATCTTCGTGGCCGTGGGCGCTGACGGAAAACCCATCCCCGTCACGCCGTATGAGCCCGCCACCACCCGCGAAATCGCTCAAGCCAATGACGCGCTGGCCCGGATAAAGGTCCGGGAAGAGATCGTGGAAGCCATGAAGGCCCAGGATTACACCGATGCCGGAACGGCAGAGCGGGTGGTGTTGCGATTCCTGGCAGCCCCCACTGATGTGAACTGGGGTGGCAAGGTTCACGGCGGGATCGTCATGAAGTGGATCGACGAGGCCGCTTACTTGTGCGCAACCCGTTACTGCGGTGCTGACACCGTAGCCGTATTTTCCGGCGGAATCCGGTTCTACCGGCCCCTGTTGATTGGCCATGTTGTGGAGGTCGAGGCCCGGCTGGTCTACACGGGAAATAAGGGCATGCACATCGCCGTGCATGTCCGTTCAGGAGATCCCAAAGACCGTGAGATGAACCTGACCACCTACTGTCTGACAGTCATGGTCACACGGGACGAGTCCGGAAATTCGGTCGCGGTGCCGCCATGGATTCCCGTTTCGCACGAGGACAAACGCCTGCACACCCACGCCCGGGAGCTCCTGGAAATCCGTGGCCGGGCGCCCGGAAACAGGCTCCCGAACCACCTTTTGCCGACTGGACCCTAGCCGCCGGGATTCCACTGCGCTGAGTTCTCCTGCGTGGGGCGGCACTGCTTGGCAGGGCACTGCTTGGCCGGGCACAGCTTGGCCGGGCACTGCTTGGCCGGGCCCAGAAATGTCCGACGGCGTTGGGCCCACCTGAGGTAGGTCGAACGCCGTCGGACTTCAGCTAGCAGACGCAGGCCAGACAGGACGCGATGCGGGCCAGAGCCTTAGGGTTTAAGCGCCGCTCGCACTGCGGGCAGTACCTCGGTGGCCAACAATTCGATGGAACGCAAGGTGGCAGCCTGCGACAACCCACCCAGGCCAACCTGTGCGAGGAAGCGAGTGTGGCCCAGGACCTCGTGCTCCCACAGGATCTTGTCCACAATTTCAGCAGGACTTCCCGCAAAAAGTGCTCCGCGGGGTCCGGCCCAATGCTCAAAACCGGGGCGATCCAGCCTGCCAGCCCGCGGCATGTTCTGCTCAATGTAAGAGGAATAGTGCGGGAAGAACGTGTCCTTGGCACCTTGTGAGGTTTCCTCCACGTAGAAGTGCGAGGTGACGCCAATCTGCCCCGGTTCCCGACCGGCCTCTTGTGCCGCGCGCCGATATAACTGGGCCAGCGCGCCGAAACGCTCCGGGGCACCCAAGATGGCCAGATACATCGGCAAGCCCAGCCGTCCGGCCCGTTCAACTGAGGAAGGCGTCCCGCCCACGGCAGCCCAAATGGGAAGTGCCGCTTGGGCCGGGCGCGGCCACACCCCAGCGTCAATCAGAGGAGGGCGTGTGGTGCCGTTCCACGTGATGGGGTTTTCATCGCGAATGCGCAGCAGCAGATCCAGCCGGTCCTCAAAGTACTCGTCATAACGCTCCAAGTTCTGGCCGAACAACGGGAAGGATTCTACATAGGCGCCCCGGCCAGCTGTGATCTCCGCACGTCCACCGCTGACAAGGTCCAGCGTTGCAAAGTCTTCAAACACGCGAACAGGGTCAGCGCTGGAGAGCACCGTGACGGTGCTGGTCAGGCGGATATTCTTGGTTTGCGCGGCGGCCGCCGCCAACACCACGGCGGGCGAAGAAACAGCAAAGTCTTCCCGGTGGTGCTCGCCTACTCCGAACACATCTAACCCTGCAGCATCAGCAACCCGTGCCCACTCAAGGATGTCGCGAGTACGTGTCAGGGGATCGATCGGCTGCCCGTGCGCGTCACGGGTCAGTTCACCAAAGGTGAAGATGCCGATCTCAAACGGGGAGGCCGCGCTCATGCCGAGGCCACCACCTGGGCACCAACTTCAAGAGTGATGAAGTCACGGACATCGCTAAGTTCGCTCGCATTGATCCCATGTGCCAGACCTGGGTAAACGTGCTCGGTCAGCGTGGTGTGCGCCGGCAAGAACTCGCCGCTGCGCGTGATGGCAATCGGGGCGATGACCCGATCCTCGGCTCCGCGTCCCCAGAACAGTGCAGGGCGTTGTTCAAGCAGAAGGCTATCGCCAGGTTGCGCGGCACCCAAAATAAATCCACCCAACACCACAGGCGCAACCACACGCTGTGGCCGGGTGCGCAAAAGTTGGCTGGCCATGAGCCCGCCTTGCGAGAAACCGATGGGAACAACACGGGTCGCCGGGTTCACGTTTTCATCAATCCAGGCCCAAATCGCCTCAGTGGCTTCTTCCACCGGGGCGGCGTCGGGGTTTCCGGGAGTGGTAATTGAGAACCATGCCGCACCACCATTGCCCACATCCAGGGGTGCGCGTAGGGAGGCCCACGGCAGCGCGAGTCCCAGGGCAGGTGCTAGCTGGAGCAGATCGTGCTCGTTGGAACCGAAACCATGCAGGAAGAGAACCATTGTCTCAGGAGCATCAGTGGCGCTCCAGCCGGGTGAGCGCACATCGCGCAGGGTGGTGTTCATTCAAACTCCTTGGGTTGTGGCCCGCCGCAGCACGGGACCTATGTTCTAAAGATACACCCTTTAGTTGTAGCTTCAACTATCACGCCGGGAAGTTTCCCCTGAATGGCACCGAGACCCGCGGCGTTCGCGGGCAACCCTTAAACGAAACAGCCCGTGCTTATCAGCACGGGCTGTTCACGGTGTCCACCAGGGGCACGATGCTCTGCACCCAGGCACGGGATGAGGTAATCGAAATGTGTAATGGTCATTTCGGTGCCTCCTTTCAGTGAGGCGCCGTCGCCGGCACCGCTTCAGCGGCAGCGGGGACTACCGGATATTGAAGAGGTCAACTCGAATGATCTCGCGATACTGACGCTCGCGAAGCTCATTGAACTTCTGCTGATCCACGGGCGCGAAGAAGATCCTCCTAATGGAAGACTTAGTGGGCTTGGGGTTCATGGTGGCACCTCCTTTCGACGCTGGATGTGAATAAATGGACATATTGGGGCGCGGCAAATAAAGCCTTCTTTTCTTTTATTGAATAAACGAAAAATGGCGTCATAAGAGCACAAAAATGCGCGATTTGTTTTGTACGAATTGATCAGACCGGGAAATTATGGGCTCCCACAGAAGCAGCAGTTTCAGCCCTCACAACGCATGTGAGGTGCAGAGATTTAGAAGCTGTGATTGCGGTGAATGACCTGGATCATCGGTCCGAAGGTGGCCGCATAAATGCAGCACTGGCCGAACAGCCTTGCGGTGGCGGCCCTACGCTGTGACGGTGGTTAGATGTGCCAGCGGTTGTCGGGCGTGCCAGTAAAGGCATGATGAGATCCGATAATTCCGGACTTGATATTTTTAAACATCATGGCCTCCCTTCAATTGCACGCGGACATCCCGGACGAATCGTCGGGGACTACTAGATAAGCTACAGCAGAATGTCTACATAAATCCAGTCAATATCGAAATAATTCTCACTATTTCTTTTTGTTGTCTCTGTGAGCCAGAAATCCCGCCTTCAAACCGGGATCTTCTCGCATCACCATCCTCCCTGCTTCCGCAACACGCACGGCCGCGGGAGCAGTTGGCTGCCTTCAACCACTGGTATGCCGCGGAAGTTGGACGTGCCAGGGCAGAGAGCGACAACGCAGCCCAGTGGACAGCCGCAGCCGAACAAGGTGTGCAGTTCCTCTGGGAGGAAACTTATTGTTGTTTGCAGGGCACTGAATCCGTGCTGCTGCGTGGCCACACCCAGCGCGCTATTGCCACCCCGTGGCTGCCGTGCGGTCCCACTACGAGGTCCTCCCCGGATTAACGCCCCGGGAGCGGGAGATTCTTGACCACGTGGTAGCCGGGCGCACCTACGGTGAGATTGCCCGGACTCTGGTTGTCAGCGAGAAGACCGTCGGCTCTCATATCTCAAACATGCTGCGAAAAACCGGGGCCGCCAACCGCTTGGACCTGTTCCGCCTAGCCACCCGCCCGGTAGACGGGACGCCGCGGCCATCCAGCTGACAAGGTTCCGTGACTGCTTGTGCCGCCACCCGCCCGGCGCAGATCTCTGTCACCACCTCGACGCGGGCGGCAGGGCGCAGTTGCGGGATAGGCTTTCCTGCATGGATACCACCCACACAGCACGGCTGCATTTAGAACTGGACCTTGAATTCACCGACGCCGGCGCGGTACAGGCCCACGCCCGCTCGTGGGCACAAGAGAACGCCGGAGCGGACCCGGAAACCTTGGCAGGAATGCTGGAGCAGGCCAGCGAAGGAGCCGACGCTGCCCTGATGATGCTGGTGGAACCGTCCGAGGTGGTGGCTGCAATTCCGGGTGTCCTGGCCGTGGGCGCAACCATGTGGCTGGAGGGCCCAGATGGCGAACCCGGCGGCGACTTCGCTGGGGAGGGCGAGGACTTTGGCAACTTCGACGATGCCGACACCGACACCGACACGCATGACGATTTCGGTGATGAGATCGAAGAGAGCGAAGAGAGCGAAGAGGACTGGCTCAACACAATCCTTGCGGCGGCGGACAAGCTGCCCGGCCTGGACCTGGAACGCCTAGGTTGCGACCCTGAGGAAACCGTTCCCACCCTGACGGCCAGCCGGCTGCAGGAGGCCACCGTGCTCCGCGGGGCCATCCACTGGGCCTACGAGACGTTTATCGATGAACTCCTGGGCGATGTTTCAACTCTTCGGCAAAACCCGGAGGATGCCGCTGAGACCACCCAGATCTCAGGCCTGCCACCACTGCAGGCTGCCAGCTACGGCCCGCTGTTTGCGCAGCGCTTCCTGGCCGTGGCTTTTGACCTCGGCACCGCGCTGGCAACAGCATTCGAAGCACCCGCCTGCGTGGCCCAGGAACTGGCGTTGAAGCTGGTCCTTGACCAGGTGGAAGTGCTGGCGGACTTGCTGCCCAACTTGGGTCTCGCCGAGGACTGGCGATCCACGGCCGAAGACATGCTGTTCGAGGATCTTGACCACGAGCTGCTGTATGTCCCGGAGCTGGATGGCATCAGCAACGACCCTGCCGTGGCATCCGCGGGCATGGCAAACCTGGACGTTTCCGCCTGGTTCACTCCGTTCGAGGGCAGGACCGTCAACCCCTACGCAGCGAACGAATAGAGTGCTGCCGGTCCCCGGCTGTGCAGCATTTTTACCCTCGACGGCGGATGGCCGGCTTGGCCTTGATGGCACCAGACGAAGCCTCCCGCCAGCGACCCTGCGCTTGTAGACTGGTGGATAAGTCCACAATGCCTTGCGCACAGACGGGTGACCAGTCGGGTGCGCAGTTGGGAATGACCATGGCGACGTTCCAGGAACTCCACCACGGCGGCACGCCGCTCCTGCTGCCCAACGCCTGGGATGTGGGCTCAGCGCTGGCCTTCGCGGCAGCTGGATATCCCGCTGTGGGCACCACCAGCTTCGGCATTGCCGCCAGCGCTGGACTGCCCGACGGCGGCCGCTCCAGTAAGCTGGCCAGCACCAAACTCGCCGCGGAACTGCAGAATTTGCCGGTCCACATCACCGTCGACTCCGAGGATGGCTATTCCGAGGATGCCGGCGAAGTCGCTGACTTGGTGGCCGAGCTGACCGCGCTGGGCGTGGCCGGAATCAACCTGGAGGACAGCACGGACGGGCAGCTGGTGGATCCGGCCACCTTTGCCGCCAAAATTGCCGCGGTCAAGGAACGCAGTCCGGATGTTTTCATCAATGCACGCGTGGACAATTTCTGGTTCTCCGAGCAGGCCACTGTCAAGGACGTCCTGGCACGCGCCCAGTACTACGCGGATGCCGGGGCCGACGGAATTTTTGTTCCCGGGCTCAGCTCCCCGGCAGACATCCGGGCCGTCACGGCCGGGATCAGTCTGCCGGTCAACGTCCTGGCGCATCCCACACTGACGGCGGCCGAGCTCGGGGACTTGGGCGTACGGCGGGTCAGCTCCGGCTCTTTGCCGTACCGCCGCGCCGTGGATTCCGCGGTCGAAGCGGTCAATGCATTGCGCGACGGCCACCAACCGCCGTCGGCCACCTCTTACTGGACCATGCAGGCGCAGCTGCTAACGTTCCGTGACTCCGGCGGCCTGGGAGCCGGGGAACAGTAAGCCGGGCACGTCGCTGACGGCCCGTCCCACACGGAGGAGCTACGCGCCGCCGCCGGGCGGGCCAACAAACAACATGGTGGCCATGACCCCGCCAACAAACACCACGAACACCATGCTCAACAGCACGGGCCGGTTGAGCATCCAGCGCAGCACCACGTTGACCCAGTGAGAATCGCGCGGGTGATCGGTGGCGGTGGTGCGCCATCCGCCGTCGAGCATATTTTTCTTCTCCAGCCACTTATCAAAGGGGATGGTCAGGTACGGCACAAACGCCGTGGCCGCTGCACCAACGATTTGCCGCTTGGGCCAGCGCTGGTTCAGCCCCACAAGAACCGCTGTGGTCACGTACGCGATGAACACCAGACCGTGCGCAAAGCCGCCAATGCTGACCGGCCAGTCCCCCACCTTCAGGACATATTTCATGATCATTGCCGCGATCAGCAGCGTCCACGTGATGGCTTCTGCAATGGCAATGGTGCGGTAAAAAATGCGGGGCGTCATGGGCTGACTTCAGTCCTTGGCTCGTTGGGAAGAGGACGGCAAATGTGCCACGGACAGCTTACCGGCGCTTGCTGGGAGCCGCCTCCACCCCGAGCCTGGTTCGGCGGGCACGTGCGGCGGCTTCGCTGGGCCCGGTAGCCCCCAAACTCCAATGCACGACGGCGAGCACGGCTTTCGTGGGCACCGTCACCGGCAGCGGCACCGGGCCAATCTTAGGTGTCTGCAGCCGCAACAGCTTCCGGTATTCCGCTGGGAGGCTGGCCACAGCCGCGGCAAAGAGCACCCGGTAGCCAGCCTGCTGCGAGCGCGGCAGTGGCGGATTCTTGATGAAGGCGAGGGTCTCGGCAACGCGTTCGTCGTAGCGCAGCTCGGGTGTGAAGGCAGCCAGTTGAGCGCTCAGTTCAGCCACCGTGGTGGGCGGGTTGTCCACCCGCATGAGTGCCCCGGCCACAGCCCAGTCCGCCACATAGGCGTCGGGCCCTCCCGGGATCGCAGTGCCGTTGCCGTGCCGGGGGCCGTAGGCCAGATGGGTGCCGAGGAACGCTTGGGTGAAGGCGAGGTGAATCCAGCGCAGCAAGTCCGGATCGTTGGCGGTGTAGGGGCGCTTCTCCCCCGTGTTGGTGGTGTAGCGTCCGCGGATGTATTCGTGGATGTGCAGCACCTTCTCCGAGGCTGCCCGGGCCGTCGCGGTGTCCCCATAACTGACGGTGAAGATCCACCGGATGGTCCCCGCCAGCCTCCCCAGCGGGTCCGTGCGGTAACTGGAATGGTCTTGCACGCCGGCGAGCGCACCCGGGTGCAGGGCTTGAATGAGCAGGGCCTGGATGCCGGCCACGAGCGTCGTCATTGAGCCGTGCACCGCCCAAGCCGCCGATTCGGGCCCAAAGTAGCCTCCGTCGTCGCCCTTTTCCAGATCCCGCTCCCACTGCGGGACGGTGGGTGAATTATTGCTGAACGTGCCACGTAATTCGCGCTGCCAGCGTGCCACGATGTTTTCCATACCCCTAGTCTGTCCTATCCAGGCAGTCTGTCGCGTTCAGACGGTCTGCCCCATCACCCCGCACAGTGCGATTCCAGATAGGCCACGACGGCCAGGACCCGGCGGTGATCGTCGGTGCCGAGGGGCAGCTCCAGCTTGTTCAGCACGCCGCTGACATGCGATTCAACGGTCCGCGGCGTCAACCACAGCCGGTTGGCAATGCCTGTGTTGGTCCGCCCTTCCGCCATGAGCGCCAGGACTTGGTGTTCCCGCGGCGTCAGCCTGGCCAAGCGGGCGTCGGCTCTACGCGCCCCCAGCAACTGCACCACCACGTCCGGGTCCAGGACCGTGCCGCCGTCGTGGACCCGTTGGAGGATATCCAGGAACTCCTCCACGTCCAGGACGCGGTCTTTGAGTAGATAGGCGAAGCAGCCAGAACTCAACAGCTGTTCCGCTATCCGAGGCTGGATCTGCTGGGTCAACAGGACGATGCCCAGCTGCGGGAATTCGGCCCGGGCACTCGCGGCGACCCGGGCGCCGTCGTCTGTCATCTCCGGCGGCATTCGGATGTCGAGGATGGCCAGATCCGGCTCGCACGTGCGGATCATGGCCAGAGAGGCTGCGGCGTCGGCTGCCGTGGCGGCAATCTCGTGGCCGGCGTCGGCCAGCAGCCGGGCCAGTCCATCCCGGAACAATGCCGAGTCCTCCCCAATGGCTAAACGCATGGCAGCGCCACCTCCACGAGGGTGCCGTGGCCCACCTGGCTGACGACGTTCATGGTGCCGCCCTGATCCCGCACGCGGTCCAGCAACCCCGCCAAGCCGCCACCTTTCCTGAGCACTGCTCCTCCGCCGCCATTGTCGGTGACACCAAGGCGAACAGTGGCCCCATCATGGTCCAGGGTGACGGCGATCTTGCTGGCCTGGGCATATTTTGCGGCATTGGCCACGGCTTCACTCGCGACGAAATACGCTGTGGTGCTGACCAGTTCCGGGATGGTGTGTCCCTGGGTCCGGCCCAGTTGCAGCTCGATGGGAAAAGGCGCCGTTTGGCACAGCTGTTCCAAGGCAGCAGGGAGCCCGGCGTTCAGACTGCTGGGCCGCACCCCATGGGCCAGCTGGCGGATCTCGGCCACCACGGTACCCAGCTCGGACACGGCACCATCAAGCACCCCGTGCAGCTGTTGCTGCTCCGTCCCCAAGTGGCGCTGCGCCAGTCGAAGCGCCATCCCCAAGGCAACCAGACGTTGTTGTGCACCGTCGTGCAGGTCCCGTTCCAGGCTTTGGCGCTCCACAAAGCTGGCGGCAAGGATGCGGGAGCGGCTGGCCGCCACCTCAGCCAACGCTTGAGCCAACTCCAGGCGCAGGCTCACGGGCACCATGGAGCGCGCCACAACAGCCAGTACTTCCTGATCAAGAATCAACCCTGAGGCGTGTTCGTTCCCGGGATCACGTCCGTAGTCAATCAGGCCCACAGGATGGCCTGCCACCACGACAGTTATGGCACCAGCTCCCAGGTGGACTGGCTCGCACCGGCTGTTGACCATGACTCCTGACCCCGGCAAAAGATAGCCCAACCGCAATCCGGGCCGCCCCAACGCACCCCGCAGACGTCCCTCCAAGGCTTCCGGGGGCGCAGCACCCACCTGGACATCGCGATCCAAAGCCGCCATGGCCGCCAGTGCCTGCCACCGCGTGGGATAGAGACGCCGGTCCACCCAACGAATCAGCCGCTTGTGAACAGGCACCATGACGAGCAGCAAGACCGCCGTGACGGCGGCCGTGAGTCCCACAGATTCATGCCCAATCATCACCCCGGCAATACCTGCCACAGCTGCCAGCACCGATAACGCCACGACGCCCAACCCGGTTGCCACGAGACCATTGGCCATAACCCTGTCCACATCGAACAGCTCGGCGCGGAACACGGCAACAGCCACCGCGGCCGGCAGCATCACATAGATCAGCACCAGCCCCACCATCACCACATCCGAGGTCCGCAACAGCAAGTAGCTGGCCCAGCACAGCACCAGGGTGGCCGGAATTAACACCCCCGCCGCGGCCAACCAGCGCATCTGCAGCCTTTCCGCCACGGGCGCTCGCCGGTACCGCAGTTTGAACCGCACCGCGCATGCCACGAGCACCGCCAGGAACACCGGCAGGAGCACTACCGCAACCAGATCGGCTCCGGGAATTAGTCCGTCCCGTGCCACCTCTGGGGGCGCCGAATCCACGGGACCCAGCGCAGCCAGGACACTAAAGAGCACCACGATGGCAGGCAGGGCTGCGGCCAGCCATCTGTCGGTTCTATGCACCAGCCTGCCGGAAGGGAATAGCAGCAGCAGCCACGCCCAGGGCAAGTAGTACAGCATCCAGCTGCCCTGCAGCAGCGCCACCGCCACCGCGCTGACGGGGAGGGATCCGGCGTCGTCCGTGGTGAGTTGCTGTGCCACGGAAAGATAGTTATCAGCGGCGGCCAATCCCACGGCAATCAGGCCTGCGAGCGCTAACAATAGGCCGATCCTGTTGTGCGGGCGCAACCACAGCAAAGCCACGCCTATGCCCACGGACGGCACACCGCTCAGCGCGGCTACGAGGAAAGCCAGCGCGGGAGGCTCCCCCGAGACCATGGCCGGCAGTGCGAATCCAATGGCCGCAACCCCGAGGGTACCCGCCACAAATCCGCCAACTGCGCCCCGCACCCACCGCATAATCCAGTGTATTCCCGCCCCAGCACGGCCGTCTTCAGGGCTACCACGGATTCTTATCCCGGTGCCAGCCACCTACTGCTCCGCCGCCCGCCGGACCACGCTTAATCCACCGGTCACAGCGGCCGGCACCCACGATTGACAGGAGCCGGCCATGAGCCGCACACAAGCAGTGAATTCCACCCACACCGCTGCACCGCCGGTCCGGGACCTGCGCCGCTTCTGGCGCATTGGCGCCGCGGTGCTCATCCCGCTGGGCCCGCTGGGCGTCACCATCGGTCGGGGCATCATGCCGTACTGGACGGACCAGTCCCCCGAGACCATCGTGGACAAGGTCTTGGCCAACCCGGACTCCATCACCGCGCTGAACTGGATGGGCCTGCCCCTCATGCCGGCTCTGTTGCTGGGCGCCCTGGCCATGGGCTTTGTGGCGCGCCTCCGCGCCCCCGTCTTGGCAACCGTGGGGGCGGGCCTGCTGTTTGTGTCCTGGGTTGGCACCACCAACACCGCCAGCACCGATTACCTGACAAGTCTGCTGGGCGGCAACGGATTCGATGCGGCACAGCTCGTGCACATCAATGCACTGATCATGGACGACCCCGTTAACGCCGCCGCCGGCATCTTCTGGCTGTTCGGCCATCTGGGCGGGATGATCGTGCTCGCTGTGGCCCTGGGCAAGGCTAAAGTGGTGCGGCCGTGGGTCTGGATCGCGCTCATCGCCTCCCAGCCCGTGCACTTCATTGCCGCCGTGGTGCTTCCCAGCCGGCTGCTGGATCTAACGCTCGGCTGGGGCTTGACCACCCTGTGCACGCTGATGGCCTCCGCCGCTGTCCTGAAGATGTCCGACGGCGAATGGGACCTTGCGCCGCGGCCCCGCCATGCGTGACGGGAACCTGAAGGGAACCTCATGACAAACCCCGGCCAAAGGCCCCACTGAAGGTGAGGCCGCGTCGCCCAGTGCCGCCCGGCACCGGGGAAGGCAAGCATCATGAACAACCCAACAGTCCCCGGCACGCCGGACCCGGCAGGAGCCTCGGGCTCAGGACTCGGGGGCAACCCCCGCGAACACAGCGAACACGGAACATAAGGAGCCTCGGGCTCAGGACTCGCGGGCAACCCCCGCGAACACAGCGAAACGGCAGCCGAACACAGGGACGGGCTGGACCTGCCGGAGATCCGGATGCACTCGCAGGCAGCGGCCGAGGCGCCCGACGAGTAGAAGGCCCGGGCCTTCAGCAGTCAGCCGGTCGCTAGTCCAGAGCCAGGCCCATGCGCGTCATGGTCGCCGTGATGCCCTTTTCCGGGCACCCGCCTCGGTGCTGCCAGTGGTGGCCGCCCTTGTGCAGGTCGGCCACGAGGTCCGGGTCTACACGGGCCAGGCGTACCGGGACGGGGTGCACGCCGCAGGGGCCACCTGGCTGGGGTGGGAGCACGCCCCCGACTTTGACGAAGTCAACCTTGCCGCCACCTTTCCTGCCCTGGCCGGACGCAAGGCCCCGCGGCAGCTCATGGCCAACCTTGAACACCTCTTCATCCGCACGGGAGCCGGGCAGCACCGGGACCTCATGGCGGCGTGGGGGGCCCGGCCGTGGGACCTCTTTCCCGCGCCATGGCCGCGATCGCGGCCGATCCGCGGTTTGCCGCCCGGGCAGCCGAGCTTGCCAGCCAGCTCAATTCCTTGTCGGCGCCGGAAGAAATTGTGCGGCTCCTTGAAGACTTGGTGGGTGCACAGGCATAGGCTGTCCCCATGTCCACTTTTAGTGTTTCCCGCAGCGCCTTCATCCCCGCCCCGGCAGAAGACATCTACCCACACGTCATCGGATTCAGAGGGTGGCTGAATTGGTCACCATGGGAAGGAATCGACCCGTCCATGCAACGCTCGTATTCCGGCCCGGTGGAGGGTGTGGGAGCCAAATACGCTTGGAAGGGCAACGGCAAGGCAGGCGCCGGCACCATGGAAATTGTTGAAGCGGCGGAGCCCTCGCGGATTGCACTTCGGCTGGAATTTACCAAGCCCATGAAGGCGGTCAACCCCACAACGTTCACGTTTGCCCCGGACGGCCACGGGACCACCGTCACCTGGACCATGACCGGGGAAAACAAAGGAATTGGCCGGGTTTTTGCCTTGTTCATAAACATGGACAAGCTGGTGGGCGGTGACTTTGAAAAGGGTCTGGCTCAGCTGGCCGCCGTGGTGGCTGCGCAGCGCTGACCGTCCCGCAGAGCGATGCGCGCGGCAACATGAGCGGCGTCCCGCCCAACACCGCCCAACAACGTGGACGTCAACCCGAACTGGAACGGCAGTCCCACAAAGAACAGGCCGGGAACTTCCGGAACCTCCCCGCGCACGGTGACGGGCCAGCCCCTGGCGTCCACGGGAATGCCCCTGCCCGGCAGGCCGCCCATCGGCGGGACGGCAATCCAGCCGTAATCGGGCCGGTAGCCGGTGGCCCACACGACTGTGGACACATCCAAGGCTGGCCGGTCCGCAAAAGCCGGCCGGCCGGCGTCGTCCACGTCTTCAAGACGCGGCAGGC
Organism: Arthrobacter alpinus; assembly: GCF_001445575.1. Taxonomy (NCBI): domain Bacteria; kingdom Bacillati; phylum Actinomycetota; class Actinomycetes; order Micrococcales; family Micrococcaceae; genus Arthrobacter; species Arthrobacter alpinus. Next base: position 2,036,174 of record NZ_CP013200.1, on the reverse strand, counting down.
GCTTGACACCGGCCTGTTCGGCATCGGCCAGGGACACCGAGATGAGCGGACCGCCCTGAGCCGTAAAGTCCCGGGCAATCTTGCGCCCCAGCGGCGTCCTGCGGGTCAGCACCTTGTTAATGAAGTGCCAATAGGCCCCGCCAGCATGCTTCAGGACGGGATCGGGAATGTGGAACGGCGCCCTGCCGGCCAGCCAGACCTGGCGTTCCCGGGCCAGTTCAAGGGCAATTTCCACGCCGGACGTTCCTGCCCCCACCACTAGGACGCTCCCGCTGGGAAGCTGGCCAGGATTCCTGTAATCGCTGCTGTGCAGCTGGTGGATGGCGGGGGAAAGCTGGCCCGCCACGTCGGGGACAAAGGGAATTTTCGTTGCGCCCGTGGCGATGACAACGTGGCGAGCAGTGAACTCCCCAGCCGAGGTGTCCAGCGTGAAGGCGGTGACGTCCGGGTGCACGGCAGCAACGGTGACCCCCGCCGTGACCGGCAGTCCGGCCGCATACGCTGCGAGATAGTCGGCCACCTGGTCCTTGGTGGGCAGCGCGCCCTGGTCCGCGGGGAATGCCATCCCCGGCAGCGAGCAGTACTGTGCCGGCGTGAACAAGCGCAGCGAGTCCCAGCGCCGCCGCCAGCTTTCTCCGGGGGAAGCTGCAGCTTCCAGAATCTCGGCGTCCATGCCACGTTCGCGCAACGCCCTTCCCACAGCCAACCCGGCCTGTCCTGCCCCAATGACAATGGTGCTGCTGCGCTTGGTTCCGTCCATGGCGACTCCTCTGGGAAACTGCAATGAAACTATTTCACTAGAATACGCTTACAGTGACTGGAATGATATTCTTTTTTTATGAGTAACGCAGTCAATCCGCCCGCGTCCCGGAGCCGGCGGCAGGTCCAGGCGGAAGAAACCCGCACGGTGATTGTGGCCGCCGCGAGAGAACTGTTCTTGGCCCAGGGCTACGTGCCAACGTCCATTGATGCCGTCGCCGTTCGTGCAGGCGTGGCCATCCAGACCATTTACAATTCCGTGGGCGGCAAGCCGGCGCTGCTCTCGGCCGTCCTGGACGCCGCCGTGGCCGGGCCCAACGCCCCGGCGTCCGTGCCGGAATTCATGAAAGAACGCATGTCCCGGACCACGGATGTGGCCGGTGCCATCGGTGTCCTGGCTGACTGGTTTACCGAAGGTCTGCCCCGCAGCCACGCAATTTTCACTGCCATCAGTCAGGGAGCCGCCGTCGATCCTGCCGTGGCCGCGCTGCGGGACGCGCGGGCCATGCAGCGGCTCCACAACTACCGCCAGGCGGCCGCAGCGATTCGCCAGCGCGGCGGACTGTCCAATGGCATGTCCGACGATGACGGCGCCGCGGTGATCTTTGCCCTGGGCCACCCCGATACCTACGCCTCGCTGGTGCACACCGCCAACTGGGACGTGGTGCGCTACCGGGACTGGGTTCATGCGGCCCTGCTCGGTGCCTTGAGCTAGGCGAGGGAACGCCCCGGAAATTTCGGCCTGGGGTCAGGGCTTCTGTGGCCGCCCGCGGCACCGCCAAAGTGGCCGGTGAAGGTGTGGCCCGTACAGGTGGCACTGTGCTCCGCGATGATCAGCCGTGCAACGGCCGGTGCGCATCAGCGCGGGGAATGGCCAGCACGGGGACCCGCTGGGTTGCCAGCAGCTTGCGCACCACCGAACCGGTCAAGGCCTCGTTGACCCCCGCCAAGAGGCCGGGGCGGCGGGCACCCACAACAATGACGGCCGCATTCACGGCCTCCGCCAACCGGCCCAGCGCCATGGCCGGATCCCCGCCCAGGATCCGAAAGCTCCCCTGAAGCCGGGTTTCCGCCAAAACGCTCTCGAGCATCGGCCCCAGCTCCCGGACGTCGAGGGCCGCGTCATCCTCCGGATCGAGAGCCCGTTCCATGGATTGACCCAGAACACTGCCGCTGGGGTCCCATTCAATGAGGTAGCTGCCTGGATCAACATAGGCCCCCACAAGTGCTGCTCCTGTGGCTGCGGCCAAAGCCACCGCGGATTCCAAGACTGCGGGATCTTGTCCCGGCACCAGACCTACCACTACCGAGCCTCGTCCGAAGAGTGCTTTCATGGCGTCCCCCTTGCTGATCAGGGCCCGTCCGGTATGCCGGGGTATTCCCATCTTCCCGTATCGGCAGGCAATGCGGAAGACTCACCGCTCACCCGGCAAAAAGGCATTCACCAGGTGTCCTGTGACCACCGTCGCGTCAGATTCTTCCCGACGACGCCAGGACACTTCGAAGCCATGGGCGGACAGGATGCGCTGGCTTTCCCGCGCCTGCCGCGCGCTGCTTTCCAGTAATAAAGTTCCGCCCGTGCGAAGCCAGCGCGGCGCCTCGGCAGCAATCCTCCGGTGCACCTCTAAACCGTCGGCGCCGCCGTTGAGGGCAGCGTGAGGTTCGTAGATGCGAGCCTCGGCGGGCAGGAACGCGATGGCCCCCGAGGGAACATAGGGCGCATTGGCCACGATCAGATCGATCCTGCCACACAGTGATTCCGGGAGGGCTGCGAACAGGTCCCCGCAATAGGCCTTCCCGTGGACCACGGCAATATTGGCTGCGGCACAGGCTACGGCTGCTGAGTCAATGTCGCACGCATGCAGCTCGCAGCCGGCCCGCGCAGCACTCTCAGCACTCCCGGCACTCCCGGCACTCTCTTGTTGCTCCACTGCGTGAGCCAGAGCCGCACCGACGGCTCCACTGCCACAACACAGGTCAAGGACAACAGGCCGGTGGGAGCCAATCCTCTGCGTTGGGGTGCTGGCCAGGGTTGACTGCTGAGGAACGTGGCTCACAGGACGTCCGGCAACGAGGAGGTCGTCGGCGGACAGTACGGCGAGCGCTCGCTCCACCAGAAACTCGCTACGTCGTCGTGGGACAAAGACCCCTGGCACTACACGCATACGCAATCCGCAGAATTGGGCCCACCCTACAATGTGTTCAAGTGGCTGGCCCTGGACTCGACGTGCCAGCATGTCCGCCAGCTCAGCGGTAGACGCTGCCGCCTCAAGCAGGATGGCAGCTTCCTCCTCAGCAAAGACACAACCGGCATGGCGCAGCGCGGCAACAAGCATTCCTTCTGGCATTCCTTCGGGCGTCGTTGCGCGATCCTGCATCACAACCACATGGTAGCCCCACCACAGCTACGCTGGAGGAATGAGCGCAGTAGTTTTATCCCCAGAACATGGACTCCCCAACACAGCTTTCCTGCAGGCTCTGGGCCCGGGTTTGGCCGCGGTATCCATCCCTGACAAGGCTGCAGGCATGGCCCTCTATATGAAATCAGCCATGCCGTACCTGGGCGTGCCCTCCCCTGCAGTTCGCAAAACGGTGCGGGCGCTCACCAAGGAACACCCGTTCACCAGCGTTGGCGAGCTTCATGCCACCGTCACCCAACTTTGGGCTGGAGCCAGCTACCGTGAGGAACGCTATGCCGCCATCATGCTCACCGATTCCAAGCTAGGCCGTGGCGAGCCAGCGCTCCTGCCGTTTTACGCCGTCGTGATTCAGACAGGACAATGGTGGGATTATGTGGATTCCGTGGCGCCACGGCTGTGCGAACTACTGCAACAGGACCGCTCAACGATGGAACCGCTGCTGCGTGACTGGAGCAGGCACGCCAATTTTTGGTTCCGCCGGGCGGCCATCATTGCCCAGCTGGCAGCAAAGTCAGCCACAGACACCCAACTGCTCAGCGACGTGATTGGCCCCAACTTGGGGGACCGAGAATTCTTCATCCGTAAAGCCATTGGCTGGGCCCTGCGTCAGCATGCCAGAACGGATCCTGACTGGGTGCGCCACTACGTTGCCGCCCACGAAAGCCAACTCAGCCCGCTCTCACGCCGCGAGGCCCTCAAGCACTTCTAGTTGAGCTGGCGGTTCAACTGGCGCCGTCCCGAGCGGCAGCGATTTCCCATTTCGGCACAAACAGGCCGCGTGTTTTCTTATCCCCAAACATGACGAACAAAACGCTCGCCAAGCCCACCACAATGGCCACGGTCCGCACCAACACCACGGGAATCCATGGGAAGACGCTCAACTGGTCAGTCAATGCGATCAAGGTGAAGAAGGCGCTCAGATACAGCACTGTGCGCATCTGCCAGCCTTCCTTGATCCCCGTCATGGCAAAGAAAGCCAACAGCCACAGCATGTACCAGGGCTGGATCATGGAGGCCATCAGCACCACGGCAGCAAACGCCCACGCCATGCGCCGCATGACGGCCTGGCTGTAAAGTTGCGCTTCGTCGAGGACGGGAGTGCCGCCGTCGGACTCTTCAGAGAAGGGGACGGCAGGGGTCTTGACCGGCAGGAACGCCAAGGCCATGACGATCAGGATCGAGGCCAGCTGGCCAATGGTTTTGATGATGTCGGTGACGGTACCACCGGGCCCGCCGAAGAGGGAGATGACGAAGCCCACCGTATTGGAGAGCAGGCCAACGGGGGCGTACCAAATCCAGACGGTGCCGGGTGTTTGCAATGCTGCCAGCCACCCGAAGCCGAGCCCATTGATGGCGCCCATAGCCGCCATGATGGCCGCGGAGATGCCCAGTGTGGCTGCCCAGAAGCTGAATTTGCGCACCCATCCTGCCCGCGAACCTGCCCAAAGCAGGCCAACGAACGGCAGGGCAATCAAGGTGATCGGTTTGATGGCGATGGAGGCTGTGACCAACACGATCCCTAGCAGCGGGCGCTTAGCGGAGGCGAAGTAGAGGCCGGCCACCACCAGTCCGAGCATGAGTGAATCGTTGTGCACGCTGCCAATGAAATTGATCAGCACCACGGGGTTCAGGACTACCAGCCAGAGGGCGCGTTGTGGGTTGAAGCCGTGGCGGGCGGCCAGTTTAGGAACATAGATGGCCAGCAGGATCACGCCCACCAAGCAGGCGATCCGGAAGGGAATCAACGCAATTTCGGGACTGTTCGCCGGTATCAGGACGGCAAATTGCTCCAGCCAGAGCCAGAGCGGGCCGTACGGCGTGGGCGCCTCGGTCCATAAGGTGTCCGGGCCCAGTAAAAAGTAGTTGTTCAGAGCTGAAATGCCATCAGTATAGGGATTCAATCCCTGTTGCATGAGCCGTCCCTGGCCAATGTAGGCGTAGGAATCGCGGCTAAACAACGGCAAGGCCAGCATCATGGGGGCAACCCAGAGAATCAAGGCCTTTTTCAGGACGGGTGCGCTCTTCTCATCCCAGCCGGCCAGATGTTGGCGCAAGCGCAACCAGGCACGCAACATCAAGGCCGCACCCAGGCACAACAACACCGTGGTGGTGATAACTGCCACTGGAGTGGTCCGGGCCAGAATGAACAGCGGATTCCGGATCAGCACCGAACTGCTGGCCAGCCAGCCCACGCCCAAGGAGCCCAGAAGAAGCATCACGGAGCCTGCAAAACCCTGCCAGACGGCGGAATTAGCAGTCACTGGACGGAGCCACAACTTGCTTAACACCTTGGCGTTCACCTCCGGCTGGGCACTGCGAGTGCTGGTCAAGAACTAACTCCTGAATGTGTTCCACCCGTTGAGGTGGGAATGACTGGTCTGCGCTTGCGCGGCTCTTGACCGGGTAGCAAAGGGCCGCTGCGCTAATATGAAAACAGCCGCGGACTTCCGTTCTTGGCATTCTACCCACTCCAGCAGGGTAGGTCGTTGGAAAGACGCCACGCTACTGAGCGCGTCTACACCACCTTGGCACCGCTTACGGTCCAAGCCCAGACCGCCCCACTCATGAGAAGGACCGGACCATCTCCACGGACAAACTCTTTGCCGCCCTCACCCGCTCCCGGGATGCGCTGCTTCCCGCACGGACCCAGAACTGGCTGAAAACGCCACGCGGCATGTGGACCGTTTTTGGTGCGGTTCACCTGATTTTCCTTGTTCTAGCAGGCCTGCTGTCGCTGCGCGGTGAGGCGTTTAGCGACACCTTCATCTACCGCATCTGGGCTTCAGTGGACTTTGACGGCACCCGAGTAGAAGGTCCCAGCCCCTGGGTCTACCCCATTTTGGCGCTGGTCCCCATGGCTGTGGCCTACATCTTCGGCCCAGCTCCGTTCCTGTTTATCTGGGTTCTGATGATTGCCGGGTTGAACGCACTGGCCGTGGGCAAGCTCACCAGCTGGGGCCGCAACCGCAAGGCCATCCCAGCGGCTCTGTGGTGGATCGGCTTCACCACTTTGCTGGCCTGGCTCGGCTTTGCCCGGGTGGACGGGCTGACGGCTCCCGTGGTCTTGATCGCCCTGTGCTTCGGTGTGGCCAGCCCGTTCCTTACTTCCTTCATCCTCAGCGTGGCCACGTGGACAAAAGTCTGGCCGGCCGCCGTCGTGCTTGCGCTTTTCACCGTCGTCAAACAACGCGTGCAGGTGGTGCTGGCCGGCGTGCTGGTCACCGCGTTCGTGCTGGGACTGGCCCTGGCCATGAACGCCTTGCCGCTGCTGTTGAATTTCCTGCTCGAGCAGGGCGATCGCGGCATGCAGCTCGAGGCCACGTTCACCACGCCGTGGCTGTGGATGAGCGTGCTGGGCATTGGCGGGGCGCGCATGTACATGAATCGGGATATCAACTCCATGCAGGTGGACGGGCCGGGTTCTGAGGTCATGAGCGTCCTCATGCAGCCCCTGCTCATTGCCGCAGCCCTCCTTGTCGCGGCCCTGGTTTTCTGGGCGCTGCACACCGGCAAACGCAATGGTGGCGCCGACCGCACCGCCCTGCTGCTGTTCGGCTCGCTCGCCCTGGTCACCGCGTTTGTGGTGTTCAACAAGGTTGGCTCGCCCCAGTTCATGGTGTGGCTGGCCCCCGCGGTCGCCGTCGGCCTGGCCCATCAGTGGAAGGCCTGGCGCGTCCCGGCCACCATGCTGATCTGCGTGGCCGTGCTGACCTTCCTGGTCTACCCGCTCTTTTACGACGCCCTCTCCCACAACAACGCCGTCATGGCCGCCGTGCTGACGTTGCGCAACCTGCTGCTGATCGTCTTGTTCGTGTGGAGCGTGCGCCAGCTGTTCATCATGGGCCGCAATCCCCTCGCCATTCCCAGGCACGACGCCGGAGCCTCCTCCGCAGTGTCGGTCACGCCCGCCGTGGTTGAGAGCGGTAACGCCGGCGCTGGTTCCGCTGAGCCCGTGACCACCGATCCTTCTAACAAGGAGCTCTAAGATTTCTGCGCCGGTGCCGTTGTTTGAGCGATTGTTGGAACGTGCCTTGACCGTGCGGGGGCGCATTCTGCCGCCGGCGGCCATCGCCTGGTTCCGGACCCCAGTCAGCGTCTGGTGGGGCTTCGCAGCAGTTCACGGCTTCTTCTTCGCGTGGATGTTCAGCTTCATTGTCCACGGCAACACCTTCAGCGACACCGAGCAATACCGGCAATGGGCGCTGTTGGGTTACAACCCCTCATCGTTGGGCGAGACGATCAGCCCGTGGGTTTATCCCCTACTTGCACAGCTGCCCATTTTTGCTGCCAACATCTTTGGCCCATCCCTGTATTTACTGGGTTGGACGCTGATCATCATTGCCCTGAACGCCGTGGGATTGGCCTTCTTGACCCGCGGCAAGCGCGCGGTCAGTGGCATTGCGCCTGCGTGGTTCTGGCTGTTCTTCACCCTGTTCATGGGGTTCCTCAGTTTTGCCCGGGTGGAGGGCATCACCACATCGCTGGTACTGATCGCGCTGCTCTACGCGGTTGAACGGCCCGTGGTGGCCGCATTGCTGCTCTCGGTGGCCACCTGGATCAAGGTCTGGCCGGCGGCGGTCATCGCTCCCCTGCTGATTGCCAGCGCTAAACGCGTTCAGGTTTTCCTCACCGGGGTGGCTGTTAGCGCTGCCGTTGCGGTGTTCGCAGTCCTGACCGGCGCGGGCTCGCACCTCTTGGACTTTGCTATTAATCAAGGCGATCGCGGTATGCAGCTTGAGGCCACGTTCTCCACACCGTGGGTCTGGCTCAGTGTGTTCGCCCTTGGCGGGTCCAAGATTGCCGACAACGTGGCCATCAACTCCACTGAGGTTTACGGTCCGGGGGCAGAGGTTGCAGCCTTCTTGATGCAGCCACTGCTGATCGTGGCGGCCCTGGCTGGTGCTGTGCTGATGATCTGGGCGTTGCGCCGCGGAGCTGAGCGCCAGGAACTGCTGCTGGAGGGCTCCCTGCTGATGGTGACTGCGTTCATCGTGTTCAACAAGGTGGGCTCCCCGCAGTTCATCATTTGGCTGCTGCCAGTGGTGGTTGCCGGCTTGGTGCATAGCTGGGAACGTTGGAAAATCCCAGCCACACTCTTGATGGGCATCGCCTTCACCACGTTCATCATCTACCCGTTGTTTTACACGCCGTTGATCCATGCGAACCCGATCATGGCAGCCGTGCTGACCATCCGGAACGTGTTGCTGGTGACGCTGCTGGTGTGGGCTGTGCGCCGCACGGTGGAGTTGGGCCGCACCGCAACACGCGCTGCCGCTCCGAAGCAAGCACCGGCTCTGTAGCGACGCCCCGCCCTTCGCCGAGGTAGCGGATCGGCGTCGAGACCCGCCGTTGCCAGTCACCGTTTCGGCGCTGACCCGCTACCTCGGCATAACGCCGGTGAGAGTACACACCTGCCTGGCATCAGCCATCGCGCGGCCCGTTATCCACAGGCTCGAAAATGGGTCTGGTCGTCGCGTGAAATGACAGCCACGCTTGAGCAATGACCACCTCAATGGCAAACAATAACCAGGCCGCTCGCGAGGCAAGCGATAAACAGGCCGTGCCGGCGACGACAGGGGCCAAGGGCCTTCATCTCGTATCGGGCGGCCAGCCAGATCCAGCAGAGTCGCCGCCGCGGGCATCATCAGGGTTTCAGGGACGACTGCCCGCCAATGAGCACGCATGGCGCACCCGGCAGCTCAACGATTCCGGGCTCAACGCCGATGCCATCAATACACTCGTCGGGACCGGTGTACTTCTTCGCGTCCGCCGCGGCGGCTATGTCAGGACCACCTATTGGGATTCCCTCACCTGGTTGGGTCAGGAGAAGGCCCGCATCTTCCTGCACGCCCACACGGCCGTGGCGAGTGAGCGTACTCGTTCCGTCTATAGCCACGCCTCGGCCGCCCGCTTGCATGGGCTGCCCTTGTGGAAGGCCGATAATTTCATCCACATCACGCGGGCAGGAAAGAGCAGTACCGCCGAGAAGGCGTCCGACGTCCGGGTCCACTGCTTGCAACTTCGCGATGATGAGTGCACCGTCATTGATGGGCTTCCCGTCACCAATCTGCTGCGCACCACAGTGGACTGTGCACTGACCATGAACTACCAACAAGCCCTGATCCTCATGGATCATGCCCTGCGCAGTGGCATTCACCGCGCAACGTTGGAAAGGGAAGCGCAGGCTCTCGACGGGCACCGCGGCATCCGGATATTCCGTGCAGCCCTCAATTTTGCCTCGGCGTTATCAGAATCGGCAGGTGAATCACTGACACGTGATCTCATCCGCATATGCGGCATTGAACCGGCCCACTTGCAGTTCACCGTCTCCACCCGCAAGGGGCTCTATCGCGCAGATTTTGCCTGGCCCGCTTACAAGGTGATCCTCGAGTTCGACGGCGCCGGGAAATATTTCAATTACCGCCCCACCCAGGAAGTCTTGCGCGATGAACGCATCCGCGAGAACTGCCTGATTGAGCTCGGCTGGAGCATCATCAGGATCGAATGGGCGGATCTATTCAATGAGCACGCCTTCAAAACCAGGCTTGTGGCTGCCCTGCGCAAGGGCGGCATGAAGTGATCACGTCGAGGTAGCGGGTAGGCGTCGAGACCCACCGTTGCAAGTTGCCGTCTCGGCGCGGACCCGCTACCTCGGTGTGACAAGCGGGAAGTCCGTCTCGGCTTCCCGGCTGAATATCAACGTGCGAGTGTGCCCATCCACCACCAGTAGGTACAGGACGCCGGCCAGGGCCACCGCCATGGACAGTGCGCCAGTACCCACCGGGAGCGCCACAAAGCCCCATACAAATAGCTGGTCTTGGGCCCCGAACACCACAAAGAAGGCAATCACCACATAGCAGGCCTTGATCTGCCAGTTGTTGCGAATGCCTGTCACTGCCAAAAAAGGCAGGAACCACAGGATGTACCAGGGTTGAATGATGGGAGCCAGGAGCACGACGGCGGCCATCGCCAACCCCATCCGTCGCACCACCTGCTTGGGGTCGCCGCGGAGTATCAAAACCATGGCCAAGATGATGCTCAGTGCCGTGAGAATAGTCCGGAACCCATTTCCGACGGCCCTACCGTCGAGCCCCAGGGCATTGCCCAGCACCTCCGCCATTTGGCCGCCAAAGCCCGACGGAGAATACCCTGTATAGCCTGAGTTTCCATCGAGCAACGCCCACGTCCAACCGAAACCGAGGTTGCTCGGCAGGCCCATGAGCCACAAGAGTGCAAGACTCAATGACCCGGTCCCTGCCCACAACGCAAGGCGCCGTCCCCATCCGGCACCCTGCCCGGCCCACAGCAACCCAATGAACGGCAGCAGGACAATCGTGATGGGCTTGATGGCAATGGACGCGGTTACGAGAACCACGCCCAATATTCCCCGGCGGGTGGCGGCACAATAAGTGCCTGCCACGGCCAACCCCAGCATGAGCGCATCATTGTGTCCGCTGGCCACGAACGATATCAAGAACAGCGGATTCGCCACAGAGATCCAGAGCGCCCGTGCGCCGTCTAGCCCATGCAGTGCAGCAAGCTTTGGCACATAAATAACACAAAGCACCACACCAACACAGGCAATTGCACGGAACAACAACACGGAGATGTCCGGCTGACCGCCAGTAATGGCCACCACGCCGCGGCTAAGCCACAGAAACAAGGGCCCGTAAGGGGTCCGGTTTTCAGCCCATGATGGATCGGTCCCGAGCATGAACCAGTTGCTGAGCGAGGAGATGCCTGTGGTGTACGGGTTTTGCCCAGCGGCCATGAGCCTGCCCTGGCCCGTATAGGCGTAAACGTCTCGTGAAAAAATGGGAACGGCAATCAGCAGCGGCATGCCCCACAACACAATGGCGCAGACAACCGTGCGCAAAGAACCAGTTTTCCAGCCGCTGAGCCGTTGACCCAGCCGCAGCCAGGAACGCAGCAAGAAGATGGCGCCCAGGGTCAGCATGATGGTTGAGGTGATGACCCCTACGCCTTCCGTGCGCATGTCAATCACCAATTGATTGCGGATCATGGGCGAGCCATTAGCTATCCACCCCACGCCTACCGATCCAAGCAAGATCAGCAGGGAAGCAATAAACCCTTGGAGCAAGGCAATCCATGGCCGTTGCCCACCACGATCCATCTGGACGGGGACGGACGGTGTGTTACTCATCCTGGGGTCTCCGGCCGTCGCAAATACGTTTTTATCAACAGGTCTTATGATCAGGGCCACACTGCAGTCCTGAAGCCCCAATTTTAGCGCACGCGGTGGCGGGAGGCCGGTTAGCGGTACATTGGACAGGTGGCTATTACTAATGAACGCATTGTATGGATTGACTGTGAGATGACCGGCCTAGATGCCGTTAACGACGCCTTGATCGAGGTGGCGGCCCTGGTCACAGACTCCGAATTGAACATTTTGGGCGACGGCGTGGACGTTGTCATCAAGCCCAGCGATGAGGCCTTGGCCCAGATGGGTGACTTTGTGCGCAACATGCACACCACCTCCAAGCTGCTGGACGAATTGGCCGGCGGCACCACCATGGAAGACGCGCAGGAGCAGGTCCTCGCCTACATCCGCAAGCACGTGCCCGTGGCCAACAAAGCCCCGCTGGCCGGCAACTCGATTGGCACCGACAAGGTGTTCTTGGCCCGCGACATGCCCGAACTTGTGGAGCACCTGCACTACCGCGTCATCGACGTCTCCACCATCAAGGAGCTCTCACGCCGCTGGTTCCCGCGCGCCTACTTCCAGTCCCCGGCAAAAACCGGCAACCACCGGGCACTCGGTGACATCATCGACAGCATCAACGAGCTCAAGTACTACCGGGAGGCAGTGTTTGTGCCGGCGCCGGGCCCTGATACCAACACGGCCAAGAAGATTTCCGCAAAGTTCTCGGGATAAATTCCGCGTCTTTTAGCGTTTCTACTGCCGCCGTGACGCGATCTAGATCACATATTGACCAAAAGCGGCATTTTTGGTTTTGACCCCCCTTGGAGATCAGGTAGAGTAGTCGTCGTTGCCGCAAGCACGGAGGATCAAACTTCCAAGCTCACGGCGGACATGGTGGGATTAGCTCAGTTGGCAGAGCGCCTGGTTGTGGTCCAGGAGGTCGCGGGTTCAACCCCCGTATCTCACCCCTTATGTGGTTTGTTATGAATCACGAACAACACCCCGGTCAATTGATCGGGGTGTTTTTCATTGCCTGAACGCGCTAGAACGTGAAAAAAGTTTTCGAGCTTGAAAAGGAACCAGTCATGACCATTCGCCCTGTAACCATCTTGGGTGAGCCCGTGCTCCACCGCCGCGCCGATGAGGTCCAAGCCTTTGACGCGTCCCTCGCGGAGCTGGTGGCTGACATGTTCGAGACCATGGACGCCGCCCATGGCGTTGGCCTGGCGGCCCCGCAAATCGGCGTAGGTCTGCGCCTGTTCACCTATGAGCTGGAGAACGACGACGACGTTCCCGCCCGCGGTGTGGTGATCAACCCCACGCTCACCGTAGGAAAAATTTCCGGAAACCCGCCCAGCGTGGATGACGAGGTAGAGGGCTGCCTGTCAGTTCCGGGCGTCGATTTTCCGCTCAAGCGCGCCGATTGGGTCCGCGTTCGCGGCTTCGATGTTGACGGCAACGCTTTAGATTTTGAGGCCACTGGCTGGTTTGCCCGCTGCATGCAGCACGAATACGATCACCTTGACGGCAAGCTCTACGTGGACAAGCTCAACGCCCGCTACTCCAAGAAGTCCAAGCGTTCAGTCAAGAACAATGGCTGGGGTGTGCCGGGACTGACGTGGATGCCCGGCGTGGACCCTGACCCGTTCGGCCACTAATCCCCAATTCCTCCCCAACCTCGTTCCTCGGCCGGGGCCCCTCGGAATCGTGGGCCCATCCACGCGCTTTCTCGCCAACCTCGTTCCTCGGCCGGGGCCCCTCGGAATCGTGGGCCCATCCACGCGCTTTCTCGCCAACCTCGTTCCTCGGCCGGGGCCCCTCGGAATCGTGGGCCCATCCACGCGCTTTCTCGCCAACCTCGTTCCTCGGCCGGGGCCCCTCGGAATCGTGGGCCCATCCACGCCCTTTCTCCCCAAGTGCAGCCGCCCCTGCTGTGGCGCAGCTCCCATGAGTCATATCTCACGGCCCTGATCAGCGATTATGACGGCTAGAAACACTCCACTAGGAGTAGTTTTACCATTTGGAATTACTAAGCACTTTTTTCAAACGGGCCACGCTAATGAGCGTGGCGGCTTCAAAGGGGAACCATGTCCGGGACAACTATGCCAAAACAGCCAGCAACGGGGATACCTCGAAAAGTTGCGGGGCTGGCCATCGCCGGTGCGGTGGGAGGATTCCTCTTTGGCTTTGATTCATCGGTAGTCAACGGAGCCGTTGACGCCATGCAGGATCATTTCATTCTTGGCGATGCCCTCACCGGGTTCGCGGTCGCCGTCGCACTTTTGGGTTGTGCCGTAGGCGCCTACCTCGCTGGCCGCATCGCCGATGCCAAGGGCCGCATTCCCGCCATGAAAATTGGTGGAATCCTGTTCCTGGTCAGCGCCTTGGGCACTGGCTTTGCTTTCAGCGTCTACGACCTGATCTTCTGGCGCCTCATTGGCGGTTTGGGCATTGGCCTGGCCTCCGTGATTGCGCCGGCCTACATTTCAGAAATTTCCCCGGCTAAGCACCGCGGCCGTTTGGCCTCGCTGCAGCAGCTAGCCATCACGGTCGGCATCTTTGCTGCCCTGCTCTCCGATGCACTGTTCGCCAATGCTGCTGGTGGCGCTGCTCAGGAGCTGTGGTTTGGTTTGCCGGCGTGGCGCTGGATGTTCCTCGCCGCCGCCGTACCGGCCGTGGTGTACTTCGTCATTGCCATGGTGCTGCCGGAGTCCCCGCGCTTCCTGGTCCTCCACGGTAAGGAAGAAGAAGCTGCCAAGGTCTTCAAGGCCATTGCACCGAACGAGGACGCCGAAATCAGCATCCGCGAAATCCTGGACGCTGTCCACGCCGATAAGCTGGCTTCCCGCCAAGGGACCCTGCGAGGCAAGCGCTTTGGCCTGATGCCGGTGGTATGGATCGGCATCATCCTCTCCATGCTGCAGCAGTTCGTTGGAATCAACGTGATCTTCTACTACTCCACCACCTTGTGGAAGGCAGTGGGCTTCCAGGAGAAGGACTCGCTGACCATTTCCGTGGTGACAGCCATTGTGAACATCCTGGTCACCTTGGTCGCCATTGCCTTGGTCGATAAGATTGGCCGCCGCCCCATCCTACTGGTGGGTTCAGTGGGTATGGCACTGTCCCTGGGCACCATGGCTCTGGCCTTCTCTACAGCTTCCGGTACCGGCTCAGATGTCTCGCTCTCCGGCGCTTGGGGCCCCGTTGCCTTGGTTGCAGCCAACGTGTTCGTCGTCAGCTTCGGCGCTTCCTGGGGGCCGTTGGTTTGGGTCCTGTTGGGCGAAATCTTCCCCACACGTATCCGCGCCCGCGCTCTCGGCTTGGCTGCTGCCGCCCAGTGGATTGCCAACTTCGCCATCACCTTGACCTTCCCGTCCATGGCAGCCGCATCCTTGCCGCTGACCTACGGCATGTACGCCCTGTTCGCCGTGGCATCGTTCTTCTTCGTGATGTTCAAGATCCCGGAGACCAACGGAATGTCGCTGGAGCAGGCTGAAACTCTGTTCGACAAGAAGCCCAAGGCTGCCAAGTAGTCCTGATCTGACGCTGTGCCGGGCACGCGCAGTCTGAAGCTGCGTCCGGTTACGCCGAAACGGTGCGCCACTCCTGGAGTGGCGCACCGTTTCGGTTTAACCACACGCAGGAGCAAAGCCGCCGGGTCGCTAAGCTGGGCATATGACCTTGCGCACGGCCATGAGCCCAGAACAGACACTTGAATACCTGACCATTGCTCCGGAGGATCGCCCCGGTACTTTGGCCTTGCTGCAGGCTCCGGTGACCCCGGCCGTAGAACAGGTTCTGGCTCATTTGACGGCTCGTCTGGGCAGCTCCGATGACTCAATTCCGGAGCTAGGGCGCCCCGAAGCCCCCGTCACCGAGTTCGACTGGCTCACCGCAATGCTGCACTTTGTACCAGCAACAGTGGCCTGGCATAGCGACCGCGGCATTCCCGAAGCGACTTCTCGGGCGACACTTGCTGATTTTGGCCGGCAGATGGCCATCAACCGCCGCGTCCACCAGCGGTTTGGCATGGACACGTACAAGTGGCTCAACCATGTTTTCTCCGGCAGGCTCTACCAGCTGGGCCGTTTGCAGTACCTGATCCACCAGCCCGCGGCGAAGATCCCCGGTGTTTCCCCGGACGAGTGGATTCTGGGTATTCACATTCCCGAGGACGGCGGTCTGTCAGCGGAGGCTGTGGCCCACAGCCTGGCGCTGGCAGCCCCGTTCTTTGCCACACACTTCCCCGAGAAGCCCGTCGGCACCGCCAATTGTGAGTCCTGGCTGCTGGATCCCTACCTATCAGCGCACCTGGCCCCGTCCTCCAATATCGCCAAATTTACCGCCCGCTTCACCCCGTACGGTGAACCCCGCGACGAACCCACCGACGCCGTGTACTTCACCTTCCGCACCCGCAACATGGAGAACTTGGCTGCCCTCCCCCGGACGACGGCGTTGCAACAGATTGTCCTGAACCGCATCGATGCCGGAGGTGCTTGGCAGCTGGGCTTCGGCAGCCTCACACTGCCCGTCTAGCCCACGGTTAGCCCGCGCGCCCAGCTGCGGTTGCCGCCGTCGTGCGTGCCACCAAAGACAGCCGCAGGCTGCGGTAAACTAGATAATTGCGCCCTCTTTACGTTGCTTGAACAAATTCTTCATCGCTAGAAAGTAGTCTTGTGTCCTCTCCGGCCCAGTCCCCCGCCCGCGCCACCGAAATTTCCGGCCAGGCGGAGCGTCGCAGAACGTTCGCCGTCATCTCGCACCCTGATGCCGGCAAGTCCACGCTGACCGAAGCCTTGGCCCTCCACGCGAAGGTCATCGGCACAGCCGGCGCTACTAACGGCAAGTCGAACCGTAAGGACACCATCTCGGACTGGCAGCAGATGGAGAAGGACCGCGGAATCTCGATCAGCTCCGCGGCGCTGCAGTTCTCCTACCGCGACACCGTCATCAACCTGCTTGACACTCCCGGCCACGCCGACTTCTCCGAGGATACGTACCGCGTGCTGGCAGCCGTTGACTGCGCCGTCATGCTCGTGGATGCCGGTAAGGGTCTGGAAACTCAGACCATGAAGCTGTTCGAAGTCTGCCGCCAGCGCAACCTGCCCATCATCACCGTGATCAACAAGTGGGACCGCCCGGGACTTGACCCGTTGGAGCTCATGGATGAGATCACCGAGCGCACGGGACTGACACCGATGCCGCTCACGTGGGCCATTGGCATTGCCGGTGACTTCCGCGGCGTGTGGGATGTTCGCCGTAACGAGTTCGCGAAGTTTGCTCGCAACAGCTCCGGAGCGCAGATTGCATTGACCGAGATCATGACCCCCGAAGAGGCGGCCGCCTCTGAAGGTGTTGCCTGGAGCGATTCCATCGACGAGGCGTCCCTGGTCATCGACGAAGATGCGCCGCTGGATCTGGAGGCGTTCTACGCCGGCAAGGCCACTCCCCTGCTGTTCTCCTCGGCGGCCCTGAACTTCGGTGTCAAGCAAATTTTGGACACCTTGGTGGACTTTGCCCCGCCGGCCGCGCCCCGCCCCGATGTCGATGGCAGCAGCCGCCCCATTGACGCCCCGTTCTCCGGATTTGTCTTCAAGGTCCAGGCGGGCATGAACCAGGCGCACCGTGATCATGTCGCGTTCGTGCGTGTCTGCTCGGGCAAGTTCGAGCGTGGCATGGTGGTCACTCAGACCCGCACCGGCAAGTCCTTCGCCACCAAGTATGCGCAGCAGGTTTTTGGCCGCGATCGGGAGGTTATCGACACCGCTTTCCCCGGTGACGTGGTGGGCCTTGTCAACGCCTCGGCGCTGCGCGTGGGCGATTCCTTGTTCGTCGAGGAGTCAGTGGAATACCCGGCCATCCCGCTGTTCGCCCCGGAACACTTCCAGGTGGCCCGCTCTAAGGACCCCAGCAAGTACAAGCAGTTCCGCCGCGGCATCGAACAGCTCGAACACGAAGGCGTCATCCAGGTGCTCCGCTCGGATCTGCGCGGAGACCAGGCGCCGGTGCTGGCCGCCGTCGGACCCATGCAGTTTGAGGTGGTGGATGACAGAATGCACCACGATTTCAACGCCCCCATGCGTCTGGAACGCCTCCCCTACTCCCTCGCAAGATTGACGACGGCGGACGCTACGGCCGTGCTGGCCAATGTCCATGGCGCTGAGGTGCTGGAGCGCAGTGACGGTGAATTCCTGGCCCTGTTCAATGACATTTGGGCCATGCGCCGCGTGGAAAGGAACCACCCGGATCTGCCGTTGACCGAGATCGGCACCAAGATGTAGCAGCGCTGCGTTTCTCTTGCGGATCCAAAAGAGCCTGCCCTCCCGCCGCCTCCCCTAAGGGAGGTAGCCGGAGGGCAGGCTGTTTTGGTGCGGGCACAGTCCCAGGACGCGTTGCATGGCCGCCTTTTCAGCAGGGGTGACCCAGAGCTGGTAGGCCGCCTTGACGGAAATCTGCCGGGCCACATAGTGACACCGGAACTTTTTCGACGGGGGCAGCCACGTTGCGGCATCGCCGTCGGACTTGTCCTGGTTTGCCTGTCCATCCACGGCAAGCAGGTTCAACGGGTCATTGGCCAGACTCTGGCGCTGCGCGGGCGTCAGTGCGGCGGCGCCCGTTTCCCAGGCGTTGCCCAGAGCCACCACGTGGTCGATTTGTACGGCCTCGCTGCTGTCCTTGCCGCGCTGAAATGAAACTTCACTCCCGGTGTAGGGCTCGGCCAACGTTCCTGAGGCCAGCAAGCACCCGGATCCGGCTGTGAAGGCCGGGTTGATCATGTCCCGACGCAGGATGTCGTTGCGGGTGTCGCAGCCATTGGCGTCGGCATCCAACCACGCCTCGCCAAAGGCACTGCGCTGGTAGTCATTGCCAGGCGATTTGCCCTTCACAACAAGAGTATCCAAGAGGGCCAGGGCCGTTCCGGTGCCCACCACAATGACGGGCTGCCCCAAACCGGGAGGTGAGGAGGCCAGGCTAGGCGGCGGACCGGCGTCGGGCGTGAAAGGCCAGCGGCCGGAAGTGTGCAGCCAACCGGTAAGGGCCACTGCCACCAGAACCAGCAGCACGGCAGCTGCGGCGAGGGGCGGGCGCACCGGGGGCAGCGGGCGCACAGGGGCCTGTTGCACATGCCGTGACATCAACCACCCCGCCCCTGACCCACCTGAAGGTTCTGACCAAACAACGGAAACGGTGAGTCGTGATGGGTTTAAGTCTAGGGAACTACGGGGAAACGTGTTTCCGGTTATCCACAGGCGTTCGAAACCCAAAAATGCGGTCGTTTGACGTAAATGACATAGCTCAAACGGTGGCATTATCGTCAAACTGCGGCATTTTTCACAAAGGTGATGTGTGTTGGATAGGGCAGCCGTTACGCCGGGTTTTGTCATCCGCTGCAGTTACCCGCGGCGGAGAGGCAACCATCCATCTACGAACGCCGTTGCCGACGCCCTCTAGCAGCCTACCCAGACACTCGGGCGAACAGCCCTCAATCATGCCCTGTCTGGCCTTGCTCCGGGTGGGGTTTACCTAGCTTCCCTAGTCACCTAGGGAACTGGTGGTCTCTTACACCACCGTTTCACCCTTACCTGCAGATCCTTAGAGGAACACAGGCGGTCTATTCTCTGTGGCACTGTCCTGCGGGTTACCCCGAGTGGGCGTTACCCACCACCCTGTTCTGTGGAGCCCGGACGTTCCTCGAGCCACTTGCGTGACGCGCGGTTGCCTAGCTGCCCTATCCAGTGACTAAGTCTACAGGGCGAGGGCCCCAATCGAGCGCAGCGAGCTTGGGGCGCCGTGGAGGCGACACTAGTCGATTTGTCCACTGTCACTAGACAAAATCGGGGCCTCGTAAGTTAGTGCGCGCGGCTCCGGCGTCGAGCATTAATGTTCGACGCCGGAGCCTGCATTGGGTGCGTGGCCTAGACCTGCGCGGTGGCCGGCACCGCGGACGCGTCCAAGGCGGGGAATGCGCGCGGGTGAACCCCAGCCATTTCCTCCATGACGCGGACTACCTGGCAGCTGTAGCCGAACTCGTTGTCGTACCAAACGTAGAGAACCAGATTTTTGTTGGTGCTGATGGTGGCCAGGCCATCCACAATTCCGGCGCGGCGCGAGCCCACGAAGTCACTGGAGACCACCTCGGGGGAATCAATGAAGTCGATCTGCTTGCGCAGGCCCGAGTGCAGCGAAACCTCGCGCAGGTAGGTGTTGACCTCATCCTTAGTGGTGGCGTTTTCCAGCGTCAGGTTCAGGATTGCCATGGACACGTTGGGGGTGGGGACGCGGATGGAGTTGCCGGTCAGCTTGCCCTCGAGCTCGGGCA
The DNA here is from genome assembly GCF_001445575.1 of Arthrobacter alpinus. Taxonomy (NCBI): domain Bacteria; kingdom Bacillati; phylum Actinomycetota; class Actinomycetes; order Micrococcales; family Micrococcaceae; genus Arthrobacter; species Arthrobacter alpinus. The sequence continues at coordinate 2,016,511 of NZ_CP013200.1, read as the reverse complement.
GGGCCTTGGCCACAGCCTTGGCGGCACCAGTTTCGGTCAGCACCATGTTCAGTGCGGCCGAGCGTCCGCGGCGATCTCCCTTATGGAAGTTGTCCGTCAGGTTCTGGTCATTGGTGAACGAGTGGACGGTCTCCACGTGTCCGTGCACAATGCCGTACTTGTCATTGAGGACCTTCAGGACCGGGGTGATGGCGTTCGTGGTGCAGGAAGCGGCGGTGACAATCTTGTCCTCGGCCGTGATGGTGCCGTGGTTGATCCCGTGCACCACGTTCTTCAGCGTGCCCTTGCCCGGAGCTGTCAGCAGAACACGAGCCACGCCCGTGCTCAACAGGTGCTGCGACAGGCCTTCCTCGTCACGCCAGCGGCCCGTGTTGTCCACGACCAGGGCGTTGTTGATGCCGAAGCTCGTGTAGTCAATAGTGGCCGGGCTGTCCGAGTAAATGACCTGGATGGCGGTGCCATTGGCCTGGATGATGTTGTTCTCGTGGTCCACGGTGATGGTGCCATTGAACGGGCCGTGGACGGAGTCACGGCGGAGCAGGCTGGCACGCTTGGTCAGGTCCATGTCGCCGCCACTGCGGACCACAATGGCGCGCAGTCGCAGGCCGTGGCCGCCGCCGGAGTGTTCAATGAGGATGCGGGCTAGCAGGCGTCCGATGCGGCCAAAGCCGTAGAGAACCACATCGGTGCTGGTGCGTTCGTCGGCGCCGAAACGGTCAACGACGTCGGCCAGTTCGGTGCGCAGGAAAGCTTCCAGGGATTCTTCAGCCGAGGCTTTAAAGCCGGCGTTCAGGCGGGCCAGATCCAGCGATGCGGCACCCAATTCCAGGGTTACCAGAGCCCGCAACAGCGGCAGGGTCTCTTCTAAGGGGAGTTCAACCTCGTCGATCTGACGGGCAAAGCGGTGAGCCTTCAACAGGCTGATGACCGATTGGTTGATCAATGACCGGCCGTGAATGTTGGTCAGGACATTGTTGTCCCGGTACAGCTTGCCGATGAGCGGGATCATGGCTTCTGCCATGGTCTCGCGTCCAATCCATGAATCCAGGACGGCATCGGAGTTGTTTGCCACGAGTTCTTGCACCACTGTACTTACCCTCTTTCAGCTTGAAACACCCTTGGTTCAAGCATTTTCTAGTGTCGCAGGGGGCGGCTATTACCGGCGAGTTCAGTGAGCGCACTCACTAGACCGGTCTAACTGTTGCTCTGTCCTCCCCCGCGAAAGGTGAGTAGATGGCAATGTTTGCGCCCACGATTGCCAACTACTCACCTTTCGAGGAAGGGGCGGAGCTGACATGTGGGGCTCACCGTAGCGGTAGGCTCGAACGGTGCTAATTTTGCTTCCCCCCTCTGAAGGTAAGACCCCGCCCGACGCCGGATCCCCGGTTGATCTGGCCGCGCTCAGTTTCCCGTCGCTCACCGAGGCACGTCAACGGGTGGCCGATGCGCTGGCCGAAGTATCCGGCCAACACGATGCCCTCAGTCAATTGGGTGTGGGCGCAACACTGCTCCACGAGGTCAGCCGCAACACCAGGCTGGCCCACGAGCCCGCCGCCCCCGCCCACAGCATTTACACGGGCGTGCTGTTCGACGCCCTGGGCTACTCAAGCCTGACTCCCGCGCAAAAGCGCAAGGCCAATACCGCCGTCGTCGTTATCTCGGGGCTGTGGGGCGCCGTGGGCTTTGCCGACAGCATTCCCGCCTACCGGCTCTCCATGTCGGTGGGCCTGCCCGGTGTGGGCAAGCTGGCCAGTTACTGGAAACCACAACTGGCCGCGGCCCTCGCGAGTCATGCAGAGGACCACCTACTGGTGGACTGCCGCTCCAGCACGTACGCCGCAGCATGGGTGCCGGCTCCGGATCGCACCGTGGCCGTCAATGTTTTCACCGAGCGCGACGGCGTCCGCAAGGTGGTCTCGCACTTCGCCAAGCACACCCGCGGGGAACTGGCCCGGCACCTGCTGACCCGCCGCGGCAAGGCCCCGGAGACCCCGGCCCAGTTGGCGAAGGCAGCCGCCGAAAAGTGGACTGTGGAGCTCGTGCCAGGCACCCCGCGCAAGGCGCACGCCTTGAACATCATCCTGAACGATTAACAAAAAGGCTGCGTTCGGCCCTGGCAGATGCCTGGCCGGCCGCAGCCTTTCACTAGCTCTCGAGCTAGTTAGCTCCACTCCTCCGAGCGGACCAAGATGGCACCGGAATCCGGGCACATCACAATGGTTTCGGGGCTGGCCTTCTTGATCTCAGCCAAGTCACCGGCGCTAATGTGCATGCCGGAGCCTTCGGACTTGCCATGGAACAAGCGCGCTGCGCCCACACCATACTTGGCCAAAGAACGGTCGTAGATGGCCATGAGTGCAGGCTCAAAGGTAGCCGCCAACTCGGCACGTTCTGCCAAAATGGCATCGCGTTCCATCTTGAGCCCGCCAAGCTTGCTGCGCACCTCATCCAGAACTTCATCAAGGACGCTCTGCATCTGGGTCACCAGATCACGCTCGGCCTGAGCCTTAGCGGTTGCGGACTCAAAGGCTTCCATGGCTTCGAGTTCCACATCTTCAAGTTCGCTGCGCCGCCGCGTCAGCGATTCAATTTCGCTCTGCAATGCCATGAGGTCCTTGGACAGGCCGGTGCCGCTGTTTAGCTTGGCCTCGTCGCGCTCAATCCGGGCTACCACGGCGGCAACATCATCTTCAGACTTGGTCAGCGCCCGCTGAGCGTCGCTGACGGCAGTGTCCAGAACCACCTGATCGCTCTTCGCTACGGTGACTCCTGCATGGAGATCCGGCAACCTGGGGTCTTCCTTCAATGCCTTTGCCTGAACATCAAGTGCCCGCAATTTGCCGTCCAATACCTGGACCTCGAGCAAACGCATTTGCTCGGCCGGTGCTGCCTTAGCCATGTAACTCCTCCTGCTGCTTCAAATGCTGTGTGTGCTTAGGGATAAGCCTAGCGGTCGAGGGGCCCGCCGCGTGGGCCCACGGCCGCGAGGGGCCCGCGCCGAGCTTGCGAGACGTGGGAGCGGTCGGGGACTTGCGAGCGGTGGGAGAACGCTAGGCGCTAGCGGTCGAGGGGCCCGCCGCGTGGGCCCACGGCCGCGCGGGACCCGCGCCGAGCTTGCGAGACGTGGGAGCGGTCGGGGACTTGCGAGCGGTGGGAGAACGCTGGGCGCTAGCTCCCGGGAGTAAGAATAAAGTCCCACGGATCGGTGTTGGTCTGGCTCAGCGCCAGTTCTGCAGCAAAGCCCTGGTCACCGAGTACGTTGCCTAGAGCCACCATGGCGTTGGGCAGCCACAACCATTCGCTGGCAAAGTGGGAAAGATCAATCAGGTAGGGCCGTCCATCAAGGCGCGCTTCACGGGCCTCGGAGGCCGGGTGGTGGCGCAGATCGGCAGTAACAAAAACATCGGCGTCGCTGGCTCGTACCGCATCAAAGAGGCTATCGCCGGCACCGCCACAGACAGCAACCTTGCGAACGAGCGCGTCCTTCTCGCCTGAAACGCGCACTCCCCCGGCCACTGCGGGCAAGGTCAGGAATACCTTGGCAGCCAGGTCACCGAGCTTTTCCGGATTAGGCAGGAAACCCACCCTGCCAATTCCTTCTTCAGCCAGTCCATTGCGTGCCGGCATGAGCGGCAGGACATCGTCCAGTTTCAGGATGTCCGCAAGAACGTCGGAGACGCCGCCCACGGCGCTGTCGCCGTTGGTGTGGACAGTCAGCAGAGCGCAGCCGCCCTCAATCAGGTTGTGGATGGCCCTGCCCTTGCCCGTGGTGGCAGCCACGGAGTTGACGCCTTTGAGGAGCAGCGGGTGGTGGGTGATGAGCAGCTGCGCTCCCCATTCCAGCGCCTCGTCAATGACCTCCAGTGTGGGGTCAACGGCAAACATGATGCGGTTAATCTCAGCTTCGGGACGCCCCACCACGAGGCCCACACGGTCCCATTCCTCGGCGAGGGATTCCGGCCACAACTCCTCTACAGCGAGGAGGACATCGGATAAGACGGGGGTCTGCAAAGGATTCACAGGCTCAGCATCAAGGTCCGGATCCCCCACGAGCCCAGTGTCGGGCACAGCCTCAAGCCTCGTTACCTCAGTTTCGAACGTGACTTCCTCTTCCGATTCCAGAACGTCCGTGCCACCTTCGTCGTCACCGATCAAGCCAGCGCCATCGCGAGCCTGATCAGCGAAGCCACCCTGGAAAGAGGTTTCCGCGGCAGGAAAAGTGGCGTCTGCGCCAACGCCCGACGGTTCCGGAGTGTCGGGGCCATGGGCACCTGCAGCACTTCCGGCGTCGGACGTGGGAAAAGTTGGTTCCTTGCTCATGTTCCTACCTTACTTGCGGGCAGGAGCTCTAGAGCACACATTCGCCGTCAGGGAATCATCGGGGCCCGCAATGACTTATAAATGACTATGAGGACTTTTGTATTAGGCGGCGGCTGCTTTTGGTGCCTTGATGCCGTGTATCAGATGACCCGCGGCGTGGAATCGGTGGTGTCCGGGTATACCGGCGGCTCCCTGCCCAACCCTACTTATGAGCAAATTTGCACAGGGATGACCGGCCACGCCGAAGTTGTGGCGGTCACCTTTGACGAGAACATCATCCCGGCGGACGTCATTTTGGACATGTTCTTTGTCCAGCATGACCCCACCACCTTGAACCGCCAAGGGTACGACGTCGGTACCCAGTACCGCTCGGTCATGTACTACCGCGACGAGGAAGAAGAAGCGGAGTTCCGGGCTGCCATTGAGCGGAACCAACCGCTGTGGAATGATCCGATTGTCACCGAGGTGACCCGGCTGGGTGTGTCCTATGCCGCCGAGCAATACCATCAGGATTTCTACGCGCAGCGGCCCGAGGTTGGCTATTGTCAGGTCATTATCAACCCAAAAATCTCTAAAGTTAGAAAACATTACGCGAAGTGGCTCACCGCCTAGAACAGTACATAGCTACTCGATACGCTGACGACTAAGTACAGCGTGGTCGGTTCCTTGCCGAATGCACGCATCCCTTCGCTTCACAGACTGATTAAGGACCACTCATGGCACGTATTTATGACAATGTCACCCAGCTGGTTGGCGGCACCCCGTTGGTGCGCCTGAACCGCCTGACCGAGGGCCTTGCCGCCACGGTCGCTGTGAAGCTGGAATTCTACAACCCGGCTAACAGCGTTAAAGACCGGATTGGTGTCGCCATTGTTGACGCCGCCGAAGCCTCAGGCGAGCTCAAGCCCGGTGGAACCATTGTTGAAGGAACCTCCGGTAACACCGGGATCGCCCTGGCCATGGTGGGTGCTGCACGCGGTTACAAGGTCATCTTGACCATGCCGGAAACCATGTCCACCGAACGCCGTGTCATGCTGCGCGCCTACGGTGCTGAAATCGTTTTGACCCCGGGCTCCGAGGGCATGCGCGGCGCCGTTGAGAAGGCGAAGGAAATTGTCGCCACCACAGAGAACGCCATCTGGGCCCAGCAGTTCGCCAACGTCGCCAACCCCGAGATCCACCGCCGCACCACCGCGATGGAAATTTGGGATGACACAGACGGTGCCGTTGACATATTCGTCGCTGGCGTGGGCACTGGTGGAACCATCACCGGCGTCGGGCAGGTACTCAAGGAGCGTAAGCCTGGTGTGCAGATTGTGGCTGTCGAGCCCAAAGACTCAGCTATCCTCAACGGCGGCGCCCCAGGACCACACAAGATCCAAGGTTTGGGCGCAAACTTTATTCCAGAAATACTTGACCGTGACGTTTACGACGAGGTCCTTGATGCCACGATTGAGGATTCAATCCGGGTTGCCCGCGATTTGGGTGCACGCGAAGGCATCTTGGGCGGCATTTCCTCTGGCGCCATCGTCTGGGCAGCACTTGAACTGGCCAAACGCCCGGAGAACGCTGGTAAATTGATCGTTGCGATTGTCTGCGATTTCGGTGAACGCTACATTTCAACCGCACTGTACGACGACATCCGGGGCTAGTCCCCAAGCCCTCGGGGGTTTGGGCCCAGACGTCCACATTGTGGTTCGCCGGAATGTTTCCCGCATCGCTGACGCTATGTCAGAGGTGCGGGTCTTCTGGTATCTGGACCGCGCACCTTGCAACCTCCGCCGTGAGAGATTCACGGCGATCAACTGAAAGAAGTCTGTGGGATTTTTCAGCAGAATACGTGAAGACCTCGACTCGGCACGCTCGCATGATCCTGCAGCCCGGGGATCCATGGAGAACTTGTTCGTGTACTCCGGCCTCCATGCCATTTGGATACACCGACTCACCCACACAATGTGGGCCAACCCGGCCCTGCGCTTCCCGGCCCGGGTGCTCTCGCAGCTCACCCGTTTCGCCACCGGTATTGAAATTCACCCGGGAGCTACCATCGGCAAACGGTTCTTCATTGACCACGGAATGGGTGTGGTCATTGGCGAGACCGCCGAAATCGGTGACGACGTCATGATCTACCACGGCGTCACCCTGGGCGGGCGTTCACTGGCCAAGACCAAGCGTCACCCCACCATCGGCAACCGCGTCACCATTGGTGCCGGCGCCAAGATTCTGGGCCCCATCTACATTGGCGACGACTCCGCCGTGGGAGCCAATGCCGTCGTCGTCAAGGACGCGCCTGCCTCGTCTATCCTCACCGGCATCCCGGCCACCATCCGGCATCGGGACGCGAGCAAGGAAATGGCCCCCGCCGTGGATCCGGCCGAATACATTGACCCAGCCATGTGGATCTAGCTTTCCCGGGCCCACACCTGCGAGGGCCCCGCTTCGAGCGTGCGAGAGGCAGTTCTGGTGGTGGGCCCACACCTGCGAGGGCCCCGCTTCGAGCGTGCGAGAAGTGGGAGCAGGTGGGGAACGACGGCGGCCGGTGACCTTCCGAAAGGAAGAGGTCACCGGCCGCCGTCGTACTCGAGCAAGTGGGCCCACAAACCGAATGGGCCCACAACCGCGAGGGGCCACAAACCGTTTGGGCCCACAACCGCGAGGGGCCCCACATAGAGACGCGCCAGCGGCTTTATGTGGGGAGCGGTTGGGGACTAGTGCGTGTCTACTGCGCTGATCTCGGACTTGTCGCCGCTCCACTGGGTGTGGAAGGTACCTTCTGCATCAACACGGCTGTAGGTGTGAGCGCCGAAGAGGTCGCGCAGACCCTGGGTCAGTGCGGCGGGCAGGCGCGGCCGGCGCAAGCCGTCGTAGTAAGCCAGTGAGGAGGAGAAGACCGGAACCGGGATACCCAGCTGAACGGCGGTGGAAACCACACGACGCCAGGCCGGGAGGACCTCAGCAATTTCAGCCTGGAACGCCGGAGCGAACAGCAGGTTGGCCGGCTTGTCCTCAGCGGCGTAGGCCTTGGTGATGTCCTTGAGGAGCTCGGCACGGATGATGCAACCACCACGCCACAGCGAAGCGATCTGATCCAGCTTCAGATCCCAGTTGTACTCGGTAGCTGCGCTGGTGAGCATGTCGATGCCCTGTGCGTAGCTGATGAGCTTGGACGCGTAGAGTGCCTGACGAACGTCTTCAACGAAGTCGGAGCCGAGGTCAACAGCAACCTCATGACCGGCCAGAACTTCCTGGCCGATGGCGCGCTGATCGCGCTGTGAGGAGAGTCCGCGAGCAAAAACAGACTCGGCAATGGCGGAGATGGGTGAGCCCAAGTCCAGGCCGGACTGAACCGTCCAGCGGCCCGTGCCCTTCTGACCTGCGGAGTCAACGATGACGTCAACCAGTGGCTTGCCGGTCTTGGCGTCAACGTGGCCCAGAACTTCTGCTGTGATTTCGATCAGGAAGGAGGCCAGCTGGCCTTCGTTCCACTTGCCGAAGATCTCTGCCTGCTCGGCCGGCTCGATGCCAGCGGCGCTACGAAGGAGGTCGAACGCTTCACCAATAACCTGCATGTCGGCATATTCGATGCCGTTGTGAACCATCTTGACGAAGTGGCCGGCGCCATCGGTGCCGATCCAAGCGCAGCACGGCTGGCCATCAACCTTCGCGGAAATCTTTTCCAGCAGTGGGCCAAGTGCATCGTAGGATTCCTTGGAACCACCGGGCATGATGGACGGGCCCAAGAGAGCGCCTTCCTCACCACCGGATACGCCAACCCCTACAAAGTGGAGGTCCTTCTCGGCCAGGGCAGCTTCGCGGCGGCGAGTGTCCTGGTAGTGGGAGTTGCCGCCATCGATGATGATGTCGCCAGCTTCCATGAGCGGAACGAGCTGATCGATCACGGAGTCAACGGGGCCGCCGGCCTTGACCATGATGAGCACGCGGCGCGGCTTCTCCAGGGAGTCAACGAGCTCGGCCAGGGTCTCCGTGCGAACGAATTCGCCCTCGCTGCCGTGGGCTTCAAGCAGCGCGTCGGTCTTGGCGACCGAGCGGTTGTGCAGCGCAACGGTGTATCCGTTGCGAGCCAAGTTGCGTGCCAAGTTCGCGCCCATGACGGCCAGACCTGTGACACCGATCTGTGCAGTGCCAGTTTGTGCAGACATACTACCTCCAGAGTGAATTGCGTGGTTAGCTACAGCTTATCGGTATTGCCAGCCGTTCCCCAGCTCATTCCATGATTTGGATACGTAACATTACGCAAGTCACGCAGGAAGTTTGGCAATCGGATGCCAAAAGTCAAACTCACGCGGAGAAGTTGAGCAGAACTTTCCCTGACTGAGCCGAATTCTTAGCCATATCAAATGCCGCCAAGGCGTCGTTGAGTGCGAATTCATGTGTAATCACGGGTTCCACAAACAGGGAACCGTCGGCCAGGGCGGCAATCACCTCGGCAATTTCCTCATTGAAGCGGAATGACCCCATGAGCTCAAGCTCTCGCGTGATCGCCAGCGAGATGGCAACCGGTTGCGCACCGGATGGGAGCAAGCCCACCATGACAACTCGACCACCGCGCGTTGCGCCGTTGATGGCCGTCCCCAAACCAAAATGGTTCCCGGAGGATTCAATCACCACATCGGCCTCGATCGCTGCAACTCTCTCGGCTTCGGGAGCCAGTAACAAGACATCCGCGCCCACGGCAGCAGCAATGTCCAGCGGCCTCTGATGCATATCGACCGCCGTGATGTGACTAGCCCCGGCGCGCTTAAGAACGGCAATAGCGAGGGTTCCAATGGGGCCACAGCCCACCACGAGCACCGATTTTCCACGCACGTCACCGGCACGAGAGACGGCATGCCAGGCCACGCTGGCCGGTTCGATCAAGGCAGCCAACCGCAACGGCAAAGAATCCGGCAGCACCCGCAGCATGCGAGTAGGCAGATTTGCGTAGCGCAAGAAGGCGCCATCTGTATGAGGATGACGCGCCGCGCTACCCAGATAGGTGCAACCCGGGGAAAGATTGGGCCGATCGCCCGGGTACCTTGCCGCACCCGGGGCCGGACTGGCTGGATGCACGGCGACGGGGGTTCCTACGCTAGGTCCGGTGCCATCCGCAGCCGCACGGGCTACAACACCAACCACCTCGTGGCCCAGCACCATGGGGTCCTTCAAAATGGATTCCCCCGCAGCCCCGTGCAGCCAGTAGTGCAGGTCAGAGCCGCAGATTCCCCCGTAGGCAATTTCAATCACGGCCTCGTCAGCACGCGGTTCACGCAACGGCACCTGGTCGATCCGCAGATCGTCCTTGCCGTGCGCCACGACGGCCGCAGCACTCACGGGAAGTGTGAGTTGTTCGTTCGCCATTTAGACCACCACCGTCATGCCGCCATCGATGAAGATGGTCTGGCCATTGACAAAGTTAGAAGCGTCTGAGGACAACCAGATGGCCGGCCCCACCAGGTCCTGCACGGTCCCCCATCTGTTGGCAGGGGTGCGGCCCAGGATCCAGGAGTTGAACGTCTCGTCATCCACCAGGTTCTGCGTCATTTCGGTGTGGATGTAGCCGGGGGCGATACCGTTGATCTGCAGTCCGCCGGAGGCCCACTCGGCCGTCATGGCGCGGGTGAGGTTCCGCAGGCCGCCCTTGGCCGCGGTGTAGGCCGCGATCGTGGGGCGGGCCAAGTCCGTCTGAACCGAGCAGATGTTGATGATCTTGCCGTGGCCGCGGGCCAGCATGCCGCGGGCGGCTTCGCGGCCCACGAGGAAGGCGCTGGTCAGGTCAGTACTGATGACCCTGTCCCAGTCCTTGACGTCGAGCTCCAGCAGCGGCACACGGTGCTGGATCCCGGCGTTGTTGACCAGGATCTCCAGCGGGCCCACAGTGGCCTCGATCCACGCTATACCCTCGGCCGCCGCCACATCGCTGGTGACATCAAACGGCAGCGAACGAATCTGCCCCGGAGCGAAGTCCGCGGCCATGGCCACTTCTGCAGCAGCCAGGCGTTCCTCGTTCAGCCCGTTAAGCACGACCGTAGCCCCGGCCTCCGCCAGCCCGCGGGCCAAGGAGTTTCCAATCCCCCGGCTGGACCCTGTTACCAGTGCCACCCGGCCGGTCAAGTCAAACAATCCACTCATCAATTCTGTCCTTAATTATTTTCAGGCCTTAATGGTTTTCAAGACGTTCAAAAGTACGACGGCGCACGAGTCACCCAAGAGGCGCTCACTGCTGCGAAGGCTTGTTCCCGGCTCCGAGCCGCGCGATGGTTTCCCGCACCACTGTCAGATCCTGCTCCCCCAGCCCCTGGTCCTTCAGGGTCCCGTACAGGGCGTGTCCGGCACTGGCCATGGGGGTCGCGGAACCAACGGCGGCGGCACTTTCCAGCACGAATCCCAGGTCCTTGTGCATGAATTTCGCCGGGCCGGTGGGAGTGTAGTCCTTGGCCGCGATCCTCGGCCCGCCGAGCCGCAGGACGTTGCTACCGGCTAGACCGCCGGCCAATACCTCAAAGAGTGCCGGAACATCCATGCCCGAAGATTCAGCGAGCTCCGCCGCTTCGGCGAGTGCCGCCATCGTGGTTCCCACCAACAGTTGGTTGCAGGCTTTGGCCAGGGATCCGCTGCCCAGCGGGCCCAGCAGGCGCACGGTGGTACCCATGCTGTCCAGAACTTGGGAGATGCGCTCAAAGTCGGCGGCGTCCCCTCCGGCCATGATGGCCAAGGTGCCCTTTTCAGCCCCTACAGTACCTCCGCTGACGGGGGCGTCAATGACGGAAGCCCTGCCTCCCGAGGCCGCTGCCACTCGGACACCAAAACCTTGGACCGCCTGAGGGGAGACACTGCTCATGACCACCACGACGGTGCCCAGCTCCGGCGGTGCCTCCCGCCACGCTGCAAGCAGCGGCTCCGCGGCCTCTTCAATGAAGCCCAAGTCGGGGAGCATGAAGATGATGACAGTGGCGTCTCGCAGTTCGGCCACACTGGAAGCGGTCCGGGCACCCTGTGCGGCGAGCGATTCGAGCGCTGCGGCCGAGCGGTTCCACACCGTCACAGCCCAGCCCGCACGGAGCAGATTCGCGGCCATGGGCGCACCCATGTGGCCCAGGCCTACAAACCCGATGGCGCGCGGGGCCTGCCGGGGGAAATCAGTGGTTTGCGTCATTGAACACCAGTCCTCACAACTTTGTGGTTTGGTTCTTAAAGTGACTCATCGCCACATTTGTTCAGTATTCTATCCGCAATTCAGTATGATGAACATCATGACTCCTAATAATCTCACCGTTGCGATTGCCGTACCGCTCGAAGCCGAGCATGTGGAGGCCATCCGCGCCGCCAACCCGTCAGTGACCGTGTTATACGAACCCGAGTTGCTCCCCAAGAGCGCTTCCCCGCCGACCACGCTGGCGATCCAGCGTTTAAGCGCACGAAGGAGCAGGAAGCACGCTACTGGGACATGCTCCGCAGTGCCGACGTGCTCTACGGCTTCCCCAACGAGAGTCCGGCCGGGCTGGCCGAGATTGCCTCCAGCGAAAAGCTCCAGTGGATCCAGGCCATGGCCGCAGGCGCCGGCGGAGCAGTTAAGGCAGCCAAACTCTCAGATGAGGATCTGGCCCGCATCAAGATCACCAGCTCAGCAGGCGTGCACTCCCTGCCGCTGGGCGAGTTCGCCATGATGGGCGCACTCAACGGCCTCAAGCGCAGCGCCGAATTGGCCGTGGACCAGGCCGCCAAGCACTGGCCCGAACTGCGCACCCCACCCGCCTAGCCCGCGGCTCCAACGTGGTCATCACCGGCCTGGGCGAGATTGGCCTCGAAACCGCCCGCCTGGCCCGTGCCCTCGGCATGAACGTCAGCGGCACCAAGCGCACTGTGGAGCCCATCGAGGGAATCGACACGGTCACCGACACCGCCGGGCTGCCCGGCCTCGTCGCCACGGCAGATATTCTCATCAACACCCTCCCCGGGACCCCGTACACGGAAAAGATGATCAACGCCGAGATCTTCGCCGCGATGAAGCCGGGCACCATCGTGGTCAACGTGGGACGCGGCACGGTCATTGACGAGGACGCCCTCCTCGAGGCCCTCAACAGTGGCCAGGTTTCCTACGCCTGCCTGGACGTCTTCGCCGTCGAGCCGCTGCCGGAGGCAAGTCCGCTGTGGGAGCACCCGCGGGTCATGGTCTCCCCCACACCTCGGCCCTGAGCTCCGCCGAGAACCGCCTGATCGCCGAGCGCTTCATGGAGAACCTTCAGCGCTTCCAGGCCGGCACCGAGTTGCTGCACACCGTGGATCCCGTCCACTTCTACTAATCGCACCTCTTACAGGGGAGTCTCCGTTCGCGGAGGCTCCTCTTTTGCGTGCCCGCACCCTGTTTTTTTGTGCGCCCGCACCTTGGTGGCGACTTGCCCTCTTGAAGCACGACGGCGGCAGGCCGGCTCCCAGCGCAGGGCACGGGCCCGGCGTCGTCCATCAACAAGGGAAGTTAAACGCCAAGCGGCACCCGCCGGAGCAGATGCCGCTTGGTCAACGGAAAGCTAGGAGGCGTCCTCAACCAGGTTCAGGTCGCGGCCCACGGTTTCCGGGGCGAAGAAGGTGGTGACGAAGGAGATACTGGCTAGGACCGCGGAGTACACGGCGAGCACCAGCCAGGAGTGGTTCGTCACGGCCAACAGGGCGACACCCACGATCGGTGCAATGCCGCCGGCAAACACGGCAGAGATTTCACGGCTCATGGCGACGCCGGTGAAGCGGTGGGTGGCGCCGAAGAGCTCGGGAAGCATGGCACACTGCGGGCCAAGCATGGACTGCACGCCGATGGAGATGCCCACCACCATGACCGCCCAGACAAGCCAAACGTGGCCCAAGGTGATCAGGTAGAACGCAGGGAAGGCGAAGAGTAGCTGGAACAAGGCACCGTAGCGGTACACCTTGACGCGGCCAATGCGGTCTGAGATCGCACCGAAGGAGATGACCATGACGGCAGCGAATCCGGCGGCGATCAACAGGCCCACGGGACCAATGAACTTGTCACCTTCAAACACACCGCCCTTGCCAGCCATGAAGCCGACCAGGAGCGTGGAGTAGATGCTGGAGTTGCCGTTTTCGCCCATGCGCAGGCCAATGCCGATCAGGACATTCTTTTTGGAGGTCCGCCACAGGGTGCCCAGCGGGTTCTTGGTGACGTTCTTGTGCTTTTCCAGCTCCTGGAAGACCGGGGTCTCCTTGAGCTGGAGGCGGATGTACACGGCGACGCCGATCAGCACGATGCTAGCCAGGAACGGTACCCGCCACAGCCATCCTTCGAGGACCTCGGGGTGGGCCAGGCCAAGGAGCGCGAAGGTTCCCGCACCCAGCAGCGTACCAACTTGAATGCCGACGAAGGGCAGAGCAGCGAAGAAGCCTCGGCGCTTGCGTGGCGCAACTTCGGAGATGAGGGTGGTGGCGCCGGCCTGCTCCGCTCCTGCACCCAAGCCCTGCAGAATGCGCATGACTACCAGCAGCACGGCCCCCACCATTCCTGCCTGCTCATAGGTGGGCAGCAGGCCGATGGCGAACGATGCCCCTCCCATGATCGTGATGGTCAGCAGGAGGACCTGCTTGCGGCCGAAGCGATCTCCGATGACGCCGAACACTAGGCCGCCGAAGGGGCGGGCGACAAACCCGACGCCGTACACGCCGAAGGCCGCGAGCAAGGCGCCCGTGTCCCCCAGCGGAGCGAAGAAGAGTGGGCCGAAGATCAGCGCTGTCGCGAGCCCGAAGATGTAAAAGTCGTAGTACTCAAGCGCCGAACCAACGGAGCTGGCGAGGGTGGCCCGGCGCAGCTGGTCCGGATCCACCTTCTCGTCTACTGTCGAGGCGGCTGCCGGGGCTGGGCGTAGCGGTTGTGTAGTCACTGATTCTCCCTTGAAACTTACCGAACCACCATTGGTTCAAGCAGGCGACAACGACCCTAAGGTCGATCACTATGTTGAACAGCGTACAACATGTTGAACAGAAGGCCAAGGGGAAAATGTTATTTGGCTCACTAGCCCATGGGATTACCCAGCATCTTAGACAGATCAACGAGCTCCTGCACCATGGCTGCGCGCTGCGCATCGGAGAACGTGGCCTGCAGCGCCGTCACTGACACGCCGAGACTGGGGCCGTGCGAGCCGTGGGTGGGAACGGCCACGCCAAGGCTCACCACACCCAAGGTGGACTCCTCATCCTCAAAGGCATAGCCCTGGGCGCGAATGGCTCCGATCTCGGCCTTGAGCGCGGCACCGGTCCGGAGCGACTTGGGCGTCAGGACAGGGAGCACAGCCTCGTCGGGGTAAAGCCGGTCCAGGTCATGGTCATGGAGCTTGGCAATCAGCGCCTTCCCCACGGCACACAGTGAGACGGGCATCTTGTCCCCAATGTTCGAGGTCAGCCGCACGGCAGGATGCCCTTCATAGCGGGCCAAGTAGATGACATTGTCGCCGTCGAGCATGGCAATGCGAACAGTCTCGCCCTTGAGCAGGGGTGCGGCTTCGCAAAAGCGGTAAAACTCCCTGACCTCGTCGCGGCGGCTCAGGTAGGCGGCCCCGAGCTCCACCAATTTCACACCCAGGGCGTAGTCGGAACCAACGCGGGTGATGAGCTCGGCATCCTCAAGCGCCTGCAACAGGTTGGACGTGGAGGATTTGGGGATGCCCAGCTCGCGGGCAAGGTCGCTGAGCGTCAATCTTCCGGTGACCGACTGCGCCAAGGCGTCAAGCACGGCGGAAGCGCGGGTTACCGCAGGGGCGGGAGATCCGTGGCCCCGCACTTCGCTGTTCCTGCTGGGCATGGCCTGAATTTCGCTCACGTAGTTTTCCTCGACGCTGAAGGTTCCCCGAGACAGCCCCGGAGCGGTGTTCTATCGCCCACCTACAGTACATTGAAGTGGACAGTTTTCATCATACTGTTCAAACAAAGAGGTAGAACGTCCACTCTTGTGTTTTTTCCAGCATGCCGGTATATTCGTTTTCAGATCCTCCACTGTGGCGTCCCCCAATAGCCACAGTGGAGGGTCATCCACGTTAAGGCTGAATACTCCCTGAGATTCTCGGGTCTGAGACTGCCCACTCAATACCGCGCCTGCGACGGCGACCATGGAAAGCACTCCAATAACCTGAGCTGCGGCACGATCTGGAAATTCCGCGTGTCAGTTTGCATCCTGTCCCATCACGCGATATATTTTTATTACTGGTTCCCCACCACAGCGTCCCCCAATAGCTGTGGCGGGGAACCTTTTTAGTTGGCGCACGCTCCGCCTGCCTCAGTTTCGAAACTGAAGATCACGCGACCAAGGTTCAGCGCCGGGCTATTTGAACGCCAAGAGCCGCAGGAATGCCAGCTCGCCCACAACCTGGATATCCTGCCCCGCTGCCGCCAATTCCAGCGCCCTCTTAACCTTGGCACTAGAGCGCGTGCCACCGGCCACCTCAGCGCTAACCACCATGGTGACCTTCTTGGTGGTGCTATTGGCAATGGTGGCGCCCTTAGCAGCTGCCGCGTCCTGCGCCTCGGTGCGGGGCATGGCCGCTAAATCTCCGCTAAAGACGATGGTCTGGCCATAGAGCGGCCCATAGGGGTTTGCGCCAACATTAGGAACTGGCAGATCTGCCAGCTTGCGCGTGTAGCCTGCCGCGTAATAGCCGGGCACTTTTGCGACCACCTTCTGAACTGGGGGCCACAGGGCCGAAAGCGTCGAGGCACCATGTAGCCGAGCCAGTTCAATGGCTATCAAGGCGCTGGCACGGGCATCGTCGCCCGCGTCGTGGTGATTGAACGCTGGCAAGTCCAAGGCACCCACAACGTCGGACAGTGTGTAGTGGTCCAAATCAAGGTGCTTCCGGGCCAACGTCAGTGTGCAGTGGAAATCCTGAACAGGGGCAGGCAGCCCACAGGCATCGTTGGCCTTGGAGATGACCGACTTCTCGAAGCTGACATTATGGCCCACCAGTGCATCGGCGCCAATGAAATCCATCATGGGGCCGTGGATGCCGCGCCAGTCGGGCGCGTTGCGCACGTGGGCGGCGGTGATGCCGTGAATGCTCACGTTGACTGGCGCGAACTCCGTAAAGCCTGGCAGTGGCTTGATGAGCGAGGAAACCTGGTCCACCACCTTGCCCGCCCTCACCTTGGTCAGCCCAACGGCGCACGCAGAGGCGCGGAAGTTGTTCGCCGTTTCAAAATCAATGGCGGTAAAGGAAATCCCGTCCATGCGTCCCCCTGATGGTGCCGGCCATCCTGGCGGTCACCCGGACCGGGCAACTTCTGGCCAAACGTATAAAAACAAGAAACCCCGCCCCTCCAGGCCTGTGGGCCATGGAGTGACAGGGTTTCTCTGTGGTGGGTCCTACCGGGATCGAACCGATGACATCCACGGTGTAAACGTGGCGCTCTACCAGCTGAGCTAAAGACCCATTCATCAGTCGGCGTTCCAAGCTATGCGCTTGTTTGCCTGACCAACGAGAAACTACTGTACACGATGTTTTGCCCTTTGCGCCAATTACAACCCTAGCGAGCGTGTGAGTTGGGTCATAGCCTCACTGACTCCGAGCTCCAGCTTCACTGTTGCCAAGGAATCTCCGCGGGTTTTGCCTCTATTGATGATGATGACCGGCTTGCCATCCTTGGCCGCTTTCTTGACGAAACGCAGGCCGGAAAAAACTGACAACGACGAGCCGGCCACCACCAACGCCGCTGCCGAATCCACCATGGCAAAGGCCCGCAACACCCTGTCCTGGGGAACATTTTCGCCGAAGAAGACGAAGTCCGGCTTGAGCAGGCCCCCACACAAAGGGCACTTGGCTACGTTGAAGGCGGAGATTAACTTCTCGCTCTCCACGTCAGCGTCCGCGTCAGGAGCTGCGGAAACACCCCCTGCTGCCGCGACTGCCTCTAAGAAGCCGGGGTTGAGCTCATTGAGGATGATGGCCAGAAAGGAACGTGAATAGTGGTTGCCGCACTCCATGCACAGCACCTGATCGAAGCGGCCGTGCAGGTCCACCACATTGCTGGCGAGAGCCACCTCGTGGAGTCTGTCCACATTTTGGGTCACGATGCCGCTCAGCATTCCCGCGCGCTCCAGCTCGGCAGCAGCGTAGTGTCCGGCATTGGGCGTCGATAAGTGCATCCGCGACCAGCCCACATGGTTTCTGGCCCAATAGCGCTGGCGAAGAGCCGGATCACGCATGAATTCCTGATATGTCAGCGGATTCCGGGGCGGGGCGCCGGGTCCTCGATAGTCCGGGATGCCGGAATCGGTGCTCATGCCCGCGCCAGTGAGCAGTGCGAAGGGTTGGCCGCCTAATGTGCCGGCAACGCTGCCTACGGCAGCAATCTCATCGCGACTCAAAGAGGTAGTGACGGCTCGTGACGCTGCTGCGGGCGTCATCGCCGGGACAAAGCCCGTTTCACCAATGCCCGGCCGCACTTGATCCACAGCTACAGCCGCTCGAGTGCTTGACGGTACCGGGCCAAGGGACGAGCCTGCCCCGTGGGCGTGCTGAAGGTGTCGGCAAGGACGCCGTCGGCGGTAATGAGGAATGTGCTTCGAGTGGCCATGCCACGGTCGGCATCAAAAACGCCGTAGCTCTGCGCCACCTGGCCATGCGGCCAAAAGTCAGCCAGCAGATCAAAGAAGTAGCCCTGCGCCTGAGCATAGGCCCGAAGCGTGTATTTCGTGTCGACGGAGATAGCCAGCAAGTGCACGCCAGCCTTTTCAAAATCGCCGACGTTGTCCTGAAGTTCGCCCAGTTCGCCCGTACAAATGCCGGAGAACGCAAACGGGTAGAACACCAGTGCAACGGCGGTGCCACGCAACCCAACGAGGGACATTGGTTCGCCAAACTGGTTGGACAAGGTGAAGTCGGGAGCAATGTCCCCGAGCGCTAAACCTTGGTGCGTGGCGCCGTCGTTCTTCACGGGCAGTCCTTCTCTCGCCAAGCCTACTGGCGTTTGCGCGGAACCAGTCGTGCCGCAGCCCAGTCGGTAGACACCCCTGCCGTGGTGGTGACATGCAAGCCGGCCGTGGGCGCAGCTTCCTGAATGTCCGACGGCGGGACGTAACCATCACGGCCCTGCTTGGGTGTCATGATCCACACCACACCGCCTTCGTCCAAGGTGGTCAGCGAATCGACAAGGGCGTCCACAAGGTCGCCATCACCATCGCGCCACCAGAAAAGGACTGAGTCCACTACGTCATGATCTTGCTCATCGAACATTTCGGACCCAATGAGGGTCTCGATGCTGTCGCGCAGATCAAAATCGACGTCGTCGTCGTATCCGAGTTCCTGGATGAGATCCCCATCCTTGAACCCTAAACTGCCTGCCACCTTGGCAATGGTGCCGGCGTCGGCCTCGCTCACGTTTTTCCTCCTGGGGTCAGCACTTGCGCGCTGGTTTGTTGGTCAATGACCCCAGTCTAGGGGGTGAGCGCCAGTTGCCTCCACTTAACGCATTCTTGGACGCAACAGGGCTCGCTGACCTGTGTGAATATTGTGATTTACATTACCCACATTGCGCCCCGTTCCCCACAGTGAACGCCACGGGATGCTTGGGCCGGTGTTCATGCAACGGGCGCAGCTACGCACTAATGGCCCCTGCGGTCTACAGTATTGGTACACGCCCATGGCTACAGCTCTGGGCGCTCACACTGCTTTTAAGAGAGGTTGGACGTGGCTGCAGGAGACGATAACTCCCATATCCTCAGCGGGTTGACAAACCAGCTGCCTGATCGCGATCCGGAAGAGACAGCCGAATGGCTTGAGTCCCTGGATACGTTGATTCAGGAACGCGGCACTGAGCGTGCCCAGTTCATCATGCGTAGCCTGCTTCAGCGGGCTGGGGCACAGAGCGTTGGCGTGCCTATGGTCACGACCACCGACTACGTGAACACCATTCCCGTCGATCAGGAACCCGAATTCCCGGGCAACGAAGAAATCGAGCGCAAGTACCGCGCATGGCTGCGCTGGAATGCTGCCGTCTTGGTGCACCGTGCTCAGCGTCCTGACATTGGTGTAGGTGGACACATTTCCACTTATGCAGGTGCCGCAACCCTGTATGAAGTTGGTTTCAACCACTTCTTCCGCGGTAAGGACCACGCCGGCGGCGGAGACCAGGTCTTCTTCCAGGGCCACGCCTCCCCCGGCATGTACGCTCGTGCATTCCTGGAAGGTCGCCTCAGCGAAGAGGACTTGGATGGCTTCCGTCAGGAAAAGTCCAAGGAAGGGCATGCGCTCTCCTCCTACCCGCACCCGCGCCTCATGCCGGAGTTCTGGGAATTCCCGACGGTTTCCATGGGCATTGGCCCCATGAACGCCATCTACCAGGCTCAGTCCAACCGATACCTGCATAACCGCGGCATCAAGGACACCTCCGATCAGCACGTCTGGGCTTTCCTTGGCGATGGCGAAATGGACGAGCCCGAGTCACGCGGCCTGCTCCAGCTGGCCGCCAATGACAAGTTGGACAACCTGACATTCGTGGTCAACTGCAACTTGCAGCGCCTCGACGGTCCGGTGCGCGGTAACGGCAAGATCGTTCAGGAACTCGAAGCGTTCTTCCGCGGTGCCGGCTGGAACGTCATCAAGGTCCTTTGGGGCCGCGAGTGGGATGACCTGCTTGAGCGTGACACCGACGGTTCACTCGTGGACGTCATGAACACCACGCGCGACGGCGATTACCAGACGTACAAGGCTGAAAACGGCGGATTTGTGCGCGAGCACTTCTTCGGCCAGACGCCTCAGACCAAGGAACTCGCCGCTCACCTGAGCGACGACGAGGTCTGGAACCTCAAGCGCGGTGGCCACGATTACCACAAGGTTTACGCAGCCTACAAGGCCGCCATGGACTTCAAGGGCAAGCCGACAGTCGTCTTGGCTCACACGGTCAAGGGATACGGCTTGGGCACACACTTCGAGGCGCGTAACTCCACGCACCAGATGAAGAAGCTCACCTTGCAGGACCTGAAGGACTTCCGTACGCACCTGCGCCTGCCCATCACTGATGAGGTTTTGGAAGCAGATCCGTACCGCCCGCCGTATTACCACCCGGGTATGGATACACCTGAGATCCAGTACATGATGGAACGCCGCCGCGAATTGGGCGGATCCGTTCCGGAGCGTCGCAGCAAGCACACCGAGCTGACCTTGCCCGGCGAGAAGACCTACGAGGTCGCTAACCGCGGTTCAGGCAAGCAGCAGGCAGCCACCACCATGGCGTTCGTGCGTTTGCTCAAGGATTTGATGCGGGACAAGGAGATTGGGCAGCGTATTGTCCCGATCATCCCGGATGAAGCCCGTACCTTCGGTATTGACGCCTTCTTCCCCACTGCGAAGATCTACAACCCCAACGGTCAGAATTACTTGTCCGTAGACCGCGATCTGGTGCTGGCTTACAAGGAGTCCATTTCCGGACAAATTGTTCACGCAGGCATCAACGAGGCCGGCTCCGTCGCTGCATTCACCGCAGCAGGAACCGCCTACGCAACCCATGGCGAACCGTTGATCCCGATCTACGTGTTCTACTCCATGTTCGGTTTCCAGCGCACCGGCGACAGCTTCTGGGCTGCCGGTGACCAGATGACCCGTGGCTTTATCATTGGCGCCACCGCTGGCCGCACAACCTTGACCGGTGAGGGCCTGCAGCACGCTGACGGTCACTCCCCGATCCTGGCTTCCACCAACCCTGCCGTGGTCTCCTATGACCCCGCGTACGGTTACGAAATCGGCGTCATCATCAAGTCCGGTCTTGAGCGCATGTACGGGCCGGATTCTGTGGATCCCAACGTCATGTACTACATCACTGTCTACAACGAGCCGATTGTGCAGCCGAAGGCTCCAGAAAACATGGACGTCGACGGCATCGTCAAGGGCATCTACCTTCTCAAGAAGAGCGATGCTCCGGGCCCGAAGACACAGTTGCTGGGCTCGGGTGTCTCCGTGCCGTGGGCGCTGGAAGCTGCACAGATTCTCGCCGATGAGTGGGGAGTATCTGCCGATGTTTGGTCCGTTACGTCCTGGAACGAACTTCGCCGTGACGCACTCGCTGCCGAAGAGGATGCCTTCCTCCATCCGGAAAACGAGGCTCGCGTCCCGTACATCACTGCCAAGATGGCTGATGCACAGGGCCCCGTTGTTGCTGTCACTGACTACATGAAGGCAGTGCCGGATCAGATCCGTCAGTTCCTGCCCAATGAGTTCGCAACCCTGGGTGCCGACGGCTTCGGCTTCTCCGACACCCGCGCCGCTGCCCGCCGCTTCTTCAAGATCGACAGCCACTCAGTGGTAGTTCGAACCTTGCAGATGCTGGCTAAGCGTGGCGAAGTGGATGCTGATGCCCCGGCTAAGGCGATCGCTAAATACGATCTGCTCAATGTCAATGCAGGCACCACCGGCAACGCCGGCGGCGAAGGCTAATACCCGCACCCTCCCAAGGTGCCGCCGCTGACGCGTCTGCACCTTGGGCTCGTGGGCCCAGGCCTGCATGATGGGCGGTTGGTGTTGCTGTAGATCTTCTACAGCAACACCAACCGCCCTTTTTTGTGCATCCCGCCAATCCGTGGCGTTCTGCGCGTTCTGGCCCTAGAGCGCCTCATGGCCAAGTTGTTGGGTTCACACAAATAACCCTTGCCGGCCATTAAGACATATCCTCAAGATATGGCAGCGAAAAATTCAGCGGACGCCTACCCCGCACAGGAACAGGACAGTTTGCCGAGCTCGCCTGCCCGGCGCAAGGCAAAGAACACCTCAGGGACGCTAGAACGGCTCCGAGCCAACATTGGCCCCCTGTCCACCATGATGCGCAGGGAACTGGAAAACACCCTGCCGTGGTACCGACGGCTCAGCGCTGATGAACGTTCCGCCTTGGGTCTGGTGGCCCAAAACGGCATCACAGCCTTTGTCTCCTGGTACGAGCATCCTTCCTCCCCCAGCTGGGTCCTTTCGGATGTGTTCGGCACGGCACCGACAGAACTCACGCGGTCCATCAGCCTTCAGCGCGCCCTGCAGTTGATCCGCACCGTGGTCCAAGTGGTGGAAGACAAGGTGCCAGAACTGGCCGCCGCCGAGGAACAAGTTGCCCTGCGAGAAGCCGTGCTGCGCTACTCCCGAGAAGTGGCTTTTGCTGCCGCCGATGTGTATGCACGGGCGGCAGAAAACCGGGGCTCGTGGGATACCCGCTTGGAGGCCCTTGCCGTTGATGGGATCCTGCGCGGAGAAAACACCGATGCGCTGCAATCACGCATCTCAGCTTTGGGCTGGACCTCGCACGGGCGCTTTACCGTCATGGTGGGACCAGCTCCCTCGGAAACCAATGCGCTCTTGCTTTCCACCCTGCGCCGTGCCGCCGGGCGCTTCGCCGAGGACGTCATGCTGGGCATTCAGGGCGATAAATTGATCTTGGTGCTAGGCAATGTGACGGATCCGGAATCGGCTTATGTGCGCCTGAGTGAGCTGTTTGCGCCCGGGCCGGTGGTGTACGGACCTCTGGCATCAACATTGGCCGAGGCCACGGCCTGCGCGAAGGTGGCCTTCGCCGGCATTTCCGTGGCTAAGGGATGGCCCTCCGCCCCGCGCCCCGTCTCAGCGGATGACCTGCTGCCAGAGCGTGTCATTGGCGGGGACGAATCAGCACGCCGGTCCCTCTTGGTGAACATCTACCGCCCGCTCGTGGCAGCCTCCAACGGACTGGTGGAAACCCTCAGCAGCTACCTCCAAGGCGGGCATTCCCTGGAAGCCGCAGCGCGGGATCTTTTTGTACACTCCAACACAGTCCGTTACCGCCTGCGCCGGATTTGCGATGTCACCGGGTGGGATCCGCTCATCCCCCGCGAAGCCTTTGTCTTGCAAACGGCCCTGATTGTGGGCAGGCTGGCTACGTCGGCAAAAGCTACAAATCAAGGTGCTGCGAAGCAACCACCCGCCAAGTCCACCACGGGCCGTTCGACCGCTGCACTCCCGGGCTCAGCAAGCCATTAGGCGCTCCGCGTCCCACCAGGTCTCGTAACGAATACCCGCCACGCCACGGGAGCATTGTAGACTTCCTACAAATTGTGCTGAAGAGCTTGGTGTATGAAAACACCCTGTAAATACTGTTAAGTTTGGAAAGCTGGTTAATGTGCTTGCAATAGTCTGCCCGGGTCAGGGCTCCCAATCCCCAGGATTCCTTTCACCGTGGCTGGAACGCCCCGGTGTCCAAGAACAACTAGCTTCCCTGAGCGAGGCTGCGGGCATTGATTTGCTGGCCCACGGCACCACCTCAGATGCAGAAACCATCAAAGACACCGCCGTCGCTCAGCCCCTCATTGTGGCTGCCGGACTCATCACGGCACAGGCACTGTTGGGCGATGACGCCACGGCGGCTCTGGTCCCCGGAAAAATGCTGGTAGCCGGCCACTCCGTGGGCGAGATTACCGCTGCGGCGCTCACCGGCACGCTCTCCAACGCAGATGCCATGGCTTTTGTACGCGAACGCGCCAACCGCATGGCCGACGCCGCTGCCGCCACACCCACAGGCATGGCGGCCGTTGTGGGCGGAGACCCGGATGAGGTCCTCGCCGCCATCGCAGCCGCAGGGCTTACCCCCGCCAATATGAACTCCAAGGGCCAGACAGTGGCTGCCGGAACGCTGGAGCAGATCGCCGCCTTGGTGGCCGCTCCTCCCGCCAAGGCCCGCGTCATTGCACTGCAGGTTGCCGGTGCCTTTCACACGCACCACATGGCTCCGGCAGTCTCCGCCCTCCAGGCCCTTGCGCCGTCGCTAACAACGCACACACCTGCGGTGACACTGCTCTCCAACTACGACGGCACCGCCGTAGTTTCCGGGGAAGCGGCACTGGAGTCTCTCATCGCCCAGGTATCGCGCCCCGTTCGCTGGGATCTATGCATGGAAACCATGGGCGCCATGGGCGTGACCGGGTTGATCGAATTGGCCCCGGCCGGGACCCTGACCGGGCTGGCCAAGCGTGGCATCCCCGGCATCACCACCGTGGCAGTCAAAACGCCCGACGACCTTCAAGCTGCCCGGGAAATGCTGGCAGCACACCTTTCACCGGAAGCAGGAACACTGTGAGCACCCCTACGCTGAAGCAGAACCCCACACGTCCCGGAGCTCAGATTTTGGGCATTGGCGCGTACCGCCCGTCCGTGATCGTCTCCAACGAAGATGTGTGCCAGTGGATCGATTCCTCCGATGAGTGGATTCAGCAGCGCACCGGCATCATCACCCGCCACCGCGCCCCCAAGGACGTCTCCGTGGTTGATATGGCAGTTTCCGCCGGCGCCGAGGCCATCGAAAAGGCCGGCATCGAGCCGTCCCAAATTGGTGCCGTGCTGGTCTCGACGGTGACACATCCTTACGCAACGCCGTCGGCCGCCGCACTGATCGCCGAGAAGCTCGGTGCAGCCCCAGCCCCGGCCTATGACATCTCCGCTGCCTGCGCAGGCTACTGCTATGGCATTGCCCAGGCGGACGCTTTGGTCCGTTCCGGAACCGCTGACTACGTTCTGGTCATTGGCGTAGAAAAGCTCTCCGACGTGATCGACAACCACGAGCGCACTATTTCCTTCCTGCTCGGCGATGGCGCCGGCGCGGTTGTCATTGGCCCCTCCGACGAGCCCGGCATCAGCCCCTCGGTCTGGGGATCAGATGGCAGCAAGTGGGACACCATCGGCATGACCCACTCGCAGCTTGATATTCGTGACTTCAGCGAACAGGCCATGAAGGGCGACGGCGTTGCCCTCGCCGCCGCGGATGAGGCACACTCCACCCTGTGGCCCACCCTGCGCCAGGACGGCCAGACAGTGTTCCGCTGGGCCGTGTGGGAAATGGCTAAGATGGCCAAGAAGGCCCTCGTTGAAGCAGGCATTACCGCTGATGATCTGGGCGCTTTTGTGCCGCATCAGGCGAACATGCGCATCATCGATGAGCTTGCCAAGCAGCTGAAACTGCCCGAGCACGTCATCATCGGCCGCGACATTGCCGACGCCGGCAACACCTCTGCCGCTTCTATTCCTTTGGCAACACACCGCCTGCTGGCAGAGAACCCGGAGCTCTCCGGTAAACTTTCGCTGCAGATCGGTTTTGGTGCCGGACTGGTGTTTGGCGCCCAAGTGGTGCGCCTGCCCTAAGAACACGTCCCCCTTATTTGAGGGTGATCAATATGCCTGAACGATCAATACCTTGATCACAGCAAAAATATGAAAAGGAGCCATCAATGGCTAGCAACGAAGAAATCCTGGCCGGTTTGGCCGAAATCGTCAACGAAGAGACCGGCCTTGCCCCTGAGGCAGTAGAGCTGGACAAGTCCTTCACGGATGATCTGGACATCGACTCCATCTCCATGATGACCATTGTGGTCAACGCTGAAGAGAAGTTTGACGTGAAGATCCCGGACGAGGAAGTCAAGAACCTCAAGACCGTTGGCGACGCTGTCAGCTTCATCGCAGGCGCACAGGCTTAATAGCTTCCCTGCAGACCCGTCCGCGCAAGCGGCACTGGTCCTTGTGGTTGGCCGGACCCTCCCTGAGACCGGCCAACCACAACACCCATCATTGCCCCCGAAACTTTTGTAGAGAGTTGAACCATGGCCCGCAAAGTAGTCATCACCGGCCTGGGCGCCACCACGCCCATTGGCGGCGACGTCCCCACCCTGTGGAAGAACGCCCTGAAAGGTGTTTCCGGCACCCACACGCTGACCGATGAATGGGTGGAAAAGTACGCACTTCCCGTACATTTCGCAGCCAAGGCCTCAACTCCTGCCACAGACGTCCTGAGCCGCGTTGAAGCCAAGCGTATGGACCCCTCAACTCAATTTGCTGTTGTAGCCGCCCGTGAAGCCTGGAAGGACTCCGGCATCGAAGAGGTCGACCACGACCGTCTCGCCGTGGCCTTCGCAACCGGTATTGGCGGCGTCTGGACCCTCCTAGATGCGTGGGACACCCTGCGTGAAAAGGGACCCCGCCGCGTTCTGCCCATGACGGTCCCCATGCTCATGCCCAACGGCCCGGCCGCTGCTGTCAGCCTGGACCTCGGCGCCCGCGCCGGTGCACACACCCCCGTCTCGGCTTGTGCATCAGGGACCGAGGCTTTGCACATTGCGCTGGAACTGATCCGCTCGGGCAAAGCCGACGTGGTCATGGCCGGTGGCGCCGAAGCAGCGATCCACCCCATGCCCATGGCTTCCTTCGCCGCCATGCAGGCATTGTCCAAGCGCAACGACTCCCCCGAGACCGCTTCACGGCCCTACGACATCAGCCGTGACGGCTTTGTCATGGGTGAAGGCGCTGGCGCTCTGGTGCTGGAAGCCGAAGAGCACGCTCTCGCCCGAGGCGCCCGCATCTACGGTGAGCTGGCTGGCACCGCGGTGACCGCTGACGCGTACCACATCACGGCTCCAGACCCCCAGGGGTTGGGTGCCACTCGCGCCCTCAAGGGTGCCTTGTACGACGCGCGAGCCTTGCCCGAGGATGTTGTCCACGTCAACGCTCACGCCACGTCTACTCCCGTTGGTGACAAGCCGGAGTACACAGCGTTGAAGGCTGCCTTGGGCGATCACCTCAGCAACGTGTGCGTCTCGGCCACCAAGTCCCAGATGGGCCACCTACTCGGCGCGTCTGGCGCTGTGGAGTCGGTCTTGACGGCGTTGGCCGTCTACCACCGTCTGGCCCCGGTCACCATTAACTTGGAAAACCAGGACCCGGAAATCCCCTGGATGTTGTCACCGGTACCCCGCGTGAACTTCCTGAGGGCGAGATCTTGGCGCTGAACAACTCCTTCGGCTTTGGCGGACACAACGCTGTTGTGGCCATCCGCAGCACCGGTCCCAAGGTTGAGATGGCTTAGTCTGTTCCTGCCTTCTCCACTGGCCACCCGTTGATCCGCCCAGCCTCTCGATTTCTTGCGAGGGCTAGGCGGACGGCTGGTGGCCAGTGCCGTTTCAGTCCTTATAACCAACGACGGCGGCGCTCACCTTTTAGAGGTGAGCGCCGCCGTCGTTGGTGCATCGCTATGGGCGCCTCGCGATGAGTGACTTGCTGTGGGGAGGATTTCCATGGCAAGTCCGCTATGCGGAGGTCTGGCTGATTAGCCTACGTGGTGCAACCACCGCACAGGGGCACCTGCAGCGGCGTGACGGAACGGTTCCAGTTCCTCATCCCAAGCCTCGCCTAGAGCCAAAGAGAGCTCCTGGTAGACGATGGAAGGATCTCCCTTGCCAGCCTCGTAGGCGTACCGTATCCGGTCCTCGGAGACCATGATGTTTCCGTGGACGTCCGTGACGGCGTGGAAGATGCCCAGCTCGGGAGTGTGGGACCAGCGTGAGCCGTCCACGCCGGGGCTGGGATCCTCGGTGACTTCATAGCGAACGTTGGCCCATCCGCGCAAAGCCGAAGCCAGCCGGGCACCGGTCCCGGCAGGACCCTGCCAGCTTATTTCCGTGCGCAGCACATTGGGCGCTGCGGGCTGTACAGTCCACTGCAAGTCCGAGCGCTGTTCCATCACGGCTGCGATGGATGATTCGATATGCGGGCACATGACAGCCGGGGCTGAGTGCACGAACAAAACACCGCGCGTTGATACGACCTTCATTCCATCCTCCATAGCAGTAGGTGCGTCTTCCCCAACGACCTTCTTGCGTGATGCAGGCGGAACATGTCATGCACGGGAGCCTTGTGGTCCCGTTTTAGCTAAATTTCTTGAGAATTGTCTGGGCTTTTTCTGGGCTATCGATCCGCTTTATGAACCTGCCCATAGTTATCTTTCGATTGTATGGCTTTTACTTCTTCTCATTGTGCCGTAGCCGGGCTGATTACGCCACCGTAATGACTTGTGCGTCTGCGTGATCAGGCCCGTGGGTGGGCCGTGCGGTAGCTATCGCGCAGGCGTTCCACCGAAACGTGGGTGTAAAGCTGCGTGGTAGCTAAGGAAGTATGCCCCAGAATTTCCTGGACTGCTCTCAAGTCGGCTCCGCCGTCGAGCAGGTGTGTAGCCGCTGAATGGCGCAGTGTGTGGGGACCTGTTGCGGAGGTATCCCCCATGGCTTGCAACAGCTTATCCACCACTGTGCGTACTGCTCGCTGATCGATTCTGCCCCCGCGTTTGCCCAAAAGAGTGCAGCTGCGGTGCCTGGCTTGAGTAATGTTGCTCGGGCGAAGTCCAGCCAGTCGCCCAGGGCGCGGTCAGCAGGAACGCCAAAGGGAACTGTCCGTTCCTTGTTGCCCTTGCCGAGTACTTTCAAGGTGCGTCGTTCACGATTTATATCATCCACGTCCAAGCCAGCCAGCTCGCCCACACGGATGCCGGTGGCATAGAGAAGCTCAACCATGGCCAGATCCCTGATGGCTACGGGGTCCGAGTCTGTGCGGCCGCGATCAGATCATCCAACAGCCGTTGGACTTGTTGTTGCTGCAGGACGGCCGGTAGCTTCTTCTCCCGCTGAGGGGCCTTCAAGCGCAGAGCCGGATCCACGGTGATGAGTTCTTCGCGCAACGCCCACGCAGTAAAGCTGCGGACCGTTGCTGCACGCCGTGCGAGGGTAGACCGGGCCAAGCCTGCAGTGTTCTGTTCACCGAGCCAGCGGCGCAGGGAACCGAGCTCCAGGTCTGCAACCGCGGTATTCCCATCAGCAACGGCATGGATCAGCAAGGCGTCCAAGTCCCCCAGGTATGCCCGGATGGTGTGTTCGGAACGGCCCCGCTCCATACGCAGGTAGCGCTCAAATGCAGCGGCCGCCTGGGCTAATGCTGGCGGCAGGGCGGCGCGTTCTTCTGAATCCACACCCCCACTGTGCGCCAGCCTGCAGCCGGTGGCAAGTTGCCCCGCCGCGGCAGCCGGTATTGGTTGCGGAGGAAAGGGCTAGAGCCGGTATTGGTTAGAGCCGATTTGGGCTACAGCCGGTATTGGTTGCGGAGGGAAGGGCCTGGGCTGGGCATATGACGTGTGGCCTAGCCGAGACCGGCAGACTGTAGGTAGGCCCCGAGAGTGTCATTGCCCAGTGCCTTGCCGATGGTGGCTATGGCAGAATCGTCCCTGTTGACAATGGATTGACCGTCCGCACTGTTCCCGGTGCCCAGCGTGGGCAGGGTAAAGGTGAGAACATCGGATCCACGGATATTCTTCAGGCTCAGCGCCAAGGCACCCATCGTGCCGGAATCCAGGCTGGCATCCACACTGACGTATAGCGAAATTTTTCCCACTAAATCCGTCACCTTCAGGGGATTGGTCAACGTTGAGGCCGAGAGGACCCCGTTCAGCATGGCCCTCAGGAAGATCTGTTGGTCCTTGACTCGCTGGTAATCTCCATCGACGAAGGCATACCGTTCACGCACGAACGCCAACGCCTGATCGCCGTTGAGCTTCTGCGGACCAGCCTTGAATGCGAATTGCCCGCTCAAGGACGCGAAGTCTAGCGGCACATTCACCTCCACTCCTCCAAGGGCGTCGGTGATGGACTTGAATCCCTCAAAATCAACTATGGCAACATGGTCAATTCTGGTCTTGAACATCCCTTCCAGGGTCTGCACGACTAGCGGAACTCCGCCGTAGGCCATGGCGGCATTGATCTTAGCTGGCCCAACGCCGGGGATATCCACCCACGTGTCGCGCATGATGGACATCAGGTAGAGGTGCTTCCGATCGGCCGGTAAGTTGAGCCACATCATGGTGTCAGAGCGTTGATTGGAGGGATCGCCGCCTTCTGCCAAATCCACGGAATCCCCGCGGCTGTCACTACCCAGCAGCAAGATGTTCATGGCTTGGGCAGCAGGACCCGCCGTGGGTTTGATCGGCCGAGCCGTCTCGTTAGGAAAGCCTCGGGAATCTTGTGCGTCTGCGTGTCAAAGGTATGACCAAGATTGGCAACGAACGCCACACTGCCCAGAGCTGCCGCCAAAAAGAGCGCCAGGAAACCAAGCAAATGTTCCTCCGGGTGTTTCGCCGGCGGCGGGCGGGACAGCATGCTCCGCATCGATGCTCATAGGCTCATAATGCCACCGCCCCAAGGTTTTGTCTGTGGCCGGGCAGGATCATTGCTCCACCACCTACGCCGTCACTTCCGGCTTGTGCGCTTCCAGCCGCCGGCAAGCCGTTCTGCTAAGCCGAGAGCCTCGAGCCGGCCTAACCCTGCAAGGACCGTTGCCGCACTTAGTCCCGCCACCACGCAGAGCTTCTCAATGGTTGTTGCCGTCCTCAGCGGCAGGGCATCGAGGAGCAACAGATCCGAGGTTCCCAATCCGTCATGCAGGGCCGGGTCAACATGGGGTTCAACAGCAAGGTGTTGGCCCATGCCGCCTGCCAGCTCTGCAACGTCAGCGGCATCCGTGACACACACGGCTGAGCCTTCCTTGAGCAGTCGGTGGCAGCCAGCAGAATTTGCCGAGTACACAGAACCGGGCACGGCACCCACCAATCTACTCAGGGATTCTGCATGATGTGCAGTGTTCAGCGCGCCTGACCGCCAGCGGGCCTCCACCACCACCGTGACCGAACACAGTGCAGCGATGAGACGGTTACGTTGCAGAAAGCGGTACCGCGTGGGGTTGGTTCCCGGAGGGACTTCGGCGATGACCAGCCCGCGCTCGGCAATAGTGCGCAATAGATCCTCATTCCCGGAGGGGTAGAACCTATCCACTCCCCCGGCCATGACCGCAATAGTGGGCGGTGCCCCGTCGGGGGAATCGTATCCATCATCGCCCTGACCAGGTGCACGGCCGCCACTGGGATGCCGTGGCGACAGGAGCGGAGCTCCAGTCGCTCCCAACGATGAGCTCAAGGCACCCCTGTGGGCGTGGGCGTCAATTCCGTACGCCCCGCCACTAATCACCGTGAAATCACGCTGCACCAATGAACTGGCAATTTCCATACTCACATTGGCCCCGTAGCTGGTGTTATCCCGAGAGCCCACCACGGCAATGCACTTCTCTTGTTCAGGGATGAGGGCGTGGTCGCCCCTGCACCAGAGGGCAAGTGGCGCCCCCAATTGGAGGTCTTCAAGGGCCGTGGGCCAGGAGTGGTCCTCTGGGACCAGTAATTGGCCGTGCAGTCTTGCAAGCGTCGCCAGGTCACGTTCAGGGGCCACATCAGCCAGCCGTGGCCGCCACCGGGTCAGCACCTCCGCAAGGCCAGTCCAACGCTCGGTTCCGGCCTCATTGAGAACCTCCGTAACAAGTTGTTCGACCCGGGCATTGGAGGAATCGCTACTTTGTATCAAGGACAGCGCTTCCTGCGGCCCCAGTACTTGAACGAGTGCCAGCCCCGGTAAATCCGAAGGCTCCATCAATCGGGTCAAGGCCGCTCTGGCCACACGCAGGGAGCGGTTGGAGCTGCTCTGCCGCGCCTCGATGCCGGGCGCCACCGACTGCCTGGCAGGGCGGGTGTATCCGATAGAGCTGTCCGGTGCAGCTGGGCCATCGTGTGCAGCTAGGCCATCCTGTGCGCTGGGTACTTGCCGAGTCGCTGGCCCCTTGATGCTCTCAATGCCATTCATGGTATTTCTCCTCGTTGTCGCAATGTCAGGGCCAGGCCCACGTCATCACTGCCGGGCGTTCGCGCCCTTGGAGGTCTGCCACGGTCCATGCCAGGCGCAAGACGCGGTCGTAGCCACGGGCGCTGAGGACTCCTGTTCCCATGGCCTTGTCCAACAGTGCTGTGCTGTGCCCACCTAACCGCAAGGGTCCTCGCAGAACTCTCCCGGTGAGGTCGGCATTGTGCACCAAACCCCATGGTTTTAGCCGTTCGCTGGCAATGTTGCGGGCAAGTTGCACGCGGCTGGCAACCTGCTGGCTGGATTCTCGTGGGCCGGAATCGGCTAGTTGCGCCAGCTGTACCTTGGTCACCTGAAGTTGAATATCAACCCGGTCTAGCAGCGGTCCAGAGAGCCGACCAAAATAGCGGCGCCGGGCCATGGGCGTGCACTCACAATTAATCCCTTTGCCTGTGGCCTTCCCGCACGGACACGGATTCGCAGCCATCACGAGCTGGAAACGGGCAGGATAGGACGCCGTGCCGGCCGAGCGGTGCAACACCAACTCCCCGCTCTCGAGGGGCTGGCGCAGCGCGTCCAGAACCCGCTTATCAAACTCTGGAGCTTCGTCCAAGAAGAGCACGCCCCTGTGGGCGCGAGTGGCGGCCCCCGGACGTGGGATGCCACTTCCGCCGCCAATGATGGCCGCCGTGCTAGCCGAGTGGTGTGGCCGTTCATAGGGCGGACGGCGCACCAGCTCCATCAGGCCGGAGCCCCTGTTGTCCAGAGAATGAATGGCGGTGACTTCCATGGCCTCTGCATCGCTGAGATCAGGGAGCAACCCGGGTAACCGTTCCGCCAGCATGGTTTTTCCGGAACCCGGTGGTCCCACCATCATCAGGTGATGTCCCCCGGCCGCGGCAATCTCCAACGCTAGGCGGGCCACTGGCTGGCCCGCCACTTCTGACAGGTCCGCCAGCGGTTGCGCGGCGGTAGTGGACATTCCCGCCTTGGACTCGGCGTTACCACCAGTCCAGCCACCGTCAACACCACAAAGGTCCTTGGGATCGGCGTCAAAATCGATGGCCACTTGAGCTAGATTCTCGTAACCGCGGACCTTGGCACCCGTCACCAACTGCGCTTCTGCCAGGTTCGCCGTAGCCACAACAAATTCGCTGCACCCGGCAGATAACGCAGCCAAGACAGCAGGGAGCACGCCACGCACGGGGCGCAGCCGCCCGTCGAGTCCGAGCTCCGCGAGGAAGACCGTGCCACCGGTGCGGCGCACGTTGCCGGCCGCATTCAAGGCGGCCATCACAATGGCCAGGTCAAACCCTGATCCCTTTTTGGGTAGCGATGCAGGCACCAGATTCACCGTGATCTTACGCCGACTCAACGGGATGCCGGAGTTTTGAGCCGCTGAACGAATCCGCTCTCGAGCTTCATTCAGTGAGGCGTCAGGAAGTCCCAGCAGCACAAAATTTGGCAGCGTCTGGCCGATGTCCGCCTCAACTTCAATGACGTGTCCATTGAGCCCCACGAGCGCCACTGACAGGGCTCTTCCCATGCCCATCAGGCCACCCCTTTGAGGTGATCGATGGAGGGCGGGCCACACTGATCCATCACAATGCCCACCGCGTCAATCCGCAGAGATCCAACAACGTAGTGGTGCTGCCGCGCCCACAACACGGCCAAGGTACGCAGCCGCAGCAGTTTGGCCCTGGTCAGGGCTTCCAAGGGGTCGCCGTACCGGCGAGAGCGACGCGTCTTGACCTCCACAATGACCAACTCGCTACCGTCAAGTGCCACCAGATCGATCTCGCCGCTGGCGCACCGCCAATTGCTGTCGATGACCCGGATTCCACGGTCTTCCAAGTAATCTGCGGCCATCCGCTCACCGGTCTGGCCGAGTATGTCTTTTGTTCTCATGACTGCCTCCACTGCCAGCTTGGCGTGCTTCATGGAACGCCGAAAGGCCTCAACCCCCGATTGTGGATAGCTGCCCGCCAGCACTGGCTGTGAGGGAATCAATGTCCGTAGAATGCCAGATTATTGCTGCCAATACTGTTCCCAGACGCACCAGTGCCCGGCCGGAATATTCCGACCGGGCACTTTGGGCCTGTCACTTTTCGGCCATCGTCAATCCGAATAATAAGCAGCATCAGGTGGCAACGCCAGTAGCCGTTGTTAGTTAGCCACCGTTGTTAGTAAGCCACGGTGAAACGCTGGTTGCGATGGGCAGCAGATTCCACCTCGTCAATCACTGCGAGTCCAAAGTCAGCACCGGAAATGTTGGAGTTGCCCGCGTCATCAACGAGCAATACGTCACCACCTGTGCGGTAGGCCCCGGTAGCTTCACCGGGGGCAAAGGCTCCGAAGCCGCCAGCAGGGCTGACATAGAACCAGTCCAGCTCGGCAGAGGCTGCCTTGGCCATCTCCAGCAGGCGTCCTGCTGTCCGTGACTCCGGCAGGATCTCAGCCGGGAATCCTGGGGTATCCATGACGAGGGGGCCTCCCGGGGCAACCTGCAGGGAGCCCGCTCCACCAATGATGCCCAAACGTGCACCAGCTGCTGCAACCAGAGGCAACAATTCCGCCACAACGTCTTCCAGCTTGCCCTCCAGCTCGCCACGGGGAGAAAGCGCCTCAATGACAACATCTGCATCGGCAACGCTCTGCGCTAAGAAGACTGTATCCAACACCGATCCGGTGAGGTACGTTGCGCCATCCACAGGGTTCGCTGGCAGGTTGCGGCTCAGCGACGTCACCTCATGACCACGCTTGACGCCCTCACGGACAATGTTGCTCCCGGCGTACCCAGTTCCGCCGATGACCTTGATCTTTGCCATTCTGATTACTCCTTGTCCGTGGCTCATGTCCACGCCCCGCCAATTGGTTACTAAAAGAGAGTAACACACCATTAGTTACTTCTTTTGATAGACTGGGGGTTCTATCAGTGCGGAGAAAAGACTAATGAATCAGCCAATGTGGGATCCTTACGATCGCAACTGCCCGTCCCGGCAAGTTCTGGATCGAATCGGGGACCGTTGGAGTGTGCTCGTGGTGGGTGCCTTGAGCCAGGGACCGCTGAGGTTTTCCGAGCTGGCTAAGCGGGTGGACGGGGTATCACAAAAAATGCTCACGCAGACCTTGCGGGGCCTGGAACGTGACGGCCTGATCAGCCGCACCATGTTCGCCCAAATCCCGCCGCGCGTGGAGTACCAGCTGAGTGAATCGGGCACCGGTTTGGCCCAACCGGTCCTTGCCCTGGAGACGTGGGCCAAGGAAAATATGCCTACCATCATGAGTGCCCGCGAGAATTACGACGCCAAACAGCCCCCTCAAAAATAGTGTCCTAAATCCACCCGCAACAAAGGGAAGGTCGACGACGAAACGTACGTTTCGTCGTCGACCTTCCCTCAGGCGTTTAGTGGGTTAAGGTAGGCCCGGAGAGCCTAGAGCATCAGCCGAAGTTGCCCAGCTGTCCGTCCTTGGGGATCTGCAGATCATCGGTCTTCATCAGCTCTTCGACGTTGACGTCCTTGAACGTGATCACGCGGACATTCTTCACGAAGCGTGCTGTCCGGTAGACGTCCCACACCCAGGCGTCCTGCAGGGTCAGGTCAAAGTAGACCTCGCCGTCTGCCGAGCGAGCCTGCAAATCAACGTGATTGGCCAAGTAGAAACGTCGTTCAGTCTCCACCACGTAGCTGAATAAGTTCACCACGTCACGGTATTCGCGGTAAAGCTGCAGTTCCATCTCGGTTTCGTAGTTTTCCAGATCCTCAGCACTCATGCCTCCATCATCCATCACGCGGGGCCAAGATACCGAACGGGGCACGCGCGCCGGTGGCCACAGTGGCACACGCGGCTGTGAAAACTAGAGCAGCCGCCACGTCTGGCGGTGATAGTCGGTGGGGCCAAACTGAGCAATTGCAGCCTTGTGCGTAGCCGTTCCGTAGCCCATATTGGAGTCCCAGCCGAACGCCGGAAACTGCTGCGCCAGCCCCGCCATGATGCCGTCACGTTCCACCTTGGCCAAGACGCTAGCGGCAGCAACCGACATGCACGTCATATCGGCCTTGATACGGGTCTGAAGCCGCCATGGCGCCGGCGCTTCCTCTGGTTCCTGCGGCTCATGCGCCGAGAACAAGTCGAAGTCACGCTGCACCGGAACGGAGAGCCAGTCCTGGTTTCCATCCAAAATCACAAAGTCAGGGATGACCGACGCCGCCGCCTGGGCCATGGCGCGTGTGCCGGCCAGCCGTAGCGCGGCCACGAGTCCTAGCGCATCAATTTCCAAAGCTGTTGCATGACCGACGGCGCTGGCGTCCGCCCATTCAATGATGGCCGGTACCAGGGCCTCGCGGACGGGAATCCGTAGCAGCTTGCTGTCCTTGACCCCGGGCAACTCCACGGCGGTCTCTGGGTGGATGATGACCACACCAACGCTGACGGGGCCAGCGAGAGACCCTCGGCCCACTTCATCGCAGCCAGCCACCGCATGGTAACCCTGAGCCGCGAGCTCCCGTTCCCAGTCAAGGGTGGGAGCCGCTGCCGCCATTAGGGGCCTGCCGGAGTGGGAGTTGGGGAACTGACGCTTTCGCTTTGGGGATCCGGAACATCGGCGAACACATCTGGATAGTTGCCCAGGATGCCCACACGGGACAGCGGCCACGCAATGACAACCGCCCTGCCCTCAACATCTGAAATGGGGACAAATCCGGTCTTATTAAGACTGTTGTGAGCGCGGGAATCCATGGAGTTGTTGCGGTGATCGCCCATAACCCACAAGTGTCCCTCGGGAACCGTCACGGAGAACGTTGTGTCCGACGGTGACGCACCGGGGAAGAGATACGGCTCAGTGATGGCAGTGCCATTGACAGTGAGCTTGCCGTCACTGTTGCAGCAAATGATTTTATCCCCCGGCATGCCGATGACCCGTTTAATGAGGTGCTGCTGGGAGCTGTCCGGTGCCAGACCGATGAATGTGGCGACGTCATTGAGCCAACCTGAGGGTTTGTTAGCAACGGGCTCTTCACTGAGCCAACCCTGAGAATCCTTGAACACCACAACATCGCCGCGCTTGAGGCCGATGGGCTGGGGCACCAACAAGTTCACGAAGATTCGGTCATTGATTTGAAGCGTGTTTTCCATGGAGCCGGAGGGAATGAAGAAGGCTCTAAACAAGAACGTCTTGATGAGGAAGGACAGCACCAGGGCAATGAGCACAATGGTGAGGATCTCCTTGCCCCACGCCAATGCCTGCCGACCAACCAGCTGACCAGTTGTCAGTGGCACCTCAACGGCTGGATCCGACGCCAGATGGCGGGCCCGAAGATCTTGACGTACCCGCTCATCTGAAGAAGCCGGATCGGCTCCCCCTGTGGGGTGCGGCTCATCGGTTTCTTCGGGATCACTGTGTTGCGTCAACGTTTATATCCTTAGCAAAGTCAGGTCACAGAAAGGGCGATCGCACTCGGGCAAGAGCTCGGGACGGAGAGAGGGGGCCACTACCGAGGTGATGCCTACGGCAAGCCACTTTTACTTGTGCCGTTGGGGCTTGCCCCCGCATCAGTGTCCAGCATGTGTATCCGGCCCAATGGCCACACCGTGGCGACGGGTGTTCCAATGACCCTGTTAGTTGAAACCAGACCACCGCCAGGTGAGCCCAATAAGGACCTCGAATCCAGCGAGACATCACGGTGATCACCCATAAGCCACAACTTACCCTCTGGGACAGTGACCTCGAACGTCAACGCGCTGGGTTCATCCCCGGGATACAGGTAACTCTCAGTAACGGGGACGCCATTAATTTCCAGCAAACCATCCGAGGAACAGCACTTAACGGTGTCTCCGGCAACGCCTAAGACGCGCTTGACGTAGATGTTGTCATTGGGCACCAGGCCCAGCCATTGGCCAGTTGCCACAATGCCGTCAGCCACCGGACCTGCTCCGGATTTCAAGGGCAAAAATGATCCTCTGCCGTCAAAGAGGACCACATCGCCACGTTCGATGGGCTTGTTGGTGAAAGCCAGACGGGAGACCAGCACACGGTCACCGGTGAGGACCAGTGGTTCCATTGATTCGGAAGGAATGTAGTAGACATCCATCCACACATTGCGAACCAACGCCATGAAGATAAAGAGGATAACTACTGCGAGAACAACAAAACGCCAGCCCAGTTTCCTGGACTGGCGTTTCGCTTGAGCCAAAGTGCGACTCCCCTTTATTACTTGGTGGGGAGGTTGTCGCGCTTTTCCTTGATCTTTGCAGCCTTGCCGCGCAGGTTACGCATGTAGTACAGCTTGGCACGACGAACGTCACCCTTGGTGACAACTTCGATCTTGTCCAGAACCGGGGAGTGTACCGGGAAGGTACGCTCTACGCCGACGCCGAAGGAGACCTTGCGGACCGTGAAGGTCTCGCGGATGCCGTCACCCTGGCGGCCCAGGACGAAGCCCTTGAACAGCTGAACACGTGAGCGGGAACCTTCAATAATGTTCACATGAACATTAACGGTATCGCCGGCACGGAAGGCGGGGATGTCGCTGCGCAGGCTAGCTGCGTCAACAGAATCGAGAATCTGCATTTTTCTCACTCCAGACAAACGCCACAGGTCATTTGCTTTGTGTCACATTTTCCACGGACGGCACGAGGCCAGTCATGGAGAACGAAAGAATTGGACCGGATTCCATGGATGGAATACCAGTGTGCCGCCCTGTTGACGATCGCTCCCCCTGTGGCAGGAGCGCGCCCAGTAGGCACTTCTACTTATTTTGCCATATTGATGGCCGTCAAGCTAATCAGGGCAGGCCCCGGCATGAGATTTCCTCACACTTTAGTCGTCTTCTCGGCGAACTGCCTTACCATCGACGACGGCGTACCCCAGTTCCCACAGGACGTTGCGATCCGCTTTGCTGAACTTAGAGACGTCAAGAACGTCAATGAGGTCAGGACGACGATCGGCGGTGCGGCGCAATTGCAGTTCCTTGCGGAACTTAGCGATCTTGCCGTGGTTGCCGCTGAGCAGCACGTCCGGCACTTCTCGATCGCGCCATACAGAAGGCTTGGTGTAGACCGGGTACTCGAGCAAGCCATCGGAGTGGGATTCCTCAATGAGGGATTCCGGGTTACCAACCACGCCGGGCACCAGACGGCCAATGGCTTCCACCATCGCCAAGACAGCTACTTCGCCGCCGTTGAGCACATAGTCGCCTAGGCTGACGGGACGCACAATGTAATCATCTGCGGCCCATTCCAAGACTCGCTCGTCAATGCCCTCATACCGGCCACAGGCGAAGACCAAGTGTTCGGTCTCGGCCAGTTCATAGGCCAACGCTTGATTGAATACCTCACCGGCAGGCGAGGGAACAATCAAGGTGGGCAATACGCCGTCGGGCGCGGGAGAAGAAGCGGCAATATCCGTCAGGGCCATGGCCCACGGTTCCGGCTTCATGACCATGCCGGCGCCACCACCATACGGAGTGTCATCGACGGTGCGGTGGCGATCTGCCGTGTAGCTGCGCAGGTCATGGACCACAAGCTCCAGCAGGCCCTCGGTGCGGGCCTTGCCGATGAGGCTCAGATCGAGGGGGGCCAAGTATTCGGGGAAGATACTGACAACGTCAAACCGCATTACTCGGGCGATCCTTTTGAACCATCAGCACCGTCGAGATCGGCAGCTTCGCCGCTTTCATCGTTTTCCGCTGCGTCCTTGTTGACGGTGAACAGGCCGGCCGGCGGGGTGAGCAGCACATAGCCTTCCTCGATGTTGACCTCGGGGACGATCTCGTCGACGAAAGGCACCAGGACTTCATCACCTTCGGTATCTTCAACGATGAGCAGGTCCTGCACGGCCTGGGTCCGCAACCCGGTCACCTTGCCCACCTTGTTGGTGCCAACCCGAACTTCAAGGCCCAGCAACTCGTGTTCGTACCAGGCGTCGTCGTCCTCGTCATCATCTGATTCGAAGAACATGGTGGCGCCACGGAGCAACTCCGCGTCATTGCGGGTGTTGGTGCCTTCAAAGCCCAGCAGCAAGATGTCCTTGTTCCAGCGCGAACTCTTGACCGTCAAGATGCCGAGCTTTGCCGGTTCCACCACGAACTCGGAGCCGACGGCAAAGCGGGAATCGGGGGCGTCGGTGAGGACCAATACGGTGACCTCACCCTTGATGCCGTGGGGCTTGCCAATCCGGGCGACCTGGACCTGCATGGGAACTCCTAAGTTATTGCTGACTAAATGCTGAAAAATTGGGAAAAAAGTTTGGCCCCGTCACCATTATGGTGCCGGGGCCAAACGTTTGGCTTCACTGCTGAAAATCTTCACGCAACCTTGCAGTTGCGCAAGCTCCGGGCAGGTTAGTGGCGGCGGTCCGTGTCAACAACGTCAACACGTACTGACTCGCCGTTGGCCAAAGCAGCAACCACAGTGCGCAATGCACGTGCGGTGCGACCCTGACGGCCAATAACCCGGCCCAGATCGTCTTGATGAACTCGCACCTCGAGGGATTCCCCGCGGCGGTTGTTCTTGACGCTCACCTTGACGTCCTCGGGAGAGTCAACAATCCCGCGAACCAGGTGCTCCAGCGCTTCGGCCAGCAAGCTACTCAGCCTCGGTGCTCTCAGTTGCCTCTGCCTCGTCGGCCTTCTTGGCCTTCTTGGTGATGGCTTCCTTGATGACAACGTTCTTGGCCTCAGGAGCAACGAATGCTACCTTCGGAGCCTTGGTCTTCAAGGTGCCTTCGGCGCCCTTGATGCCCTTGAACTTCTGCCAGTCACCGGTGATCTTCAGGATCTTGGCAACAGGCTCAGACGGCTGAGCGCCGACGGAGAGCCAGTACTGAGCGCGGTCGCTGGTGACCTCGATGAAGGACGGGTTTTCGGTGGGGTGGTACTTACCGATTTCCTCGATGGCACGGCCGTCACGCTTTGAGTGTGAGTCCATGACGACGATGCGGTAGTACGGGGCGCGCATCTTGCCGAAGCGCTTAAGGCGAATCTTTACAGCCACTTTTGTGGTTACTCCTGTTTCGAAAAGGGGACGAAATCCGTTTTACGCTCCCGTGGGGCGGGCCGTGCGGCGGACTTCTAAGGACAGGATCATCACACGGAGAGAGGGGCCATGCGGATCGAGTACCTGTCCATTATGCCAGATAATCTCTACCCATGGCGACGTGTTACTGGCCACGTTTGACAAATGGCCTGCTCAACTCCGCCCCAAACGCAAAAATGACACCGATCCCGCGTCATGATCTCGGGATCAAGAAGCAGGATCGGTGTCATTTCCGAAATGGGCTGGGCCCACAGCCGCGAAGGACCCGCCGCGGGGGCCCACAGCCGCGAGGGACCCGCCGCGAGGGACCCGCCGCGAGGGCCCACAGCCGCGAGGGACCCGCCGCGAGATTGCGAGCGGTGGGAGCGGCTGGGGATCACTCGGCGGAGTAGTAGAACAGCCCCATCTTGGCGTTGTTCTCAGCGGCCGAGAGGGCAGCGGCAGCCATGGCGGTGAGCGCGCGCAGTAGCGGCTCGGTGACCTCGGGAGTGGATTCCATCTCCTCGGCGGCAGCCCACTGAGCAGCCAGCTCCACGACCTCTTCGGGATCTTCAGGTGCATTGAGCTCTGCAAAGACCTCCAACAGCGCGTCCGGAACAGCGAACAGGGTGTCCAGCTCAATGTCGACCAGGCTCAGCTCGGCAGCAACACCTGTTGCATGGACTTTCTTGACGGCAAGTTCGCCAAGTACTTCAATCTCAAAGTCGCTCAGTCCGGGTGTGGGCAGTACCGGCACATCGATCTGGGGCGATTTTCCGGACTGCCGCGCTTTGGCACGAGCGACTGCCTGGTGATGGTCGGCAATGAAGAACTCAGAGTAATTGGCCACGCAGAAGCCTTTCAAGTTGGTGATCCGGCCCGTTTCCGGTGCCGGGGCGCCCGCTGATTACTTAGACGGACTGTCCGCTACCAACACTAACGCGAATTTTGTTCATCCACGGATCATCAAAGCGGAGCTCGGCACCGGTGTTGGCGACGGCAATGCCGTGGTGAGTCAAACGCTGCGCCAAGGCGCCGACGTCGTCCTTACCCGGAAGCTGAATGAGCACCTCACCCAGCCCCAGAGTGTCCTTGCGGGGACCAGCGCCGCGACTATTCCAGACATTCATGGCCATGTGGTGGTGGTAGCCGCCTGCGGAGACGAACAGTGCCTGGCCATGGAAACCAGAGGTTTTCTCAAAGCCGAGCGTGTCAACGTAAAAAGATTCAGCCGTCTTGATATCCCCAACCTGCAGGTGCACATGGCCAATGTCGGCAGCGGACTGGCGCTGACCAACAACAGCCTCTTCGGTCAGGTGCTGCTGCAGGTAGTGCTGGGGTGAAAGGGCCAGTGAGTCCATGTCAACTTCGCCATTGCTCCAGGTCCAGGCATCGCGGGGGCGGTCCCAGTAGAGCTCGATGCCGTTGCCTTCAGGATCGGTGAAGTAGAAGGCTTCGGACACCAGGTGATCGGCGCTGCCAGCAAAGGCTTGCGGGCTGTACTGGGCTGCGGTAGCCACGGTGGCGGCCAGGGACGCCTGATCATCGAACAGCAACGCGGTATGGAATAGTCCAGCCTCTCCGCGGCCGGGAATATGCAGGCCACCGGCCGGCTGAAGGTGCACGAGCGGGGTGTTGCCGCGACCCAAGTACTGGCCGCCGTCGGCTTCGGCAACCACATCAAGCCCGAGGGCCTTCTGGTAGTAGTTGCTCATTAGTGTCATGTCGCCAACCTTGAGCATCACGGTGCCCATGGTGAGGTCGGCGGAAAGCAGATCGTTTTGTACAGTCATGATGTCTCCAAGGTTTGTTGTTGTTCCTATAGTAGCAAACTACTTGAAGCTTCAACCTATTCCCGTGGGGTTAATTTTATTCTCATCACGATCCGGGCTCCCTTGGCGTCCAAAAAGCCTCGTGGTGGCGCAACTCTGCCAGCTCTGCTGTCCACTGCTCGTGGGGAAGCTCACTAAAGCCGCAACTGGTATAAAAGGGTCCATTGAACGGGATGTGCGCAAAGGTAGTGAGCGTCATGGAGTGAAACCCGGCCTCGGCGGCCCACGCAATTGCGGCGTTGACCAACTGGCGCCCAATCCCCTGCCGCGCATACTGCGGGCTCACCGACAATTGAGCCATGTGGGCCTGGCCATCGACGATCTCCAGCCTGACAAAACCGGCCGGTGGACGCCCCGCAACCATGATGTGAAAGGCGTCGGCGTAATCCTGTGCCGAGTCCGGGGCGGGAAAGTCCGCAATGGATATGGGCGGATCCAGCGCCTCAAAGGCTGCATCTGCCTCGGCCTCTATGGCAGGAAGCAGGGCAAACTCAGGCAAGGCGGCCGGGCGGATTTCCAACATCTCAGAAGACTAGCCGCTGGGTGTGACAATCAGAATGGCTCAGGCCGGATCAGCGTCCTCCTAATGTACGGCGCTGCGCTCCGTAGCCTCGATAAACTGTTCAATCTGTGCTGCACCAGCAGCGGTATCGTGAGGCCTGTGCCCGCTTCGTAGAACAACATGTTTGGCGCCGGTGCTCTCCAAGTAACCGGCAACCTCTTCATACAACGGTTCCCAACCACCGGTCAGCACCAAAGTGGGTACTCCGGCAATGATCAGCAGCGGGGCGGCCGATGACGGCAGCTGCAGCCTCGCCCGGGCTGCCCGGCGAGCCACAGGCTCCGCGGCTCCTGCCGTGGTAACCGCCAGCAAAGTGTTGAACTCCATGAGGAATTCGGCATCGCCAAGCTTCGCGGAACGGGCGAACAATTCCGCCACGCGCTGTGAATACGCCGCGCTGGCCGGCAGTTCGGCTGTCAATGACGGCAACAAGGGCTCAATTAAAACCAGCGACCTGACCAGATCAGGGCGCTGCACCGCTGCCATCATGGCGGCCACTGCGCCTTGGGCGTGGGCCACCACGTGCCCGCCGTGGCCGAGTGCCTCAATGACAATGTTGGCATCGGCGGCAAAGTCAGTTGCGGCGACAGGTGCGACGGCGTCAAATCCGGTGCGCTTGAGAAAGAGACAATCGTAGTGACCGGCGAGGAGGTGTTGGGCTGGCCAGGCAGCGGCTCCATAGCTATCCATGCCGTGGACAAACACAATCCGGGTTTTACTCATTGATGCAGGTTACCTGATGGGCCTGACACTCCCGCACGCCCACTTCGCCGAGACCGACGGAGAGCCGTCGAGTCAGACGTAGCGCTGCGTCGGACTCGGCGGGGGTCCGTCAGACTCGAGCACCAGGC
Source organism: Arthrobacter alpinus (assembly GCF_001445575.1). NCBI lineage: Bacteria > Bacillati > Actinomycetota > Actinomycetes > Micrococcales > Micrococcaceae > Arthrobacter > Arthrobacter alpinus. The sequence continues at coordinate 1,972,450 of NZ_CP013200.1, read as the reverse complement.
CCTGAAACGCAAAAGGCCCCGTCCGGCGTCGTAAGTTAACAACGCGGACGGGGCCCTCCGAACCAAGAACTACTTACCGAGGAACTTCTCGAATCCCTTGGGCAGATTCAGGCTGCTCGGATCGAAGTCCTGCGCGCCGGCGCCGAAAGCAGCTCCCGTGGGCAGAGCCTTGGGTGCGCTGGCCTTCTCCTGCGCGGCCTTCAACTCGGCAGCAGCCTTGGCCGGGTTACCGGAGCGAGCCTTCTTCTTGGCGCCCTGCTTACCCTTGCGGGCACTGTTGAAGCCGCCGGGGCCAGCAACGCCAGGCATGCCGGGAATGCCGCCGCCCTGAGCCATCTTCTTCATCATCTTCTGGGCCTGGCCAAAACGCTCCAGCAGGCCGTTGACCTCGGAAACGTGCACGCCGGAACCCTTGGCGATACGGGCGCGGCGTGAACCGTTGATGATCTTGGGCGCAACACGCTCGTGCTGGGTCATGGAGCGGACAATAGCTTCGACGCGGTCAATCTCGCGCTCGTCGAAGTTTTCCAACTGCTGACGCATGCCGGCGGCACCGGGCATCATCATGAGCATCTTCTTCATGGAGCCCATTTTGCGGATCTGCTGCATCTGAGACAGGAAGTCATCCAGGGTGAAGTCTTCCTGGTCGGCGAATTTCTGCGCCATCCGCTCGGCTTCGCCCTTGTCCCAGTTCTTTTCAGCCTGCTCGATGAGGGTGAGGACGTCACCCATGTCAAGGATGCGGCTGGCCATACGGTCCGGGTGGAACAGCTCGAAATCGTCCAGGCCCTCGCCCGTGGAGGCGAACATAACAGGCTTGCCGGTCACCGAGGCAACCGAGAGGGCGGCACCACCGCGGGCGTCGCCGTCGAGCTTGGTCAGCACAACGCCGGTGAAGTTGACGCCTTCGTTGAACGCCTGTGCCGTGTTGACGGCATCCTGACCGATCATGGCGTCAATGACGAACAGGACCTCGTCGGGGTTGATGGCGGCGCGGATGTCCGCAGCCTGCTTCATCAGTTCGGCGTCAATACCCAGGCGGCCGGCGGTGTCAACAATGACAACGTCGTGCAGCTTGGACTTGGCCTCGGCCAAACCGGCCATGGCGACTGCTACGGGATCGCCCGTGGCGGATTCAAACTCGCTGGACACGCCCGGGTGCGGAGCAAATACGGGAACGCCTGCGCGCTCACCGTTGACCTGCAGCTGCTTGACGGCGTTGGGGCGCTGCAAATCCGCCGCGACCAAGAGCGGGCTGTGTCCCTGGCCCTTGAGCCACTTGGACAGTTTTCCGGCGAGGGTGGTCTTACCAGCACCCTGCAGACCTGCCAGCATGATCACGGTGGGCGGGTTCTTTGCCAGATTGATGCGCCGGGTTTCCCCGCCCAAGATGGCAACGAGTTCCTCGTTGACGATCTTCACAATCTGCTGCGCCGGGTTCAGCGCGTCATTAACCTCAGAGCCGAGGGCTCGTTCGCGGACCTTGGCGGTGAACGCGCGGACCACGGGCACGGCAACATCGGCGTCCAGGAGGGCGCGGCGGATCTCGCGCACTGTGGCATCGACGTCGGCCTCGCTCAGCCGTCCCTTGCCACGCAAGTTCTTAAAAGTTGCTGTCAGCCGGTCAGATAGGGAGTTGAACACGCGCCGGGTACTTCTTTCGTCAGGGATTAACCAACGCCCGCGCGGGACAGCCTGTGGCCGGCCCGCGCATGAACGCGGCAATTTACGTTAGTCAGGATGAGAACGGCGGGACGGCACTAACACCGTCCCACTCCCTTTCCTGAGGGACTCAACTATCAAGGGTACCAACTACGCCGACTCTTCGCTGCACATTCTGCTTCGACATTGGCAATTGCGCCACGGGGAAAATTTCCGCCCCGCACAGGCGCAACACCATGAAAAACCGTGACGATTGGTGGCATGCTGAAGTGGTGATGAAATCCACTTCTGACACAGATACTGCAAGTACTGCCTCCCCTGCCCAGCACGACGCCGGGTCCCCGGCTTCAGCTGGCGGCTCAGCTGAGCGGATCAAGACTGATCTCCCGAACCCTGATGCGGCCCCGGCTACCGCTGGCGGCTCAGCTGAGCGGATCAAGAGTCTCGTAATCCTCGGGGCATCAGGCGATTTGACCGGTCGGCTCTTGTTGCCCGGTGTTGCCAGGCTCATTGCCTCGGGCCGAGCCCCCGGGCTGAAGTTGGTGGGCGCCGGTAACGATGCCTGGACGGCCCAACAATGGCAGGACCGGCTCACGGAGAGCTTTACGGCCTCGCTTGTCCCGGATGAAAAATCGGATGGAAAGCCCGGCGGAGGATCCACCGCCGAAGGCATCACGGAACTCAAAAGCGTTCAAAAAGACAGCAGCTATCACCAGCTCGACGTGACGGCCAAGGGCGCCTTGGGCGAGTTCCTCGCCGATATCGAGGGCCCGGTGGCTTTGTACTTTGCCTTGCCGCCGGCCGTGAGCCAGAAGGCTTGTGAAGTGTTGCTGAAGAAGGATCTTCCTTCTGGTACTCGCCTGGTCATGGAAAAGCCGTTCGGCTCAAGCGCCGAATCGGCCCGGGAACTCAACGCCACGCTCGCCAAGCTGGTTCCCGAAGACCACATCCATCGGGTGGACCACTTCCTCGGAAAATCGACCGTCCTGAACGTCATTGGCCTTCGTTTTGCCAACCGCTTGCTGGAACACTCCTGGAACAGCGAACATATTGAAAAGGTGGAGATCATCTTTGATGAGTCCTTGACCTTGGAAAACCGGGCCCGCTACTACGATCACGCTGGCGCTGGACGTGACATGATCCAGAGCCACCTGCTGCAAATCATGGCGATCATGGCCATGGAGCCCCCAGCAACATTGGGCGAAAACGATGTACGCTCCAACATTGCCGCCGTGCTGCGTGCCAGTACCATCGGCCCACAAGGCAGTGCCGACTTCGCCACCCACTCTCGCCGGGCCCGCTACACCAGCGGCAGCATTGGCGACCGTCAGGTCCCCGACTACCTCTCCGAGGAAGGCGTAGACCCCGCCAACGGCACCGAGACTCTGGCCGAAGTTGAGGTCTATGTAAACAACTGGCGTTGGGCGGGGGTGCCGTTCATTTTGCGTTCCGGGAAGGCCTTGGGCCGGACCCGCAAGGAAGCCGTGGTTACGTTCAAGGCTGTCCCCCACCTGCCGATTGGCTTCAAGGGCACGGACTCCCCCACGCGTCTGCATATTGGTTTCGGACCAGAAACTCTCTCGCTAGATCTGGACGTTATTGGTCCTGGCAATCTCTTCACGCTGGACCGTGTCCAGCTGGACGCTGTTCTGGGTAGCGATCCCTTGTTGCCCTACGGTGAAGTGCTCGACGGCGTACTCAGCGCGGACCCGCTCCTCTCGGTCCGAGGCGATACCGCTGAGGAATGCTGGCGGATCGTGGAGCCAACATTCGCCGCCTGGAAGTCGGCAGCCGTTCCCATGGAGGAATACGTGGCCGGCTCTAATGGCCCTGAAGCGTGGACAACCAGCGGCGACTAAGACGATCGCTCTGGGCCAGCCTTGGCTCTCTAGCCGTGATTTGGCCATGGCTTAACCGTCAAATGAAGCAGCAGCTGCACCCGAATTTTTGGGTGCAGCTGCTGCTTCTTTTCTTAGATGAGTTGAATCAGATGGCGGCGACGCCTCGTTCTCCGGTGCGTACGCGCATGACTTCCTGCACGGCCACCATCCATACCTTGCCGTCACCCGGGTTACCGGTGTTGGAACTGCCAACAATGACGTCCATCAAATCCCACGCCACTTCATCTGAAGCGAGTACTTCAATACGGACCTTTGCATGAAGGTCCACTGCATATTCGGCGCCTCGATAAACTTCGGTGTGCCCGCGCTGACGCCCGTAGCCGTGTGCACTGCTAATAGTCAGACCTTGCACTCCGTAGCTTTCTAGTGCGTTGCGGACGTCGTCCAGCTGTTCGGGCCGAATGATGGCGGTGATCAGTTTCATGCGTCTACCTTTACTTCGGTTGTGGCTGGCGTTGCGGGCTCGGAGGTGACGCTTCGCTTCTCGGTCATCGGCACGAAGCTGCCGGTGGCGCGGCCACCGAAGTCGTAAGCGGACTCGGCGTGGACTGATACGTCCACTCCCGCTGCTTCGTCGGCGGATGAGATCCGGAAGCCCATGGTCTTGTTGATGACCCAGCCAATGGCGTAGGCGATGACGAACGAGTAGATCATGACTGCTCCAGCGGCAATTGCCTGCTTGCCGAGGAGTTCCAGTCCGCCGCCGTAGAACAGGCCCTGTCCGGCTGCGGGAGAGTTGGGATCGGCAGCAAGACCAATGAACAAGGTACCAACCAGGCCACCCACCAAGTGCACGCCGACGACGTCGAGCGAGTCATCGATGCCCAGACGGTACTTCAAGCCAACAGCCAGGGCGCACACTGCACCAGCCAACAGACCCAGCGCGATGGACCACATGGGAGTCAGTGCCGAGCATGCCGGGGTAATGGCTACCAAACCGGCCACGGCACCAGAAGCGGCACCGAGTGAGGTGGCATGTCCGTCACGGAGCTTCTCAACGACCAGCCAGCCGAGGATTGCTGCGGCTGGGGCAGCAAGGGTGTTGATCCAGGCGTAACCGGCTACGGCGTTGGCGCCGAGCGCGGAGCCGGCGTTGAATCCGAACCAACCAAACCAGAGGAGGCCGGCACCGAGCATCACGAAGGGAAGGTTGTGAGGGCGGTGGCTGGGATCCTTGCCGAAGCCCTTGCGGCGACCCAGGATCAGGGCGAGCGCCAGAGCCGCGGCACCTGCGTTGATGTGTACGGCGGTTCCACCGGCAAAGTCAATGGCTCCCATGCCTTGGCCGATCCAACCACCTGTGGGGTTGCCGTTAGCATCTTCAGTGAAAGAGAACACCCAGTGCGCTACGGGGAAGTAGACCACAGTGACCCAGATGGCAGCGAAGGTCATCCACGCGCCGAACTTGGCACGGTCAGCGATGGCGCCGGTGATTAGGGCCACGGTAATAATGGCGAAGACGGCTTGGAAGCCAACAAAGACAATTTCAGGAATGGTGCCAACTAGTGGCGCCCCGTCGCCGGTATCAAGGACGCCCTGCAGCCCCAGCTTCTCCAACGGGTTGCCCAGTAGTCCCCCGCCTACATCAGTTCCAAAGGCGGCCGAGTAACCGAAGACGACCCAGAGAACGCCGACAAGACCAATGGCACCGAAGCTCATCATCATCATGTTCAGGACGGCTTTGGCACGAGTCATGCCGCCGTAGAAGAATGCAAGTCCCGGGGTCATCAGCAACACTAGGGCTGCTGAGATGAGGACCCATGCTGTATCGCCAGTGTTCATTGAGCTGGCCTTTCGTTGCAAGAGTTGTTGACTGCCTCGGCTTACGAAGCTGTGTACTTTGGACTCTTACAATGAAAGTTCACCCGTGTTTCGCGACGGAGTGAGTAAAGTTTCCACCACGTTACATCTGGGCCAGCAGGGTTAAGTTGGCGCGTCAGGAATGTTTCCGGCGTATTTCTTGCGCGTCATTAATCCCACTTGCGTCATCTTTTGCCACGGGCTTGGCCACTAGCCCATCAGACGACGCGGGCCTTGGTGACAGCCACGGCGATCTGCACCCTGTTGGAGACCCCCAACTTGCTCATGATGTTGGAAACAATCAGCTTTACTGTCGCTTCGCTCATGTGCATGGAGCCGGCGAGCTGCGCGTTCGTCGAGCCTTCGGCTACCCCTTGGGCAACGACGCGTTCGCGCGGGTTCAGGCACTCGAACCTGGTGCGTTGGTGCGCATCAAAACTCCGGCTGCGATTCATCAGGGTTTCACGGGCATCACTGTTGATCAGCAGTGCCCCGCCCCGATGAATCATGCGCAAGGCAACAGGCAGATCCTCTGCGAGCAGTCCCTGGTGCAGGATGGCGCGGACACCGGAGAAGACCAAAGACTCAGCCAAGTCAAAGGGAACATCGCCCATGACCACCACGGTGGGCGGCACTGGAACCTGATTCAGCGAGCGGCAGGTCTGTGCCAGCTCGGCTGCTTCCATGCTGGCGTCGAGCAAAACCATGTCAATGAGTCCGGCACCCATTAACTCCAGCACCTCCTCCGCACCAGTGGCGAATCCTGCAACATCGATGAAATCAGCGCCCCGCAAGAGCTGGCTCAACCCCAGCCCGGTGATGTAGTCACAGCCCACCAGCGCCATGCGAAGGGTCGTGGTTTTTTCTTTTCTACTAGCCATTAATGTGTCCACTTAAAGCAGTCCCCCTGAAATTTTTTTCCTGCTTGTGGCCCCCGCCACGGAAGGTTCTTGAGAGCATCGCGATCGATGATTGCTGCACCGTAAGTGTTCCGAAAGCGCAGTATTAGCGCTTTCGTGAAATTCACCCTCCGGGCCGTCAATTTTTACCCTCAGCCCGCTTTAATCGTAGTCCAAGCATTTTGGACATCTGGCCAAATTGACTGACCAAAGGGCTAGTTGTGATCGATCTCAATGCTACTGATCAGTAACTATGGTGGCGTCATACAGCGGAATTTTCTGTTACTGGCCATGCGGATATTACAACCTGGGAGTTGGGGTTTGTTTTGTAAAATTTAAAGCATTAATTCACAGTGGTTAAGTCGCAGGGTTAAGCTCCAGGGTTAAGTTGCGGGGTTAAAAAGGGAAAGTGTCCGCCGAAGCGGACACTTTCCTTTTCTTATTGTGTTAAAGCAGCTCAGATGGCTCCGCGCGCAAGACTACTTCAGCTAGTTCAGCAATGCGTCCACAAAACTCTCGGCGTCGAAGGGGGCCAGATCGTCGGCACCTTCACCCAAACCGACCAACTTCACGGGCACGCCGAGCGTCTTCTGGATGGCCACCACGATGCCACCCTTCGCGGTGCCGTCGAGCTTGGTGAGCACGATGCCTGTAATGTTCACGACCTCGGCGAAGACCTTCGCCTGGGTCAGTCCGTTCTGGCCCGTGGTTGCGTCAAGCACCAGCAGCACCTCGTCAACCGTTGCCTGCTTTTCAATGACGCGCTTGACCTTGCCCAGTTCGTCCATCAGGCCAACCTTGTTCTGCAGCCGGCCGGCGGTGTCGATCATGACAACATCAACTTCCTGCTCGATGCCCACCTTGACCGCCTCAAAGGCGACGGAGGCTGGGTCCGCCCCATCGACGTCGGACTTCACAGTGGGAACACCCACGCGGGCACCCCAGGTGGCCAACTGCTCTGCGGCGGCGGCGCGGAAGGTGTCAGCCGCGCCGAGGAGCACGTCCTTGTCCTCAGCCACCAGCACCCGGGCCAACTTGCCAACAGTGGTGGTCTTACCCACGCCATTGACACCAACCACCATGAGCACGGCGGGGCGGTCATCGTGGCGGGAGATGTTCAGCGTGCGGTCCAAGGTGGGGTCCATCAGCTTGATGAGTTCTTCACGCAGCATGGCCTGGACATGTTCGGGGCTACGGACACCCAAAACCTTCACGCGGTCGCGCAATGTGTCCACAAGATCCATGGTGGAATCCGTGCCGATGTCCGCCAGCAGCAGCGTCTCCTCGACCTCTTCCCACACGTTCTCGTCAATGGTGTCGCGGGAGAGCAGCGCCAGCAGGCCCTTGCCCAGCGCGTTGTTGGACTTGGCCAGGCGCGCGCGCAGGCGCACCAGCCGGCCTTCAACGGGCAGCGGAGTCTCCAGCGATGGGGCCGCGGGCGCTTCCGGCTCAGGCTCTACAGTCTCGAGGTCCGGCGTCGCAATGTCCGACGGCGGCCCCTGGGGTTCCGGGCGGTCCTCCACCAGAGTGCCGCCACCCTGGGCATCACCGCTAGCGGCTGAGTCCAGGGGTGCCGGGTCATTGGCATCACGGGGGCCGATGTAATTCTGGCTGCTCCGGCGGGCCTTGAGGAAGACGGGGATGAGACCGCCAATGACGGCGAGTCCAACCACGATGGACAGGATGATGGGGAGAAATTCGTTCACCCCACCAGTCTCTCACGGGCACGGTCGGAGCCGGCTTTGACCCCCGTTTTCACAGCTGTTTTGACCCCATGTGGGACACTCATCAGTGATGTCATCCTCTAAACCCTCCTCGAAGAAGCCACTAGATCTGCCCGCGGTGAAGCTCCCCCGCGAGATCAAGGTGCTGGTCGCTGCCGCATTCATGATTGCCATTGGCTTTGGGATCGTGGCTCCCGTGCTCCCGCAATTCGCGCAGAGCTTCGACGTCAGCGTCAGCGCCGCCGCTGTAGTGGTCAGCGCCTTTGCCTTCACCCGGCTGATTTTTGCGCCGCTGAGCGGCTGGCTCGTGGAGCGGATGGGTGAGCGCCGCACCTATATTTTGGGCATCCTGATTGTTGCTGCGTCCTCGGCAGCGTGCGCCTTTGCCCAGAATTACTGGCAACTGCTGCTTTACCGAGGGCTCGGCGGCATTGGCTCCACCATGTTCACCGTGGCAGCCATGGGCTTGCTCATTAAAATGGCCCCTCCCGCAGCGCGCGGACGGGTGTCAAGCCTGTACTCCGGGTCATTTTTGCTCGGTAACATTGCCGGACCGGCCGTGGGCGGGTTGCTGGCAGGTTTGGGCATGCAATTGCCCTTTTTGGTCTACGCGTGTGCCCTAGTTCTGGTGGCTCTACTGGTGGCAACACAGCTGCCAGCAGTCTCCGCCTTGAGCAGACGGACCGGCGCTGCTGCTGGGGCCGGCGGTGTTGGTGCTGCAGGTGCTACTGCCGCCCGGAAGAAGGACGCCCTGCCTCTGCGGGTTGCCTTAGGGCTGCCTGCCTACCGGGCCGTGCTGGCGTCCGGTTTTGCCAACGGCTGGTCCGCCTTCGGGATCCGCATGGCCTTGGTGCCGCTGTTTGCCACTACGGCGCTGGGTGCCGGCTCCGAGGTGGCCGGCATTTCCCTCGCCGTGTTTGCCATTGGTACCGGTGTAGCACTGACATTCTCCGGCAAGCTGGCCGATACGTGGGGCCGTAAACCCATGATCATCGCCGGATTGGCCGTGAATGGCATCGCCATGGGCGTGCTCGGCTTCACGGGTAATGAGTTCTGGTTCTTCGCAGTCTCAGCCATCGCAGGCCTGGGCAGCGGACTGATGGGCCCGGCCCAACAAGCCACCGTGGCCGATGTGATTGGTAACGAACGCTCCGGCGGCAAGGTCCTGGCCACCTTCCAAATGAGCTCGGACCTCGGCGCCATCATCGGACCCATTGCCGCCGGAATCCTGGTCGATTCCTTCTCCTACGGCCCTGCATTCCTGATGGCTACAGCTGTGGCCTTCGTGGCTGTTCTACTCTGGCTCCCGGCAAAAGACACCAAGCTTCTTCCGCAGAGCTGAGCCGCTGCGCCGCACGACGGACGCTCACACCACCGGCCGTAGTGCCTTCAGCGCCGTCGATCCGCCCACCGCGGCCGCCAGCTCAGCCAGTGCTGCCCCGTGCAAGGCACACAGCTCCGCAGCACGATCGCCCGGCTGTCCCTCGGCGTCGAAGTCAGCGCCGTGGAAGTACAAATCCGGGGACAACACCTGCGTGCCGAAAAAGCCGCTCAGCGTGCCAGCGAGATCCCGCGTTCCCAGGAAGTGCTCCCCCGAGGCGCCCGTCATGACGATCGCAATGGGCGTTCCGGCCAGTGGTTCCGCCCCCGCTTTTCGATCGATCCTTTCCAGCAGCATCCGCAGTGCAGCGGTGTGTGTGGCCCGGTAGGTGGGGCTGCCAAGAACGACGGCGTCCGCCTCACCAATGCGGGCCACCACCTCCGGGTGGTCATGGCGGACCAGTTCCGTTGTGGCACCGCGGCTGGCTGCACCCGCCAGAACAGCCTGGACGGCTGCTGCCGTCTTACCTGGGCCGTACGGGCTTGCATCAATACCGACAATTCTCATGCCGGAACTCCCACGAGAGCAGGTGCGCTGTGGAGCTGACCATAAGTACCTCGGTAAAACAGCAGAGGATCTCCCTGCTCCCTCGCCTCCAGGGCGTGGACGGAACCCACCACAATGGTGTGGTCTCCGCCGTCGTACTCTTGGTGAAGTTCACAATCCACCCAGGCCAGCGCCTGGTCCAAAAGGGGGTTTCCCAACGGCGAATCGGTGTACGCCACGCCGGCGAACTTGTCGGACCCGGAGCGGGCAAACTGGGCCGAGAGATGCCGGTGCTCAGCGGGGAGAATGTTGATGGCGAACCGGCCGGTGGCGCGCAATAGCGGCCAGGTGGAGGAACTGCGGGCCGGGCTGAAGGTCACCAGTGCCGGATCCAGTGACAGCGAAGTGAAGGATTGGCAGGTGAAGCCGGCGGGACCTTGCGGTGTCGCGGCGGTGATGATGGTCAGTCCCGTGGCGAAATGGCCCAGTACGTTGCGCAGCTGGGTGGGTGTGACGGGGGTCGGGATGTCATGGCGTTTCCTTTCGTGGCTGTCTCGCCAGACCATCATGGAGAAGCTACGCCAGCCAAGGTTGCGTTCATGGCAGGCAATACGGCTCAATGCGGCTCAACGGTGAGTGACACGGCGTAACAATGGACCGGCTCAGGCCGGCAATTTTTGCACTATCAATTCCATACGCAGATCCAGATCCAGGCGAACGTCGCCCAGGTCCCCCACCTCGATGACGGGCAGGGCGTGCGTGGTATTCGATGGGGCGCTCACGGTGCGATCGGGCAGGCCCAAGTTGCCGCGCAGCGTGTCCGCGGCATAGTCAGTGGGATAGATGCCGCGAGCCTGCAAGGCCGGAACCAGGTGATTCACCAAATCGGCCAGCTCGTCCGCAAAGAGCCAGGGCATGACGTTGAAGCCATCGACGGCACCGGAGCGGGCAAAGTCCAACAGCAGATCGGCAACGTCGGCGTAGGATCCAATAAACGCCCGCTCATCCCACACGGATTCCGGCAATTGCTCACGGATCCAGTCAGCCTTTTCGATGGCTTCCTCGCTCGTGGGAGCCACAATAAACGTTGCTGCCTGAATGATTTTCACCTCATTGGCGCCTCGTCCAGCCCGGAGACTACGAGCCACCACCTCTCGCCGCAATGCCAAGGCACCTTCAAGGCTCGCGGGCTCGGAGAGTATTACCTCCGCCAGTTCGGTTGCCGTGGCAAGGCTTTGTGCAGACTCTGCCCCGTGGATCAGGACGGGACCGCTCCTGGGTTCGTTCCGGCGAAGTGCACCCATGCCAACACCGTATTTTTGGCCGTCACGTTCAAAGGCCCCCAACAGCTCCACCGGGCCCTGAGTTTCCGCCCTGCTCCACGTTTGCCATTGGTGGCGCATGGATTCGATCAGGGCGTGGCGCCCGCCTCCGCTCGGGAGAGCTCCCTCATTGTCCTCGAGAGCTTCCTCGGCAGCCTCCGTGAGGTCCTCCTCGCCGTACATTGCCCCATCGGCAAGGACCTGCCACGCGGCACGATCCTGTGAAATTCTGGTCAACGAATCCAGACGCCGGGTGAGGAATGCTGGATCGTCATAGTCGGGGGCGGCTGCCGCGACCAGGCCAATATTTGTTGTCACGGCAGCCAAGGCAGCCAATAAAGTTGCCACATCGTTGCTGCCCACCGGGTCCGTGGCGGAGAGGGCACCGGGATCGCCACGGAGCCAATAGCGTTCATCCAACGTCAGCATGGAGAATAATCCACGTTCCGCAGTCTGTGCCAGAGTGCGCAATTCCTCAAAACTCACCTCGGCGCCCGGCCCCAACACCGTGACGCCGAACTGGAGGTGGCCTGCGGGAGTGAAAGCGCTTTGTGGTGCATCTGTATTTGTCATGATGTCTTTTCTTCGTGAGCAGTGAAATGACAGGTACGCATCCCGTGCCATGTGGGGCTGCTGATGACTCAAGTTTCTTGAGCGTTTCATGAGCGCACCGGGTGTGTGTTGCACCCCGTAATATTGCGCCACTCAAGGACATATTGCCCTCATCATTACGGGCAGAGTTGCCCTGGTGTCATGACCTCGTGAGACGAGATGCGACGCGTCATGAATCCATATATCTGCGCATTTCTTGGGTCTTGGAACTGCCGTGGACGGTGCCGGATAGTTACTCCTACCTCCGCAAGAACACCATCATTTGGCAAAGGAAATCATGAAAATTAGCATCCCCCAATCAGTTCTGACCGTGACGGTTGCCGTCTCCGCACTGTTGGGCTTGGCAGCCTGCTCAGACCCAGGTGCCAGCACGGCGCAGATCCCGGTAAGCACCTCCGGCACAAAGACTTTTAACCTCACTCCGGACCAGGACAGGGTGGCCGTCACCCAGGATCCTGCGGCCGCCGCGCTGGTCCCCGAGGCCATCAAAAAAGATGGAAAGCTCACCGTTGCCGTGACGTTAGGCGCAGCTCCCCTGGGTCTGTACGCCAGGGACAATTTAACCCCCATCGGCAATGAGGTGGACATTGCCGTGGCGCTGGCTCAATCACTGGGGCTGGAAGCCGAAATCGTCCCCACGGCATGGGCTGATTGGCCCTTGGGCGTTGCTTCTGGAAAATACGAGGCGGCCATCACCAACGTGACAGTCACCGAAGAACGCAAACTCAAGTTTGATTTCGCCAGCTACCGGGAGGACAAGCTTGGCTTCTACGCCAAGAGCAACTCCCCCATAACAAAAATCGAGTCCGCCGCCGATGTGGCGGGTAAAAAAGTCATAGTCGGATCAGGAACCAATCAGGAGGCCATCCTCTTGGCGTGGGATAAGGAGAATGTGGCTAAAGGACTGGCCCCGGTGGATTTCCAATACTACGACGACGATTCCGCGTCCTCGCTAGCTCTGCTGGCTGGCCGTGCTGACCTAACCTTTGGGCCGAATCCCACCGGCGCGTACAAGGCCGCCGCCGACGGCAAAACGAAACTTCTCGGCACTGTCGATGGCGGCTGGCCGCTCCAAGCGAGTATCGCCGTCACCACCGAAAAGGGGAATGGCTTTGCCGTCGCCGCGCAGGCCGGCATCAACCATCTGATCGCCGAGGGCAGCTACGCCAAGATCCTTGACATCTGGGGGCTCTCCAGTGAAGCCGTCAAGCACTCCGAACTGAACCCACCCGGCCTGCCCGCCAGCTGAGTTCCGCGCTTGGAGCACGACGGCGGGAGGTGAGCTTAAGAAATTCAGCTCACCTCCCGCCGTCGTACTTTTCCTTGAAAAAGCGCCATATCTAGCGCCACTTAGAGCTGCTGGGCGGCTACTGCCAGTTGCAAGGAAACTTCCGCCGCCGTTGTTTCGCCGCCCTGTTCCGACTGCACCTCTGGGCGCACCGGAACGGGCAGGCCGAGGTGCTCGCGCAAAGTGGTACCGGCGTACTCCGTGGGGTACACGCCGCGGGCCTGCAGCTCGGGAACCAGGTGGTTGACAATGTCATCCAGCCCGGTGGGAACAAGCCACGGTGAGATGTTGAATCCGTCCACCGCACCGCTCTTGGCATAGCGTGCCAGTGTGTCCGCGATGTCCGTGTACGAGCCCGTAAACGTCGCATCAACACGGCTGGTCTTTCCGGAGACAAACGCCCGGATGGACTGCCCCTTGTCCTTACTTTCGGCACGCCACTGATCCGCCAACTGGCGGGCCTTGGCTCCGTGGAAGCCACTCCCCCTGGTCTCAGAGGTTTCCACCACCACGGGGTCGATCTCCGGTAGCGGACCGTCGGGATCGTACTCGGAAAGTTCCCTGCCCCAGAACTGTTCCAGATAGGCGATGGCTTGTTGCGGGCCGATCTGCTGGCTGCGCACCCAGGCTTTCTTATCCACGGCTTCCTGTGCCGTGGCGGCGAGAATGAACTCGCTGGCAGGCATGATCTGGACGTCGTTGGGACCACGGCCGGCCTTCACTGTTCGGGCAACAATGTCGCGACGGAAGTCCAAAGCCGGCGCATAGGCCGGATGAGCGGAGAAGATGACGTCGGCTTGGCGCGCGGCAAAGTCGCGGCCTTCCGGTGAATCCCCGGCTTGGAACAGCACCGGACGGTACTGCGCGCTACGGGGCAGTCCCGGCGCATACTCCACGGTGTAATGCTGACCCGCGTGGCTGACCTCCCGAATCGATCCCGGAGCCGACCATGCCGCAGCAGTTTCAGATTCGGCAATGGCGTCCTGCGCCCAGCTGTCCCAGATCCGCTTTGCCGTCTCAACAAACGCTTCGGCATGGCGGTAGCGGTCCGTATGGTCCAGGTATCCGCCGCGACGGAAGTTCTCACCCGTCCAGGCGTTATCCGTGGTGACCACGTTCCAGGCTGCCCGGCCGCCGGAGAGCAGATCCAGGCTGGAGAACCGGTGGGCCAGATGGGCCGGATCGTTGTAGGTGGTGTTTTGCGTGGCGACCAAACCAATCTTGTTCGTCACGGCAGCCAAGGCCGCCAACATGGTTTGCGCATCCGGACGCCCCGCCACATCCAAGGCGTGGGGCCTGCCCAGGTGTTCACGCAACCGGAGTCCCTCGCCCAGGAAGAACGCTGCGAAGAGCCCTCGCTCAGCGGTCTGGGCCAAGTGCCGGAAAGAGTCAAAGTCGGTTTGGGAGCCGGATTCGGCTGCTTTCCAGACGGTGCCGGAGTTCACGCCCTGAAAAAAGACGCCAAATTGTAGTTGCCCGCTGGGCACAAAACCGTTGCCGATCTCGCTGTTCTCGCTCATGATTTCTCCCTAAAAGTCAACGGATTGGTGCTCAACGGCTGCGTAGCGACTGAGCGGACGGTCCAGCCCGAGCAAGTCCCGGAAGGTGGCATCGGTAGTGGTGGGTGCCAGTACGCCCCGGCGGCGCAGGACCGGAAGCACTAACCTGGCAAGTTCGTCCAGGTCAACGTCTAGGACGGCCGGGTGCAGCCGAACACCATGGGCCGTTGCCAAAATCTCCGTCAGCACCTCCACCAGGCCCTCAGCGTTACCGGTGTACCGGGCGCCACTGCTGTGCCACGGCGTATGGGAATCCAGCTGCGCAATCCGCGCAGCCGCGCTCTGACCGCGGGCATCGAGGACCACATCGAGTTCGGCGATGACGGCAACCTGGCCTGCGAACAGCGTGCGGACCCGCGTGACCTCGGCAGCCAGCTCGCTCACCTCACGTGCCCGCACCAGCACGGCGTCAATCCCAGAATCCGGGCCACCCACGTCCAAGCCTCCTCCTTCGAGGCCGTCGCCGTCGCCACCGATCAGGCCGTACGGCGCCACCACGGGGAGCTGCCCCTGCAGGGGACGGGGAATGATGGCCGGCCCCTTGACCGAGTAGCCCGTGCCCGGGAATTCGGGGCCGGTTTCAAAATCCGCGTAGTGCAGCTTGTCCACGTCGAGGTAGCGCCCGGACTCGACATCGCGGATCACGGCGTCGTCCTCCCAGCTGTCCCAGAGCTTTCGGGAAACCTCCACCGACGCGGCAGCCTCTGCAGCTAGCGCTGCACCCTCCACGGGGGCACGTCCGACGGCGGCCCCCTCTCGTTCTGTGCCGCTGGCCGCCACAAGCCAGCCGGCTCGACCGCCGGAGACGTAGTCGAGACTGGCCAGTTGGGTCGCCACATGGAAAGGCTCGGTATACACGGTGTCCACCTCGGGGACCAGGATGATGCTGTGTGTCAGCGGTGCGGCGAACGCGGCCCGCTGCACGGCGTCGAGCCGGCCCGCGACATCGAGACCGGCATTGCCTTCTTGGCCTGCCAGCACTGGTCCATCGGAAAAGGTTGCAATCTGAAACCCTGCCGATTCGGCGGCCAGTACCGTGGAGCGGATCCGATCACCGGTCAGGAGTTCGGCAGGTGTATGGCGGGCGGCCCGCCACGCAGCCGGATGCGCTCCGTCGCCGTCGAGCTCGAGGGCTAGGAAACCGGGTAGATAATTTTCTGTGGGGCTCACTGGGCGGCCTTTCGTTCAAAGGGGATCTTCTCGCCGGCGGTGATGGCGACCGGCAGGTGGTTCTCGGCGGGTGGCAGGGGGCAGGTGGCCAGGTCCGTGTAGGCGCACGGCAGGTTCACGGCCCGGTTGAAATCGAGCGTTGTGGGCCCACCATTCTCGGGTGCGACGAAAGTCAGCGTCCGGTTGGCCGCATACGTGCTGATCCCTGAGGTCTCATCTGTGAATAGCACTTGGAAGGTGCCAGGAGCCGAACCGTTGAAGGCTGTCAAGGCCAGCTCCGCGCCGTCGAAGGTGAATGTGACTTTCCCGGGCGCCTGATAAACGTGACTAATTCCTTCGACGGCGGCACCCACGGTGGTTTCGCGCGGCTGGCGGAACGGCACGTACTGTGCCGCCAGCACCAAGGACTCGGTAGGGGCGAACGCCGGGGTGCCCTGATAGTTGCGGAGCAAGGCGTTGCTCGGGTTCCGCGGCCGGAGGATGTATTCGCCGCCGCGCTTGGCCAGCTCCAACACACTATTTCCATGGCCTAGGTTGATTCCGTCGCGTTCTGCGATTGGTCCAAAGACCAGCTCTCCCTCGGCATTCAGGTTCTTCGCCGCATTCAGTTCGACGCCGTCGCGCAGCAGGCTCTCGCCGGCACCCAAGGTGACATGAACGGCGTCGTCCGCGAGCCGCCACGTGCCCGGGGCGCCTGCGAGCGCTGCTGCCTCTGTGGTGATCCAGTGCAGATCGGTGACGGCTAGGAAGCCGTGCGGATCGCGGCGGAGGATCTCGTGGGCGTCGTGCCAGTGTGTCCACGCGGATTCAAAGGGGGTTTGGCTCGTTGCGGGCTTGCTCGTATCAGCGGGTGCTGCTGTGGACATGATGACTCCTCTTCGTGTGGTGATCTTCGGCGATGATGCGTTGAACCAGAAATCTCATTTGGTGGCGCCGGTGTAGTTGGATTCAGTGACCGTTTCGGAGTCCGTCAAGGCTTCCTCACTCAGGCCCCAGCGGTTCAGAACCTTGGCATAGCTGCCGTCCTTGATGACCTCATTCAGGGCGTCGGTGATGACCGGGGCCAGCCCGTTGTCCTTGAGCGTGGTGGCCGCGACCAGTGTTTCATTCGGCCAGCCGGCGTTGACCTTACCCACGATCTTCAAGTCGTCCCGGGTGTTGGCGCGGTAAACAGCTGAGGGGTAGGGCGTGATGTTGACGTCGGTGCGCCCGGATCCCAGGGCCAAAATGGTGTCGGCATCCGATGAGTAGTACTGCAGTTGGGCCGGCGCCTTACCGGCGGCCTCGAGTTCCTTGTTCCAGGCCAGGAGGATCTTCTCCTGGTTAGTGCCGGACCCTACGGAGATCCTTAGCCCGGAGATATCCGCTGAGCCCTTGATGTCATAGCTGGAGGTGCTCTTGGCTTCAAAGCCCATGAACGCGGCACGGTAGGTGGAGAAGTCAAAGAGTTTCACCCGGTCAGCATTGATGCCCACATTGGAGAACACCACTTCAAGGTCCCCGGATTGGGTCTTCAGGGGCCAGTTCTCCCAGGCAGTGACCTGCACGTCGAGCTCAAGCCCGAGCTTGTCGGCCACGAGCTGCGCCAGATCCAGCTCCGAGCCGATGGGCGTCTTATTATCTGTGGCATGAAAGCTCAGCGGCACGGAGCCTGCGGTGGTGCCCACGGTGAGCTTGCCATCCTCGGCGATTGCCGCCGGTACCTTTGCCGCCAGGGCCGAATCCTTCTGGGCCCGGATGCGGTTCTGCTCCGGCGAACTGTTGTACACCACACCGTTGGCGGCAGCGGTTTCCTGCCCGGCCACGGCTGCTTGCGCCCCTGGATCGGAGCAGCCTGTCAGCACGGCCATGCTTGCAAGGACGACGGCGGGGAGCACAGCGAGGGTGCGAAGGCGGGGGTTCCGGAGTGCGGAAGGCTGTGACATGGGAATGGTCCTTAGATGTTGAACGCTGGTTCGATGATTTTGGAGAAGAAGCTTTTGGTGCGCTCCTGCTGTGGATTGGCGAAGATGCCCGCCGGAGGGCCACTTTCCACGATTTGGCCCTGGTCCATGAAGACCACCGTGTCCGCCACGTCGCGGGCGAAGCCCATCTCATGCGTGACGATGATCAAGGTGGTGCCGGAGGTGGCCAGTTCCCGTATGACATCCAGTACCTCGTTGACCAATTCCGGGTCTAGGGCGCTGGTGGGCTCGTCAAAGAGCAGGATCTTCGGGTCGAGGGCCAGCGCCCGGGCAATGGCTACGCGTTGCTGCTGGCCTCCTGAAAGTTGGCGTGGATAGGCGCCAGCCTTGTCTTTCAGGCCCACTCGCTCCAGTAATTCCAAGCCACGACGGCGGGCCTCGGCCTTGGTTTTTCCCTGAGCCACCACGGGGGCTTCACTCACATTTTCCAGTGCCGTGAGGTGGCCAAAGAGGTTGAAGTTCTGAAACACCATCCCGATTTCGGTCCGCTGTTTGAGGATTTCCTTTTCGCGAAGTTCGTGCAGAGTGTTGCCCCGCAACTTGTAGCCCACCACGTTGCCGTCAATGGCGACGTAGCCGGAATCCACCTTCTCCAGATGGTTGATGGTGCGCAGCAGCGTGGACTTGCCCGAACCCGACGGGCCAAGGATGGCCGTCACGGCTCCGGGTTCCACAGTCAGGGAAACACCCTTGAGCACGTGCAGGGTTCCAAAGCTTTTGTGGACGGCGGTGATTTCTACCAAGCCACGTGTGCCGGCTGGTACTGGGGTGCCAGGTCCTATGGTCCCTGGTGCTGTGGTGGCCGATATTTCGGTGATGGTCATGACAGATCCTTGGCTGTGGTGCGGAGGGTGAAGAACTTCCGGGCTTTTTGCAACGGAGTCAGCGGCAGTGTCCGCACCGCCCCCTTCGCATAGTGGCGTTCAATGTAGTACTGGAAAACACTCAACACGGAGGTGATCACGATGTACCAGAGCGTGGCCACGAGCAGCAGCGGCAGAACCTGTTGGGTGCGGTTATAAATGACCTGAACGGTGTAGAACAGCTCCGAATAGGCCAGGACGTACACAATGGAGGTGCCCTTGACCAGGCCAATGATCTCGTTGAACGCCGTGGGCAGGATGGAGCGCATGGCCTGGGGCAACACGATGCGCGTGGATCGGCGCCAGGCCGGAATGCCCAAGGCCGCCGCTGCCTCAATTTGGCCCTGGTCCACAGAGAGAATGCCGCCGCGAATGATCTCCGCGGAATAGGCGGCCTGGTTGAGGGTCAGGCCTAGGATGGCCGCGGCGAATTGGCTAACCAACGTTGTGGTTTGGACCTCAAAAAATGTCACGCTCGTGAAGGGGATGCCCAGGCTGATCTTCTCGTACAGGTAACCCAAGTTGTACCAGAGCAACATCTGCACCAGCAGCGGGGTGGACCGGAAAATCCAGGAGAACGTCCATGAGACGGAGACCAACAGCGGGGACGCGGAAAGCCGCATTAGCGCCAAAATGAAACCCAGGATGAAACCCAGTGCTCCGGCAATGACCGTCAGCTTAAGCGTTTCACCCAGACCCCGGATGACGGACTCCGCGGTAAACCACTGCGCCACCACATCCCATTCCCACCGGGGGTTGGTGATCAGCGACCACAAAATGGCCGCCACTGCCAAAGCCACCACCACGGTGCCAACCCAACGCCACGGGTGTTTTGCGGCCACGATGCGGTATCCCGAATAGTCGGCCACGGCGCGGTGCTGGGCCGGTGCGGGATCCGGAGTCTGGGACGCCGGCGTTTCTGACTCCAGCGTCTCGGTGGCCGATGGGGCCAGCTCGGTAGGTGCGGTGCTCATTGCGCCACCTCGATTCTTTCATCGTGATTGTTGTGCTTCGATGGCTGCAAATCTAGGCGGATTTCGGAACCGCTTCCAAAGCCTTCGTTGCACGGCTTCATGATGGGACGCAGAGCGTCATGTGTCGTTGCATGAACTGGAAATGACGCCCCATGAACGGCGGTGAAGTGACATGACCGCACCCTTTTTTCGGCCCTACGCGGCGCCCTAGCATGGGCACATCACCCATTCGCTAGAACTGCTTCGCGGGGTCCCGTGCAGCACCGTCCAGGAGTCCTTATGTCTGATCACAGCCTCGTCTTCATCGGGGGCGGCCCGCGCACAGCCGGAGTGCTGGAACGTCTCGGCGCCAACGCGCCGGAGCTCCTCCAGACCGCCGTGGACATCCACGTGGTGGAACCGTTCACGGCCGGCTCTGGCCGGATCTGGCGCTTTGATCAAGACCCCGGACTCATGCTCAATTCCATGGCCGGGGACGTGACAATGTTTACGGACGCCTCGGTGGCGTGCGCAGGCCCCGCCGTCGACGGGCCGGATCTGGCCCAATGGGCGGCAGCACTGACCACCGGCATCCTCGATGACGCCCCGCTGCTTCATGCTCTTCTGGCGGAACAGGCAGCAACCCTCACGCGCACATCCTTCCCGACCCGGCAGCTTCACAGCGCCTATCTCGAGTGGTTCTTCCGCCGCGCCGTTGCCGCCTTGGCACCGCAGGCCACCGTGACCGTCCACCGGGACACCGCTCTCGAGGTGACGGCCGCCGAGGAGGGCATTCATACTGTCCGCCTTGCCGGGGGAACAGTGTTGGCCGCGAGCGCCGTCGTCCTTGCCTTAGGTCATACGGATGCCACGGTGCACGGCCCATCGGCGCACTTTGCCGACTTTGCCGCCCGCCACGGCCGCTTTCATGCCGCCCCGGCGTACACCACCGACGTGGACTATTCCGCGCTGGCTCCGGGGCAGGACGTGATTGTTTCCGGCATGGGCTTGGCGTTCGTTGACCTCGTGGTCTTGCTCATGGAGGGCCGCGGCGGTCGTTTCGTACAGAGGGACGACGGCGAACTTGACTATGTGCCTTCCGGCCGCGAGCCGAGGCTGTGGGCAGGCTCGCGGCGCGGTGTGCCGTTTCACTCGAAAATCTCCGCCACCTTGCGGGGCACGGCACCCGGTGCGGCACAGTTTTTCACGGCCGAGGCTGTGCAGCAGCTCCTGGCCGAGCACAGCGAACTCGATTTCCGCACCCAGCTGTGGCCGCTCATTGCCAAGGACACGGCGTACGCGTACTACCAGGAGCTCTTGACGGGCAGCCCGGAGCGAGTGAGCATGGACTGGTCCGACTTCTCCGATGCTTTGGCAGGCCTTGATTGGTATAGCCCCGAACGGAGCACCCTCGTCACCTCCGCCGTGCCGGATCCCGCGCTCCACCTCGACTTTGAGCGGCTGGACCATCCCTTGGCCGGGTTCGACTTCGGCACCCCCGGTTCGGTTGCCGACGCCGTGGCCGATTATATTGCCGAGGATCTGCGGCGCCGGGACAGCGAGCAGCACCCCGAAACGCTGGCGCTGTTCCTGGGCCTATTGCGCGCCTATATGGATGTCGCCTCGCTGGTGCCAGCAGAACGGTTGAGCGCCGGATCGCATGCCGCGGTGCATGGTTGGTGGCATGGCTTCTTTAGTTTTGTGGATTCCGGCCCGCCACCGCACCGCTTGCGGCAGCTCTTGGCCATCCACCGGGCTGGGCTGTTGGAGTTCCTCGGCCCCAACCTGCAGGTGACGGCGGAGGAGTCCAGCGGCTTGTTCCGTGCCACTGCCGCGCAAGGTGCCATGACCGTCACGGCGGCGGCGTTCATCGAGGCCCGACTGCCTGCACCCACCGTGGCCCACTCGGCCAATCCGGTGCTGGCTCAACTCCACCGCAGCGGCGGTGGCGCGGAGCAACATTTGCTGACCGCCGACGGTACAGTGTCCACGGGCAAATTATTGGTGAGCGATTCCCATCAGGTGGTGGGGTCGCGGGATGAGGCGACGAAGTCTCTTTTCGCCGTCGGACCCGGCACCTCGGCCTGGGCCTCCGGGGCGTTTGCCCGCCCGAATAGCAACGCGGCTCCCTTTCGAGAGAACGATGCGCTCGCCCGACTGCTTCTGCTCACGTTGACCCAGCGCTCCACATTGACAGCTATTTCCGGAAGGACACTCTCATGAACTCACCCTTAGACACCGCGGAACTCACGGTGCTGTCGCTGCCCCTCAACGACGATCGGGTGCGCCCACTCCTGGATGAGCTGGCCGTGGAATACGAACACCGGTACGCCGACTTGTTCGGGGCAGGAAACGCGGAAGCCGAGCTCAACAGGTACCCGGCCGAGGAATTTGAAGCCCCAGATGGTGCCCTGCTGATCATTCAGGAAAATGGTGTGTCGATCGCCGGTGGCGCCTTCCGCCGCTACTCCCCCGACACCGCCGAATTCAAACGCATCTGGACCCATTCGCAGCATCGCCGCCGCGGTTTAGCACGCCGCGTCATGGCCGAGCTCGAGGCTAAGGCCGTCGAGCTCGGCTACCGGCACGTGTATCTGACCACGGGCCCGCGTCAGCCCGAGGCCAGGGGCCTCTACCTGAGCACCAACTACACGGCACTGTTCGACCTTGAGGTCCCCTCGGAGTCCCTGCCGTTCCTCGCGTTCAGTAAAGATCTCGCCAGAAACTGATGCCGCGTCGCGCAAAAACCGCCGGAAAGTGGTGCCGCGTTATTCAAAACCCGCCGGAAACTGATGCCGCGTCGTGCAAAACCCGCCGGAAAGTGGTGCGGCGTCAGGAGGCGGCGCGATCCATGCGCTGGCTGATGACGGCGGAGACGCCGTCGCCCCTCATGGAGACGCCGTACAACGCGTCCGCAACCTCCATGGTGCGCTTCTGGTGCGTGATGATGATGAGCTGGCTGGACTCGCGCAGCTCCTCAAAAAGGGTGATGAGCCGGCCCAGGTTCGTGTCATCGAGCGCCGCCTCCACCTCATCCATCACATAGAACGGCGAAGGCCTGGCCTTGAAAATAGCCACCAGCAGCGCCACTGCAGTCAGCGAGCGCTCCCCGCCGGAGAGCAGGGACAGGCGTTTAATCTTCTTCCCGGCGGGCCGGGCCTCAATCTCAATACCGGTGGTCAGCATGTTCTCCGGGTCGGTCAGGACCAGTCGTCCCTCGCCGCCGGGGAACAGCCGGGAAAAGACCTGCTCGAACTGCGCGGCAGTGTCCGTATAGGCGGCCGTGAACACTTCTTCCACCCGCTGGTCCACTTCCTTGATGATGTCCAGCAAGTCCTTGCGGCTGGATTTCAGGTCCTCCAACTGCGAGGACAGGAACTGGTGGCGTTCCTCCAGGGCTGCGAATTCCTCCAGCGCCAAGGGGTTGACCTTGCCCAGGGCGGCAAGATCGCGTTCGGCCCGTTTGAGCCGCTTCTCCTGTTCCTCGCGCACAAAAGGGGTGCCCTCACGGATTTCGTTGCCGTCATCATCGACGCGCACGTGTAGTGCGGCCCATTTGTCCGTGACCTCACCAGGGCCGAGCGGAACCAGCGTGTCGGGACCGTATTCCTTGAGCAGGTGATCCACGCTCAGGCCCAGTTCCTCGATCGACTTGTTTTCCAACGTTTCGATCCGCAGCTTCTGGGCCGCTCGGGCCAGCTCGTCCTTGTGCACGGAATCGGTCAGCCGGGCCCGCTCCTTCTCGGCTTCCACCGTGGCGCTGCGGACAGCCATCAGCTCCACCTCACGTGTAGCCCGCTGCTCCTCCGCCTCATCCCGCACGTGCTCGGCCAACTCAATGGACTCCTGAACCAGCGCCAAAACGTGATGGGTTGCGGAGGCCACGGCGGCAGCCTTCCTGGCCTGGAACTGCCGGCGCGCAGCCCGCTGCGCCGCTTGCTCTCGCGCCGTCCGCTCCGTGGCTGCTGCCCGTTCCAGCGCCGCTGCCCGGTTGCGTGTGGCATGGAGCGAATCTTCCGTACTGCGCAATTGCAGCCGAGTCTCCAACTCCACTGCCCGGGCGGCCGTGGCTGCCGCGGCCAGGGCATCGCGCTCATCCATGGAAGGCTCGACGTCGACCGGGGCCTCTTGCGCCGCAGCCAACCGTGCCGCGACCCCTTCCAAGGCAACTTGTTCACGCTCGAGATTTGCGGTTGCGCCCTGCACTGCCTGCGCATGACGATCGGACTCCCCCGCCGCCGAGCGCAACGTAGCCCCCAACAAACCGAGCCGTTCGGCCACTGCTGCCAGCCGCGCATCGGACTCGTTGAGCGCCGCCAAGGCCTCTGCCTCGGCCTGCGCCAAGGCGCCACGTTGTCCTTGCAGACCCGCGAGCGCAAAGCGTGTCTGTTCCCCGCGTGCCACCGCCTTAGCCAGTGCCGCTTCGGTCTCATCTACTGTTGCTTGCAATTCCAACAACGACGGCGCCATGGCAGATCCGCCTTGCACCCACCACTGGGTGAAGACATCCCCGGCAGCGCTCACCGCCGTCAGCGATGCGTCGTGGGCCAAGACGTCTTGGGCTGCGCTCATATCCGGAACCAGCACCACGCCCGCCAGCAGCGCATCGAGCGTCCGGTCCAGTTCGGGAGGACCGCTCACCTGGGCGCGTGCCAGCACGGCCCCGGCGACGGTCTGCGCGGCTGCCGCAGCAGCCTGATTCAAGGTGTGCTGATTCACGGTGTGCTGATTCTGCGTGGCCTGCTTCGCAGCAGCGTGTTCATCCGCTGAGTCTGCGTCGGTACCACGCCAAGTGCCGGCACCACCTGCGGCGTCGGTGAGGACCAAGGTGACACGGCCGCCGTCGTGCTTCTTGACGAGCTCAAGGGCAGCCAGCGCGGCGTGTAGACCGGTGACCCCAACGCCTTCGGCCGCGGCGTTCAGGGCTGCGGCAAGGGCCGTCTCGTAGCTGGGCACCACGGCAATGAGCTGTGCCATGGACGCCAGGACACCCTCCGGCCTGGCCTCGAGCAGCTGGGCGCTGGCATCCTTGCGCAGCAGGCCGACGGCGAGCGCGTCGCGGCGGGCTGTCAGCGAATCGCGTTCCCGCTCGGCAGCCAACTGCTCCTGGGTAAGGGCGGCAATCTTCTCATCTATGGTGGTGAGGGCGGCGGCGGCAGTTTCGTAGTCCGCGTCGAGGCGCTCCTCACCTTGTTCCACCCCGGCTACTTGAGACTCGAGGGCGGCAAACTCCTGCGCCGCGGTGTTGTGCCGCTCGGCTCCGGCGGCCTTGCTGTGGTGCAGGCGGCCAATCTCGGCTTCGGCCGATTCCACGCGGGAGCGGGCAGCGGCGACCTTTCCGGCCAGTTTCGCCAAACCTTCTCGGCGATCGGCGGAGGCACGCAACTGCTCACGAACCCGCTGTTCCTCGGCCCGGACGGCAGCTTCGGCGTCCGTCTTGATCTCCATGGCGGTTTCCAGGCCATAGCGGCGTTCTTCAAGGGCCAGATCCAGCTCCGCCTCTTCCTCGCGCAGCCGTACGGCCTGTTCGGCCAAGCGGTCAGGATCACGGCTGGGATCCGGCGCGGCTTCCGTTGCCCCGAGGTGACGGCGGCGCTCCGTGGCAAGGACACCTAGTGCCTTGAGCTGATCGCGGGTGGCTGAGAGCTGGTACCAGTTATCCCGTGCCGCGTTCAGTACGGGGGTGGCAGCAGCGGCTTGTTGTTCCAAGGCAGCTTGGTGCGCGCGGGCACTCTGTAGTTCACGTTCCACGTGTTCGCGGCGGTTTTTGAGCGCCAGCTCTGCCGCTTCGTCGCGTTCCACGGCCTGGGTCAGCGTGACAATGCTGTCCGCGAGCAGGCGTGCCCGGGCGTCGCGGACGTCGAATTGCACGCTTTGAGCGCGTCGGGCCACGGCGGCCTGCTTGCCCAGGGGTGTCAGCTGGCGGCGGATCTCACCCGTCAGATCTGTGAGCCGGGCGAGGTTGGCGCCCATGGCGTCCAGCTTGCGCAGGGTTTTTTCCTTGCGGCGGCGGTGCTTGAGGATTCCTGCAGCTTCTTCAATGAACCCGCGGCGGTCCTCGGGCGTGGCATGGAGGACCTTGTCCAGCTGGCCCTGACCCACAATGACATGCATCTCACGGCCCAGACCAGAATCTGAGAGGAGTTCCTGGATGTCCAGCAGCCGGCATGCGGTTCCGTTGATGGCGTACTCGGAGCCGCCGGCCCGGAACAGGGTGCGGGAGATGGTGACTTCGGCATAATCGATGGGCAGGGCGCCGTCGGAATTGTCAATGGTGAGGGCAACGTGTGCACGGCCCAGAGGTGGCCGGCCGGAGGTGCCGGCGAAGATCACATCCTCCATTTTGCCGCCACGCAGGGTCTTGGCGCCCTGCTCCCCCATGACCCAGGCCAGCGCATCCACCACGTTGGACTTGCCGGAGCCGTTGGGGCCAACTACAGCTGTCACACCGGGTTCAAAGTCAAAGGTGGTGGCCGAGGCGAAGGACTTGAAGCCGCGCACGGTAAGACTTTTTAGATGCAAACTGTTTTCTTCTCCTGCGCCGGACCATTTCTCACAAGCCAATCTACCGTGAATTTCCACATCACACAGGGCCTCCCGCACCGTGTACGCAACGCGCAGGCACCCTGTACGCACCGCACACGCACCGCGCAGGTACTGTGTATGCACCGGGGTGCATGTGCGGGAACACCCCTTATAGGTGCATAGTTAACGGTGGGCCTTGATGTGTTCAGGCGGCCGTCGACGGCCGGCAGTGCACTATTGAGGGCCACGTCACTGGTTTTCCGGTGCCATCAAACACCTAATTACCCCAAGAAAAAGGCTGGAACTTGATCGGCAACGCTACGTTTCGTCACCACAACACTTCGTTGCTCGCTGTCTCGAGCATTGAGGCTCCGGTGGTGGTCAAGTCCAGTGACTTTGACGCCCGCCTGGCCCCGAGCCTGAAACGTCTGCGCCTCTCTAAGCGATTGCTGGAACGAGTGGCCGGTGTTGAGGAACGCCGCTGGTGGGCCCCCGGAACTGACTTTGACGACGCCGCCATTGAAGCAGGCGCCAAGGCCCTGGCCGAATCCGGCATTGATGCCAGCCAGGTGGGTTTGCTGATCAACACCTCCGTGACCCGCCGCAACCTTGAACCATCGGTTGCCGTAAAGGTTCATAACGGACTGGGTTTGCCGTCCTCTGCCATGAACTTCGATGTGGCCAACGCCTGCCTGGGGTTTGTCAACGGCATGACCTTGGCCGCGAACATGATTGACTCCGGCCAGATCAAGTACGCCCTGATTGTGGCTGGCGAGGACGCTCAGGCAACGCAGGAAACCACGTTCAAGCGCTTGAACGCCGAGACGTCCACCCGCGAAGATTACTTGAAGGAATTCGCCACCCTGACACTGGGCTCCGGGGCCGCAGCTGCCGTGATGGGCCCGTCCGATCTGCACCCTGAAGGCCACCGCATTGTGGGCGGTGTTTCGCGTGCCGGCACTCAGCACCACGAGCTGTGCGTTGGCGGGCCCGATGGCATGTTCACGGACACCAAGGGTCTGCTGGACAACGGCCTGGAACTCGTCACCGACGCCTGGCACGAGGCTCACACCGACGGCTGGGACTGGCGCTCCATGGACCGCTACGTCACCCACCAGGTCTCCAACTCCTACACGAACGCCATCATCAAGGCCGTGAACCTCATCAAGGGCCGCGTCCCCATTACGTTCCCCAAGTGGGGCAACGTCGGTCCGGCGTCCCTGCCCATGACCCTGGCGCAGGAATCCCAGAGCCTGAACCGTGGCGACCGTGTGCTGTGCATGGGCGTTGGCTCCGGTTTGAACACTGCCATGATGGAAATTGCGTGGTAGCAGTGGCTTCTGAGCAAACTGTTGAGTCCGCGCCCGTGGCCCCTGTTCCGCAGCCGTGGCCCGGAGTGGAAGCACGCTGGCGGCAGGTTCGCAGTGTTGCCTCCACCGCCGCCGTTGATCCCGAGGGCACCAGCCGGACGTGGCACTATCTGGACAATGAGTCCGATGTGCAGGCGACCGGCTTGGAACCCCGGGGCACCTTGCTGTGCGTGCACGGCAACCCCACGTGGAGCTACCTGTGGCGCACCCTGCTCGCCGGGGCCACCTCCCCTGAAACTCTGGCAACCGGCGGCCCGTGGCGTGTCATTGCCGTCGATCAGCTGGACATGGGCTTCTCCGAGCGCACGGGCACCTTCCGCCGCCTCGCGGACCGCATCACCGATCTCTCCGACTTCACCGCAGAGCTGGGCCTTAGCGGACCCGTTGTCAGCGTGGGGCACGACTGGGGCGGACTCATCTCCCTCGGTTGGGCCACCCGCCACAAGGACCAGTTGGCCGCCGTCGTACTGACAAACACAGCTGTTCACCCGGCCGGATTCTCGCTTCCCCCGGCCCTGACGTTGGCCCTTCATCCCGCTGTTCACAAGTGGGGTACGACGACGTCTTCCGCCTTTTTGCGCGTCACGCACTCACTCGCTGCGCCCACCTTGGCCAACGATGTCCGGGATGCGTTCATGGCCCCGTACCAAACCATCGCCCGCCGAGCCGGTGTGGGTAACTTTGTGGCCGATATTCCGGCCACGCCGGCGCACCCTTCGTGGGCTGCGCTGGATGCGGTGTCCACGGACATCAGCACACTGGATGTTCCGGCGCTGATGCTGTGGGGTCCCAAGGATCCCGTCTTCTCCGACCGGTACCTGCGTGATCTTTTGACCCGGCTGCCTCAGGCCCAGGTGCACCGCTTTGAAGGTGCCAGCCATTTGGTGCAAGAAGACCGCGACATTGCCACACCGGCCTTCGCTTGGCTCGCGGATAACGTTGCAGGCTCCGACGCCGGTGCTACTGCTGATCCGGCTGCCGGTACGCCTGGTGCTGCTGGCGGTGCTGGTGGTGGTGCTGCTTCTGCCGGAGCTGATGGGTATGTTTCGATGCTTGCTGAGGTTGATGCCCGGCGTTCGGACACCACCACGGCCGTGGTGGACATGCTGCCCGGCGGAGGAACCCGTGCCCTGACATGGGCCCAGTTGTCCCGCGATGTGGACGATCTCGCCGCAGGTCTGCGTGAACTCGGCGTCAAGGCCGGAGACCGGGTCAACCTGCTGGTGCCGCCCGGCATCAATCTGACCACCCTGATCTATGCCTGCCTGCGTTTGGGCGCCGTCATTGTGGTGGCCGA
The DNA here is from genome assembly GCF_001445575.1 of Arthrobacter alpinus. Lineage (NCBI taxonomy): Bacteria > Bacillati > Actinomycetota > Actinomycetes > Micrococcales > Micrococcaceae > Arthrobacter > Arthrobacter alpinus. The sequence goes on along the minus strand of NZ_CP013200.1, from coordinate 1,943,674 downwards.
TGCCGGATTGGGTACCAAGGGACTAAGCCGTGCCATCAAGGGAGCCGGACCGGACTTCCTCATTGGCATAGAACGCGCCCTGGCTGGTGCGCGCCTCTACAACTGGCCCGGCATCCGGATCGCTGCCGAAGACTCCACGGGCTCCACGGCCGCTGTGAAGAAGGCCCTGTTTAACGTTGCCGCGACAGTGCCGCAGTTGATGGCCAACGGTCGCGTCACCCGCCTGGCTGGCTACCCCACCGCTTTTACGGCTCCCGAGCCAGATGCTGATGCCGCCGTGCTGTTCACCTCCGGTTCCACCGGCCCAGCCAAGGGAGTGGTGTACACGCACCGCCGTCTGGCCGCCATGCGCGACACCCTCAAGGAAAGCTACAACCTGGCGGCAGGGACGGCCCTCGTGGCCGGATTCGCACCGTTTGCCCTGCTCGGCCCGGCACTGGGCGCCACCACTGTCACTCCGGACATGGATGTCACTTCCCCGCGTACCCTGACCGCCAAGGCCCTCGCTGAGGCTGCCGCCGCCATTAACGCAACGGTTGTGTTCGCCTCCCCCGCGGCACTCGTCAACGTGGTGGCTACCGCGGACGAACTTTCGCCCGAGCTGAAAAAGGTGATGGCCGGCGTCGAACTTCTCCTCTCTGCTGGCGCCCCTTTGGGGCACACGCTGCTCACCAGGGTCCAGGAGTTGGCTGCCAACGCTGCCCTGCACACCCCCTACGGCATGACGGAAGCGCTGCCCATCACTGACATTGACCTGCCGGGCATCCTTGCCGCCGGTGTGGGAAATGGCGTGTGTGTTGGGACTGCGGTGGCCGGTGCCACGGTGTCGATCGCTCCCATCACAGCGGCGGGACTGGTTCTCGAATCGACGACGGCGGCCAATGTCACCGGTGAGATTTTGGTCAGCGCACCGCATGTAAAGGACCGCTACGACCGCCTGTGGATCACCGAACAGCACAGTGTTTCCATTCCAGGCTGGCACCGCACCGGCGATGTGGGGCATCTGGACACTGAGGGCCGGCTGTGGGTTGAGGGTCGGATGGAGCACATTCTGACCACACCCGCCGGCGTCAAGACACCTGTAGCACCTGAGCAGGCCATCGAGACGGTGGCTGGAGTGGCGCGCGCTGCCGTTGTTGGCGTTGGCCCGATGGGGACGCAGGCTGCTGTTGCAATCGTCGAGACCACTCCAGCGGTTAAGCGTCCGGGGCTGGCGCCTGCGCCACTGGCCGCAGCTGTTCGCGCCGCATCGCTCTCGGTGGGCTTGCCACTTGCCGCCGTGCTAACCATTGACGCGATGCCCACCGATGTGCGGCACAATTCCAAGATCGACCGGGCCAAGCTGTCCCGCTGGGCTGCGCGCATGTTAGCTGGGGAGAAAGCCGGCCAGCCGTGAGTGCTGAGCACTTGAACGGTGCTGGCGCTGGTGACTTTAGTTCTGAGGCTGCTGGCTTGAGCGATACTACCGGCGCTGACTCTGGCGCTGGCTCTGCGCAACGCAGGGTTCTGGTCACCGGCACCAGCGGCATTCTGGGCCGCGCCGTGGCGCAACTACTTCACGATCGCGGTTACTTTGTCCGGAGCCTGCAGCGCCGCCCGGTTCAGGCTCCGTGGGAATCTCTGCAGGGATCCATTGTTGATCCCGATGTTGCGGCCCGCGCCGTGGCAGGGATGGACGCCGTGGTGCATTTAGCGGCGAAGGTATCCTTCACCGGCGAATGGACCGACTTTGTCTCCACGAATATTGTGGGCACTCGCCAGCTCATCAGCGCGTCCCAGCACGAGGGACTACGAGATTTTGTATTTGTTTCCTCACCGTCCGTGGCGCATTTTGGCAGCTCCATTGTTGGTGCTTCCGCTGGCACCGCGAATCCGGATTTGGCCCGCGGACACTATGCCCGGTCCAAGGCCGCCGCTGAAGAGATCGCTCTCGCGGAGGACTCCCCCGAGTTCCGCGTTACGGCAATCCGCCCGCACGTGGTCTGGGGGCCCGGCGATACGCAGCTGGTGGAACGCGTGGTAGAGCGTGCCCGTGCCGGACGCCTGCCCCTGCTTGACGGCGGGCGCGCACTCATCGACACCACCTATGTGGACAATGCTGCCGAAGCCATTGTGCGCGGACTCGAACGCATGGATCAGGCCCACGGGCTGGCCCTCGTGGTCACCAATGGCGAACCCCGTGCCGTGGGCGAGCTCATTGCCGGCATTTGCGCGTCTGCCGGTGTGAAAGCGCCCGGTTATTCCGTACCAGGATGGCTGGCTCGTGGTGCTGGTTCTGTCATTGAAAAGGCCTGGCTGGCTGCCGGATCACGTGGCTGGGTGCACGACGAACCTCCCATGACCCGATTCCTCGCTGAACAGCTGTCCACAGCCCACTGGTTCGATCAACGCCACACCCAAGCAGTGCTGGATTGGACTCCCTCGGTGTCGCTTGATGAGGGTCTGGCTAAATTGGCTGAGTACTACACCACCCACTAAGTCCCGCTTGAAATGTCGGTTGATCGGTAGTTGGCCACGCTCAGGGCTGTGTAACTACCGATCTCGGGGCTAACACCAGCCCACGTTTGTCATAATCAGGTATCTGCCTGCTACGCAGCGGCTTGTGCGGCAGCAAGATAGGCCCGCATAATTCTGACTTTGAGCGTTTCAGGATCCTCCAGGTGCTTCCACTTCACCCGAATGAAGCGCCAGCCTTCCTCAATCAGGGCGTTTTCGCGTTCACGTTCTTTGATCAGCGCCTGCTCCGAGGTCTCGCCGTAGTCAAAGTACTTAGTGTCTCCGTCAAACTCCACCACTCCACGGGACGCAACCTCAATCGAAGGCCGCGCCAGAGGAAATCCACCCTGAACCTTCCGTTGTTGGTGCTGATCCATACTTGTTGCTCAGGCTGCTCAATCGGGAGCTCTCCAACAATGAGCCGGGTTCTTGTTTCGCCGGCGGATTCCGAGGCAGCACTCAAGGAACTGATGGCCCGCCTCGCCCGCCGAATACCACGCCGACCCATGGCCCCAACAAGTAGTTGATCCAGATCATGAAGACTCAGTCCGGCCGCCAAAGCCGAATCGCCGATCACCACGGCTTGGGCAAAAGGGGCCACCGTGGCACAGTCGAGAACGGTTCTCTCCAACGTGGTGAACCTGACTAGGCCCAGCCCCTGAATGACCCTCTCAACGACAGCTTCGTCCGGGACGTCCTGGGTATGCATCACCACGTCCGGCGCAATTTTGGAGTGGGAGGAGTTGTAGGAAGAGCTGATGTGGATGAGCGGGGAGCTGTTCCACACATGCAGGTGATGCAATCTCGCGGCGCTGAAGTGTGAATACACGTGCCGGCCCTTGGATTGAACTATGTGCCCGGACAAGACCAGCTTGTCCTGAATCCACGGCTTCCGCCCCTGCCACTGGTGCATGGGAATGTAGACACCACGGCGCATCCGGCGCACTAGCCCCGCATTGACGGCAACTTCAAGGTTTCTGGTGGTCAACCCAGAACTTAACAGTTGCTCCGTAGTGGCAATGATTCGGCCTTTGGGCCAGAGCTGCGTAAACCGAGCTTCTGTGGGTGAGGTGTCCATGGAAGAAAGTCTGGTGAAATTCAGCCACTCAAACAATGCCAAATTCGGGAAAACGCCGTATCTGTGGATAACGCAGGCTTGTGGCCGCACAAACCGAAAAACTTGGACTGGGGTTAGCCTCGAGATCGGTAGCTACACAGCCCTTCGCGTGGCTAGGCACCGATCAGTTGGCAGGTCCAACGCATCCGGGCATTGAAGGCTTCTGCGGCGCCTTACATCCGGGCGTTGCGGGGTTTCGCTTGGCACACCGGGCAGCTGTAGGAGGATCGGTTCATGAAAGTATCGCGGCGAATCCTGGTGGACAGGCCAAGCCCCTCGCAGCGGTGGCAGAGTTCGCCTTCACGGCCGTAGGCATTCAGTGAGCGGGAGAAATACCCCGAAGCGCCGTTGACGTTGACGTACAGCGAATCGAAACTGGTGCCACCGGCATCCAGCGCCCGCGACATGACATCCCGGGCAGCGTGAATGATGCGTTCGGTGTCGGGACGGCGGAGTGTTTCTGTGGGCCGCGCGTAGTGCATCTTGGCGGCCCAGAGTGCCTCATCGGCGTAGATGTTGCCAATTCCTGAGACAAATGCTTGATCCAACAGCGCACGCTTGATGCCCGTCTTACGAGCACGGAACTTCTGGTGGAGCGCCTCAATGTCGAAGTGCGGATCAAGCGGGTCACGGCCAATATGGGCTGCTTCCTCGGGGATCAAAGCCCAGCCACTCATACCGGCACCGCCGGGAAGCCCGTCGGCAGTGGGTACAAGTGATGTTACGAAGAGTCCACCGAAGATTCGCTGGTCAACAAAGCGCAATTCCTCCGGAGCGTCGGCCCGCGGGGAGAAGGAAAGGCGAACCTTGAGGTGTTTTTCGTGCGGCTGCTCCGGCGATTCCACCAACAGCTGCCCGCTCATACCAAGGTGGGCTACAAGTGCTGTGTGCGGCGCAGCAGAGGATGAGAGCTCATCCGACAGCGGCATCCACAGGAACTTACCGCGGCGGACTACGTCAAGCACGGTGGCGCCGATCAAGTTGCCGCGGAAGTCCTCAACACCCAACGCGTGGCGGCGGATGGAGCGGGGGTCCGGAACGGAGACGTCCACAATGGTCCGCCCGGCAACCCAACGTTCAAGGCCGCGGCGAACTACCTCAACTTCGGGCAGCTCAGGCATTATTCCGCGGCGGAAACGGTGCCGGTAACAGCCGTGCCAGAAACGGTGCCGGTGGCGCCGGAAGCAGCGGCAGGCGAGCCGGCCGCTGCGGAGGCAACGGCGTCGGACGTGGAAGACGTGAACGCGGGTGTGGAAGAAGGCATGGAACTACTAGAGCCTGAGCCAAACTTCTTTTCCAGGTCCACCCAAGCGGCAGCGGCGGCGGTCCGCTCTGCTTCCTTTTTGGAGGGCCCGGTGCCGGTGCTGTAGTGCTTGCAGCCAATGATCAAGCTGGCGGTGAAGGAACGGTTGTGGTCGGGACCAACGCCGGTGATGTCATAGACAATGGCGCCGAGGTGGCGGGCGGCGGCGATTTCCTGGATGTTGGTTTTCCAGTCGGTGCCGGCGCCGAGCACGGCGGAATCGGCCAGCAGCGGGCCAACCAGGCGCATGACCAGTTGGCGGGCAACTTCAATGCCGTGGGTGAGATAGGTGGCGCCAATGAGCGCTTCCATGGTGTCAGCCAGGATGGAGGATTTGTTGCGACCCTTGGTGAGCTTCTCACCCTGTCCGAGGTAGATGAATTCACCGATCCCCAACTCGCGGCCAATGGAGGCCAAGGCGCGGGTGGAGACCACGGCAGAACGGCGCTTAGCCAGATCACCTTCGGGCAACAACGGGTTGTCGCGGTAGAGCGCGTCAGTGACGGAAAAGCCCAGGATGGAGTCGCCGAGGAACTCGAGACGCTCGTTCGTGGGGATGCCACCGTTTTCATAGGCGTAAGACCTATGCGTGAGGGCAAGACGAAGCGTCCCGGCATCAATACTGACACCGAGACGCTTCAACAGCAGTTTGTGTCCGTCCGTGAGTTCCGGTGATGGAATTTCTGCGGACATGACACTCCTGCTAAATATTAAACAATCATCCGGACCTGTTGGCCGAACGGACGTCTTTAGACGTCAGCAACCTTACGGCCCTTGTATTCCAAGAACAGTGCGGTACCGGCTGAGTCGGTGACGACCTTGGCCTGGTGCGGCAAGCTGTAAACAACTTCGCCATTTTCAATGGTCTTTACCAGAGCAGGCGCGGTGGCCTTCCACTGGGAACGGCGTGCGCGCGTATTGGCACGGGACATCTTCCGCTTCGGAACAGCCACGGCAAACTCTTTTCTCTCGATAACTCACAGGCATGTGCCCACAAGTAAAAACTTATTTGCTAGTTTTCTTCGCCGGTTAAGCCCTGTAGGGCAGCCCACCGAGGATCTAGGATCTCGTGATGGTGCCCCGGCTCATCCGCAAGGTGTATTCCGCATTCGGAACACAGACCCTCGCAGTCTTCCCGGCACACCGGCTGGAACGGCAGGGCGGTTACCACTGCGTCCCGCAACACCGGTTCAAGATCGATAGAATCGTGCTCGACCCAACGTTGCTGATCTTCTTCTTGTTCAAGGAATTCCGCGGACGGCTCCTCGTAGAAGAAAAGTTCTTGCACATCGACTTCAAGGTCATCCTCGAACGTCTCCAAGCAGCGGGAACACTCACCTGTCACTTCGACAAGTACGTTACCCGATACAAGAATACCTTCATGAACGGCCTCAAAACGGAGTTCCAGATCCAAATCGGATCCGGGAATCGCGCCAATGAGCGGAGTGCCAAAATCTTCCGGCACAGGTATACGCTCTTCAAATTTCCACATACTGCCTGGGCTGCGCCCAAGCTCCCTTACACTGACGGTGAGGGGCGTGCCATGGTTGGACTTATTGCCCAACGTGGATTCGCTAATGAGAACTCCTGTAAAAACATATGACCGACGCACCATCTTAGCCCGAAAGCTCCCGGGCATCAAAATGAGCGGTACCAGACCAAATTGGCCTTATTCAGTCTACGACAGCAATGGCCTTTGCGACGAACCGCAATGCGTGATGTAACTCTCAAGCCGCATTTTTCGCATGTATTTTCTGTCTTGAGCCCGTATCTGCGCGGTTTTCACGCTTAAGCACGACGCCGGATGGCCGACTCGTGCGCCTTCCGTTGGCTCCTGCATGTGTGGTGTGTGGTGACGAAAGGGCCCGCTTTATGCCGTATTTCTCATGCGATACGGCCGCAAAGTGGGCATAATCGAGCACATGATCCTTCCCGTGTACGTCCCCGACTGGCAAATAGGCGATGGTGACATCGAACACCCCTACATTGGCATGGTGCTGAGTCACGTGCTGTTGTTGGAAACGGACAGCCACCATTCGGAACAGGATCCTGAGCAGGAACAGTCGTACGGGAAGTTTGGTCAGGAAGTCACAGTGACCGGCGTGGCCGAGCCTCTGGATGCCCAATCCGTGTACGCCATAGGGGCTTTCCCCACAGCCATTCGTGGCGAGGGCTTCGTCCTGTATTGGGATGCACCGGCCTTCACCGAAGGCCCTGTAACGCTGAACGGGATCATCGACGCCACTGATTACGGCAGGACCCCGGAAGGCTTCCCGGAGGTGACCGGCGTGGTTACTTCCATGGAACTGGCAACCCTGCTCTATGCCAACGAAGACGGTGGCGGAATGAACTGGGCGCCAACCCCAGGCCACGATCAGCAGTTCCGGCCCATCAGCAACTATCCCCGGTGCGTTCCTGGGGCTGGCGAGGCAGGGGCCGGCACCGGATCGTCCCCACATCTTGTGACAACAGGTGTGGTGCTGCATCTGGATATCAGTGCCATGGAGCCAGAGCCAGCCGCTGATACAACTGACGCCACACAAGCCGACGCGGCGGGTGGGTCCATCATGACGATCCGACTCTTCCCCGACTATGCCGACACTGTCCTTTGGCTACATGGCCCGGTCACGTACGCCGATGCGAAGCTCTCCCCTGCTCTCGTTGCAGACATGGAGGCGTGGGAAGGCTCCTACTATGCCTCTCTTGACGGCAATCAAGCATGGAAGTCCCGCAGCGGGGCCGCACAGTTCACAGCCACGGGTAGCGAACTAGCGCAGCGGCTTGCCAAAGAACTAGGTGACGGCTTCGTGGTGGAATTCCACTCTTACGAGCCCGGTTCCTCCCGCCAACTCTTCCGCTCGGAGCAACACAGCCGGAACCCCGCGGCCGCTGAAGCATTCCGCGCAATGGTGGCCGCTGAGCAAGAACTGAAGGCGCGCCTCGAGGCCGATCAGGGCGGCGGCGTGGGGTGGTTCGCATACGGGCCGCTTTCCGGTGCCGTGATTGACCCGAACCAGCACTATCCAGGACATCAGCTAAACCCTGTCCAACAGGAAAACCCCGAAACAGGACTCTAAGCGCGGCTGGTAGCTCTCAGGGACGCACTCAGCAACTCAGCACTTTATTTATACGCACGCCGCGCCCGAGCAAGCTGCGGTGCTTTCACTGTGCCGCAGTCTGGTGGGCCGCCAGCTGCGTATAAGTTAAGTGGACTTTGTTTATACGCAAGACGCACACGCTACCGATGCGTATAACCCGTGGAAATCCGCGACCCTACGGATCCCACGAACCCGGAAAATCAGCCCAGGCGGCTAAGCCTTGGGCTGGACCATGGTGACGGGTGTGGTGTCGGGGCCAACATCACCCTGCAAACGGCGCAGCACGGCGCGCGGGACAAAGTCAGCAATGTCCCCGCCGAGTGTGTGGACTTCCTTGATCAGGGTGGAGGACAGGTGCAGGTAGCGGCTATCCCCCGGCAAGAACACCGTCTCCACTCCGGAGAGTTGGCGGTTCATGGTTGCCATTGGCAATTCGTAGTCAAAATCAGAGGACGAGCGCAGACCCTTCACAATGGCAGAGACGCCCCTGGCGTGACAGTAATCGGAGAGCAGCCCCTCACCCATGGGTTCAACAACAATCCCGGACAAGGCCGAGAAGGTGTTGCGAGCCATCTCCAAGCGCTCATTGAGCGAGAACCGGTACTTTTTCGCATAGTTGGTGGAGACCGCAACTATTACCTCGTCAAAAAGGGACGACGCGCGGGCAATCACCTCAATGTGTCCCTTGTGAATGGGGTCAAAGGATCCGGGGCATACAGCGCGTCGCATACTCACGAATCTAGCCCAGATCCGCTCCAGCAGCCAATGATTTCGCCGTGTCTCTAGCATTCCGTGGCGTACTGGCCGGTAACAGAATTCTCGGACGTACCCCCTGCTCGGTTCGTCGAAATTCACACTCCCCGGAACCACTGTGCTCGGCACTGGCGCAGGCCTGGCCAAGGGCATGGCCACAGGGCCTGGCCGCAGGGCTGGGCGGCGGTCCCACTAGGGTGTGGGACGCCGTCGCCGGTAACGTGGTCACGGTAGACATCAGCAATCCTGAGGAGCATCATGAGCACGCCCTGGCACCGCACCGCACGAGGAGCCAACCTTTTGGGCCCGGACGGCTCCCTCGGAGTGACCATTTTTGAGGAGATCACCTCCCTCGCCAACCACCACGGCGCCATCAACTTGGGTCAGGGTTTCCCTGATGAAGACGGCCCGGCGGAGCTGAGCCGCATCGCCCAGGATGCCATCGCCTCTGGCAAAAACCAGTACGCGCCTGGCAAGGGAATTCTGGATCTGCGCCAGGCCGTGGCCGAGCATCAGGACCGTTTCTACGGCATCACCCTCGATCCGGAGACTGAAGTCATCATCTCCACCGGCGCCACCGAGGCTATTGCTGCCGCCGTCCTGGCGCTGACCGGCCCGGGCGATGAGGTCCTCACCTTTGAGCCCTTCTACGATTCCTACGGCGCCATGATTGGCCTCTCTGGCGCCAAGCACACTACGGCTGCGCTGCTGGCTCCGGATTTCATGCCGGATCTGGCCACGCTGGAAAACAGCTTCAGCCCGCGCACCAAAATGGTCATCCTGAACAATCCGCATAACCCCACCGGCGCCATGTTCCCCGTGGAGGTGCTCAGTGAGGTGGTGCGGCTCGCCATCAAGTACGACGCCGTCATCCTCACCGATGAGGTCTATGAGCACCTGACGTTCGGTCCCCGGCACATACCCGTGGCCACGCTGCCGGGTGCGGCTGAGCGAACGCTCACCATCTCCTCCGCCGGCAAGACCTTCTCCTTCACCGGATGGAAGATCGGCTGGCTTTCCGGCCCGGCGGAACTCGTCGCGGCAGCCCGCACCGTCAAGCAATTTCTGAGCTACTCCTCCGGCACACCCTTCCAAGGTGCCATCGCCGCCGGACTGCGCATGGAGGACAGCTTTTTCACTGACGCCGCCGCGACGTTGGCCCACAAACGCGACATCCTGGCCGAGGGTCTGCGCGCCGCCGGGCTCGACGTCTACCTGCCCCAAGGCACGTATTTCATCAACGCCGATACGCAAAAACTGGGCATTACCGATGCCACCGCATTGGCCCGCCGCCTCCCGGAGCTCGTTGGCGTTGCCGCCATCCCCGTCCCGGTCTTCTGCCACCCCGAAGGCGCCAAACGCACACGCTCCCTGCTGCGGTTCGCCTTCTGCAAACAAGTTCCGCTGCTGGAACAGGCCGCCGAACGTCTCGCCACCCTCAAGGACAAGATTTAATGGCCACGCCCAGCCGTTTCCTGCGCACCAGCGGCGTCCACGCCACGATCGAAGCCGATCCTTGGCACAACAACGCCTTTGTCATGAGCATTGACGGCGCAGAGCAATCGCACGTGAACCTGGCCGCACCGCAGGAAGTGTTCTACGAATACCTGCGCCGCATCGCCAACGCCATTGACCTGGTGAAGCCGGCCGGGGAACCCATCACGGCTCTGCACTTGGGCGCTGGTGCACTGACGCTGGCCCGCTACATCCAGGCCACCCGGCCAGGATCCGTCCAGCATGCCGTGGAGTTGGAACGTGAGCTGCTGGACTTTGTCCTCGAGCAGCTGCCGCTACCGGCCGGCACCGATCTGAGCAGCCACGTGGGTGATGCCCGTGAAGAGCTGGCTGCCCTGCCCGCAGGCCTGATGTTCGACGTCGTTGTGCTGGACATTTTCAGCGGCCCGGACGCGCCTGCTCACCTCGCCTGCGAAGACTTTTATCGCGAGGCGGCGGCAGTGCTGACGCCGGAAGGAATTCTGGCCGTCAACGTTGGAGACGAGCCCGGTTTCACGCTGGTCACCAGCCAGACCAAGGCACTCCAGGAAGCCATGGCCAGCGTGGCCGCTTATGGCACAACCATGCTATTTAGTCGCCGCTACCCCGGAAACATCATCCTGTTGGGCAAAAACAGCCCGTGGCCACAAGGGTGGACTCAAGCGCTGGTGGCGGCAGGCCCGCATCCGGCAACTGTGATGAGTGGCGTGGAACTGGACGAACTGACCAACTAGCCCCACCCCACTACAAACGCTCGATCAGCGATTGGGGTGTTTTCCCAAACCCTCGATCACCGATTGGGGTGTTTTCCCAAACCCTCGATCAGCAATTGGGGTCTTTTCCTGAACGCTCGATCACATGCTGGGTGGCTCTTGCAGGAGGCGGCGTCACTTCAGGGCCCAGGCGCACTCCATTTCTGTGACGCCTTGTTCATTCGCCATCCCTGACAGCTTGACTCCGATCAGAAGCCACCCGTCACGCTGCAAGAGCGGTGCGTCCTTTTGCTCAAACATCGCTCCGCCGTCGGGTGCTTCAGTCGCTGTCACGGGAGAATTCTTGGCAGGCGCCGCCCACAGATCCACCAGGCCGGGTGACGATTCGTTCCATCGCGGCCCCGGGCAAAGTCCACCCCATGCCGCCACCGGCGCCGTTTGTACCGGCCACTTGTCTTGGCCTTCTGAATGAACGGTGATGGTGCGTTTCTTGAGACCGGTGCCCGGATCGGAGCACGGAATGGCGTCATCAAGACCAGGAATTCGTTGGTATTCGGTCAACGCGATCCCACCATCTGAGATCACCACGGATTCCACGTAGGTGCTGCACCTACCGGTTTGGGCAATGGGGTATTTCAGTTGCACCGTATCCGGCCCCTCGGCGAGCCACAAATACCAGAGCCCCTCCGAGCCCATGCTCTGCGCACGGTTAATACGAGCCACAGCATCATCGTCCCCGTCACCATCAACGTCACCGTAGACCACGTCCCCCAGCGAATAAGTGATGGGCACACCGTCACCGTCAGAGCTTGCCTCCCCGTTAACCAGCTTCACCTCAACGGGCAGATCGAAGCCGCCGAACGAATACAGCCACGCGGAGTTGGCCAGATCCACCGCCCGAATATCGACCGTGCTAGGGGGCTGGGCTGTTGATGGCCCGGTAGTTGGTGGTGCCGCACCGCCGGGCGCGTTGGTTGCCGGATCAGTGACCACGGGGGCGAGTGCGGCTTCATCCACTGCAGCCCCTTCGGAGGCCCCTTGCTCTCCCCCGGCACCTGGTGGATCTGATGCACCGCCACTGCAGGCCGTCAGCGCTGAAAACGCCATGGCTCCGAGGGATATTGAGAGTGACAGCGTCCGGATGCGCATGATTCCAGCCTTAGGCTCGGCAAGAGTGCAGTGCCCTGAACGTACGGCACCCACTGTGGGCTGTCAACGGCGGGTTTTCAACTCGTCACCACGGGGACAAAAGTAGCTTCTGGCGACGATGAGAGCACCGTCGCATGGCCCGTATTCCCAGTCCGTGGGCGCTGGCCCCCTTGTTTACGCGCTAGTCCACTAGTTTCACGCGCTAATCCAGCAGCTTAGCCACACTGGCGGCTGAGAATTCCACTGGTCCGCCCGAGGCGATCGAGGCATAGGCGGCCTCCGCCAGCGCAACGGCCATGACGCCGTCGTACGGGCTAACTCGAGACGGCGCCCCGGTGCTGCGAGCCTGTGCGAACTCGCCAATTTGTAAGGTGTACGGGCTGTTGGCCGGAGACTGCTGGGGCAACTGGCCACCCACTGGAGCCGTAGCGCCGCCGAGATCTGCTGCGAGCGGGAGCGGAAAACGCCACATTCCGGCGTCGCCTTCCACGGCAATTGAGGTATGGAACGGCATGTTGTCCGGGCCCCACTCCCCCCGCAGGAAACTGACGGCACCGCTTTCATGGGTCAAGAACACTTTGGCAGTGACGGGCCGCGGAACCACGCCGTCTACTGTGGACGGGGCCTGCAGGGCCTCCACTTGGATGACGTCTCCAGCCAGCCACAGGGCCTGATCGAGATCGTGAATCATCTGATCCCGGATGATGCCACCGGCCGCCTCCTCGTCAAAGAACCAGGACCCCGCCGCCGGAGCCGCACTGGCACGGCTCAGACGCAGTACCTGGGGCGACCCCAACAAGCCCTGCTCAAGCTGCGCCTTGGCAGCAACATATTCGGGGAAAAAGCGCACCACATGGGCGGGGAAGAGCCGCACCCCGGCGGACTTGGCCGCGTTGGCAATCTCGGCTGCCCGGGCAGTGGTTTCAGCGAGCGGCTTTTCACACATCACGTCCTTGCCGGCGGCGATGGCCGCCATAGCGTATTCGTGATGTGTGGTGGTGGGAGTGAGGATGCTGACTAGATCGCAATCCGCCAGCAGCGCATCCAACGATTCAGCCTCAGCGACGCCGAACTCCTGCACCAGATGAGCTGCGCCGGAGCGCGAATAAACGCTCACGTGCGCGCCCAGCTGCTGCCACCCCGCAATGTGGACGCCTGCAATGCCGCCGGCACCAATGAGGCCCACTCGAAGTTGCTCCACAAAAGATCCTTACTACCCGGCAAACATGCGATTTCCCTCCACCCTATGCGGGATGCTGGAGGAACTCGGGCAGCGCCTCAACAAAGACGGTTTGCGGCGATTCAAGGTACATGACCAGTACCCGCTCCCCCACCAGAAAGCTGCTGATTCCGTCATAGGGGTGGGCCGGATACGCCGACGTTCCGCCCCTCACCTCAATCATGACCTCGCCCAACGTGCCAGGCCCGATCGCCCCGGAGACCCTGCCAATTTTCCCCGTCAAGCTCCTGTCCTGATCACGGCGCACGCGGCGGCTCCTTTGTCTTGGCTGCGCTGACTGTCTTGGCTGCATTGACATCCTTCAGGGCTGTGGTCAATGCCGGCAGGTAGTTGCCCACCTGCGCCAGGATCCCGCCCACCATATTGTTGATTCCCTCACCGCCGTTGAGCACCGTCAGCTGGCCAACATGAGCGAACGGTTCAGCCGCCGCTGCCACAATCGCCGGCATGTTTTCAGCCAGCTGCTGGCTGATGACCGCTTCTTGATTAGTCCCCAAAGCTTCGGCACGCGCCTTGATGCCCTCGGCTTCAGCTAGGGCCTTGGCCTTAATGGCCGACGCCGCAGCCTCCCCACGCGCTTTCGTCGCCGCCGCCTCGGCCTCGCCGGTGACGCGGGTTGCGCCGGCAGTGGCCGCCGCCGCCGTCGCATTTGCCTGCGCTTCAAGCTCAGTCTTCCTGGCCCGGGCCTCGGCCGCACTGATATCGGCCGCTTTTTGGGCCTCGGCCTCGGTCCGCTGGGCATAGGCCTTGGCGTCGGCCGGCTTCCTGACGGAGGTTTGCAGCTTCTGCTCCTCGCGGTCAGCCTCGAGTTTTGCGACCTCGGTTTCCTGGACCACCACTTGCTGGCGTGCTGTGGCGTCCGCCAATGGACCGGCCTGTGCGGCGTTGGCCTTGGCCGTTTCGGCATTGGCTTGGGCGGCCGACTGCTTGATGGCAGAGATACTTTGGGCATCGGCAATCAACCATGCGGCTTCTGCTTCTTTTTCTGCCGCCTCACGGTTACGGGTGGCCTCGGCAATACGCGCCTCCATCACCACCTGGGCGATGTGCGGTTTGGCAAGGTTTTGAATGTACCCGGTGGGATCCTCAAGATCCTTGATCTGCAAGGAATCCACCACGAGGCCAAGCTTTTCCATTTCGGTCCCACTGGCACTGCGCACCTGCGAGGCCAACTTATCGCGCTCCCGGATAATCTCTTCCACCGTCATGGAACCGATGATCGAGCGCAAGTGTCCCTCGAAAACGTTGTACACCTGACTTTCCATCTTGGCCTGCTGACCTAGGAAACGGCGCGCGGCGTTAGCGATGAACGGCGTCGAATCCCCAATCTTGAAGATGACGACCCCCTGGACCACCACCTGGATCCCTTGGGCGGTGACGCAGTTGACCTGCAATTCCGTCTCGTTCAGGGTCAGGGACAGCGGCCTGACAGTTTGCAGGCCGGGGATCACAAAAGCACCCTTGCCCGTGACGATGCGGAAGTCCATGCCATCAGTGGTAGCAGCAGAGGGGCGCCCGCGGCTGAAACCTGAAATGATCAGCGCCTCATTGGGCTCGGCAACCTGCCACATCATTTTCACGCCGCCACGAATGAGTAACACAAGAACCACCAGAGCAACTATCCCGACGATCAGCGGGATGAACGCGATGAGGTATTGCATGACCCCAATCCTTTCAAAGGAAGAATGGTCGCAACGGTTCACCTGTTCCCCCGTCATGGGGCGATCTCACGGCCTGAATATGTAATTGTGGGTCCGACTGCTGCGTAAGCACCTTCCTGAGGGTGCCTCCACCATCCAAAGTACTCGCTATTTCTTAGTGCCGGCAGTGTGCGCAGGGCGGGTATGCACAGAGCAGGTATTGCCAGGATGAACGGCAGTCAGGAGTGTTGACTCAGTCAGCAGCCGGCTCGGCGAACCAGAGGCGGGTCTCCCCGTACTTCTTCTCGGCAAACCCGTCCAAACCAGCGGGCCAGGTGGGTTCGGGTGTGCGCGCTGAACGCTCCACCACCACCACGGCGAAGGGACTCAGCCGCTGAGCCAGCAGTCCCAACACGAGTGACAGCTCTTCCTCGGTCAGCGGGTAGGGCGGATCCATGAAGACCAGATCCCACTGGTCAACGCCGGCGCCCACCACTCGTTCAAGGAACGATTCCACTTTGGAACGCTGCACCGTGACAACTTTGCTACCAAGGACCTTATTGACCAGTTCGGCATTGCGCTGGCATACGGCTGCGGCTTTGTCATTGAACTCGACCAGTTCAACGGATTTTGCCCCTCGGCTGGCACTTTCCACACCCAGCGATCCGGAACCCGCATACAGGTCCAGTACCCGCGTGTCGGCGAGCATGTTCATGGATTCCAGCCGAGAAAACAACGCTTCCTTGACTCGGTCAGTGGTGGGACGGGTCCCGTCTCCCGGCACCGATACCAGCGTGGTGCCTCCGGCTGCTCCGGCAACAATCCGGGTCATGCCCGCGCTCCAAACGCCAGAGCCTGCACAGCGCCAGAACTCGCAGCCACGCTGTTGACAGCCGTGCTGTTAACACCTGCGGTGCTGCTAGCCATGGTCTTCTTAGCCACGTTCAAGGAAAGCCTCATTCTGTTCGGTCAAGTACATCTCAATTTCCAGCTTCAGGGCCGGGTGGAATTCCAATTCAGGATCCACGGCGACAATCTCTGTGGCGTCCTGCCGGGCCCTGCCAATCAGCGCCTCGTCGCGCACCACGCTGAGCATCCGCAAACCACTCACGCCGCCTGACTGCCGAGCACCCAGAATGTCGCCTTCTCGGCGCATTTCCAAATCCTCCTGAGCCAACACAAACCCATCAATGGTGGCGGCCACCGCATCCAGGCGCTTGCGGCTGGGATGGCCAGGTTCCAATCCCGTCACCAACAAGCAGGTTCCAGCGTGCCCACCCCGCCCAATGCGTCCTCGGAGCTGGTGCAACTGTGACATGCCAAAGCGATCGGCATCCAAGATCACCATGAGCGTGGCGTTGTGCACATCCACACCCACCTCAATCACCGTGGTGGCCACTAAGACATCAATGGCTCCATCCGTAAAGGCCGCCATGGTCTCCTGTTTGTCGGCAGAGTCCATGCGCCCGTGCAGCGTGGCAATACGCAGCCCGGCCAGCGCCGGAACTGTTCGCAAGTACTCCACGGTCTCCAACACCCCGGCCATGGGGCGGGCGTCAGCCTTATCCGTGGGAACATCTTCGGCATCGGGAGCATCACCGATCTTGGGACAAACCACATAGACCTGGTGTCCGGCGTCGACCTCTTCACGAGTACGGGCCCACACGCGCGATTCCCAAGAGGGGTGCTCCGCCAAAGGAGCCACGTGGGTCAGGATGGGTGTGCGCCCGGCCGGCAGCTCCGTCAACTCGGAGACTTCCAGATCACCAAAGACCGTCATGGCCACGGTGCGCGGAATGGGCGTGGCCGTCATGACCAGCAGGTGCGGGGGCTTGAGTGCTTTGGCGCGGAGGACATCGCGCTGCTCCACACCAAAGCGGTGCTGTTCATCGACAACAATGAGCCCAAGATCGGCAAACTGCACATTATCGGATAAAAGCGCATGCGTGCCAATAACAATGCCGGCCGCACCGGAAGCGGCCGCCAGCAGCGCTTTCTTCTTAGCCGCTACGGGCATGGAACCGGTCAGCAAGGTCACCTGTGTGGCGGACGAACCACCCAACAAGGCACCCTCCCCCAAGGAACCCAAGAGGGCAGAAATGGAGCGCAGATGCTGGGCGGCCAGCACCTCGGTGGGGGCCAGGAAGGCTGCCTGCCCACCGGCGTCGATCACTTGAAGCATGGCACGCAAGGCAATGACCGTCTTGCCGGAACCCACCTCGCCCTGTAGGAGCCGGTGCATGGGGTGACCCTGGGCAACCTCGGAGGCGATCAACGCACCAATGTCCGCCTGACCGGCGGTGAGTGTGTAGGGCAGCTTGGCGTCAAAGGCGTCCAGCAGCCCACCTTGGACAGGGGGCCGGCCGGTGGCGTCCTGCTTCATGGCCACCAAACGGCGTTGCGCCAAGGCAGTCTGGAGCGCCAAAGCCTCCTGATAACGGAAGCGTTTGCGGGCTCGCGGCCAGGACTCCATGTCCGTAGGGGTGTGGATCTCGTCATAGGCCAGCGCCAACGGCATGAGTTTCTCACGCGCGGCAATGTGTTTGGGGACGGGATCTGGCACTTTGGTCAGATCCAGCGCCGGCAGGAGTGCCTTGATGACATCCGCAGTTTTCCAGCTGGGAAACTTCAACGTGGCCGGATAAACCGGAATGGGCCTCGCGGCCTGAAGTTCGGCTTCATGCTCGGCCAGTTCGTCGTCCGGCAACAGGACATAGCCGGGGTTGGTCAGCACCTGATGGCCACCGTAGTACCCCACCTTGCCGGAGAACAGGGCCAACACTCCTTCTTGGAGTTCCTTTTTGGCCGTGAAGCCATTGAAAAAGCTGATGGCCAACTGGGACGCGCGCCCGGAATTATCAGTGATCACAATATCGGTGATGGTGCCCTTGCGCGTGTGCATGAAGCGGGTGTGCGCGGCCACCACTTTGGCCAAGATGGTGACGTCCTCGCCCAGTTCCAGTTGGTTCAGATCGGTTAGATCGCCGCGGGCCAGATAACGGCGCGGGAACTGGTGCAGCATCTGCCCCGCTGTGGTGATCCCGAGATTTTTTTCCACCACAGTAGCCGTGGCTTTGCCCAGCAGCCGGGAGATATTCAAGGCAAGATCTGAGTAGCCTTGATCCGGGTTGGGAAATCTGGGGGCCGGGTCAGATGAGCTCATGGGCGTCCTTCGCCGCGGTGGCGGACAGCGCTGAAATGCTCACGTTGCTGGGATCACCCACAGCCCTGATGGCTTCAAGGGCCAGGGTTGCTGCGGGAACATGAACATGCACCCTCCAGGGGTACGCGCCGGTGGGGTCAGCGTGTTCGGAGACGGCACTCATGATGACGGAATCGCCCATGCCGTCGAGCTGCAAGCGCAAACCGGCGGCTGCCAACGGGGTCAGGGTGATGGTGCACATGACCTCAACACCTTCTTGTTCCGGCATGGTCAAGGCAATATTGGGATCTTGCACCTTGTAACCGGACAGGCCATCCATCAGATCTTCTTGGAGGGGTTCACCGACGATGACAGATCGCAGGCAGTCCAGAATGAGCAACAGGCCCACACCGCCAGCATCCACCACATGTGCCTCACTCAAGACGCCCAGCTGGGATTCGGTCAGCACCACGGCTTCGCGGGCGGCACAGACGGCAGCCTCAATGGTTTCTGCCAGCGCCTGGTTTGACTCATCGCCATTGAACACTGATTCCACGGACGCGGCGCCCCGGGCTGCAGCCTCCAACACGGAGAGAATGGTGCCGGCCATGGGTTCGCTCAAGGCGCTCCAGGCCCGCAATTGTGCGCGGTGCAGCGAGGCGGCCAAAAGGGGTCCGCTGAGGCGCTGGGCGTCAGCGAGTGGCTCGGCCATGGCTGCAAGCGATACGGCGAACAGCGTTCCAGAGTTGCCCCGGGCCTGTTCCATGGCCGCGCGTCCTGCGGTAGCCATGGTGACGCCGACATCGGAGGGCTCTAATTCCGCCAACGCCTGCGCGGCAGCGCGAACTGTCAAGTATAAGTTGGTGCCCGTGTCTGCGTCCGCCACCGGGTAGATGTTGATGGCGTTGAGCCTGTCGCTGTGGTTTGCCAACGTTTGTTCGGCCATGGCCAGCCAGCGGCGGACTACGGGTGCAGTTGCGGTGATCTTAGACTGCAAAATGGTCCCATCCCAGGGCGCCTGAAACGACGCCTTCAAAATTCTGTCCGTCAATGGTCACAGCCGCAACAGCCGCCTCCATTGACACTATTGAGCCTATCCCAATGAACCCCTCGGGGAGGGTGCGGCCTGCCGGGAATGTGGATAACAGTCCATGATCTTCCCCGCCCGTCAGTACCCAGGTGAGCGGGTTTTTTCCAAGTACGACGGCGGTTTCCTCCAGTTCGCGGGCCATGCCGGCGAGCACGGCGGAATCCAGATTCACGGACACTTTACTGGCACCGGAAATCCGGGTGGCATCCCGCAAGAGACCATCAGAAATGTCCATCATGGCGGTGGCACCGGCGCGCGCTGCAGCCGGCCCGGCGGTCAGCGGCGGAACCGGGCGGGCAAACAGTGCCGCGGCGCGAGCCATGGCCGGGGTGAACTCGGCGGCGGCAACGGTGCTCTCATACAGTGCCCAGCCCGCGGCCGAGAAGCCCATGTTTCCGCAGACGGCAAGCTGGTCGCCCGCACGGGCTCCGCTGCGGAGCACCGGCTCAAGCCCCTCCAGCGAACCCGTCACGGCAACGGTGACCACAATCTCGCTGCCGCCGGAGAGGTCCCCGCCTGCCACCGAACACTGGGGTGCCCCGAGCGCAACGATGGCGGCACTCAGGCCGTTGGCAAAGTCCTCAACCCAGGCGACCGGCGTCGTACCTGGGAGGGTGAGGCTGACAACCATGGCGGTGGCAACGGCACCCATGGCATTGATGTCGCTGAGGTTTTGTGCGGCGGCCTTCCATCCGACGTCGTATCCTGCGGACACACTGCCGTTGGGCCACAGGAGGCGGAAATCCTTGTCCTGAACCTGCGTGTCGATGGAGATGACCGTGCGACCGTCCGGTGCGGAGATGATGGCGGAATCGTCCCCGGGCCCCAGCAAAGTGGTGGTGCCGGCGTGCAGGCGCGGGAAGATCCGGGCCAGGAGCTCGGATTCGGAGAGTTGGTCCACGGTGAGGGTCATTCTTTAACCGTAGCGGAGGGGGTAGGACATTCTGGGCGCCACCCTCAGCAGCCAGCCGCCCTACCTTTTGAGGATCATAATGATGCGTGGAAGTCTTGACCCGCCGTGATGCAAGGAGGAACGTCTGTTGTATCCACGCTCAGTGAGGCCTGTCCAGACCACGGCGTGGCGAAGGAGGCAGTACCGCCATGGCCAGAACCAACTCCCGGTATGGATGGATCCCAGACCTGCCGGATCAGCGTGACTTTCAGTTCGCGGCACCCGTGGCCGTGCAGGCGAGCCTGCCGCCGTCCGTGGACCTGCGGCCTGCGTGCCCTCCCGTTTACGATCAGGGACAGCTCGGCTCTTGCACGGGAAACGGCATTGCAGGGGTGCTGCAGTTTATGGCCATGAAGGAGGGCCAGGCAGACACTTCCACCCCCTCGCGGCTGTTCATCTACTACAACGAGAGGGTCATCGAAGGCACAGTGGACTCGGACTCAGGCGCCCAGATCCGTGACGGAATCAAGTCCGTGGCCAGCATCGGCGCCTGCGACGAAACCCTGTGGCCCTACACCATCACCAAGTTCGCCAAAAAACCGTTGGCCAAGTGCTACACCGCTGCCAAAAAAAACCGCGCGATCAGCTACTCTCGCGTCAGCCAGTCGTTGAGCACCATGAAGGGCGCCCTGGCCTCCGGATTCCCCGTGGTGTTCGGCTTCACCGTCTACGACAGTTTTGAAAGTGCCGACGTCGCCAGAACGGGCGTGGTCCCCATGCCGGCAACCAGCGAGAGCGTCCTGGGCGGGCACTGCGTGGTGGCCGTCGGCTATGACGATGCCAGCCAGAGCTTCACCATCCGCAACTCCTGGGGCACCGGATGGGGCATGGCCGGGTACGCCACCATGCCCTACGGGTACCTGCTGGACCGTTCCTTGGCCAGCGATTTCTGGTGCGTGCGCTCGACGTCGTAAAAGTCACCGAAAGTCCGCACCGCCCTGACAAAAAGTTGTGGTGGTGCGGCGGTGGCCCCGGAAGCCCAGGTCTGGGAAGCTAATGTCAATGACAATTCAGCAGCACTACCTTCAGGCCTACGATCAGCAACTGCGCACCGACGCCGAGACTCCCAGCGCACGGGATGTGACCCTGTTGGGCCCTTTGCGGCTGGTGACGTTCGACGGCGGTCGCGGCTTCATCACGTACCAAAACCTTGTGGGGGTGGGCGCCCGGGAGATGGCTCCCCTGGTGGCAAGCGCCTTGGCGCATTTTTGCAACAATCCGCTCATCACCGACGTCGAATGGAAGACCCGCGGCCACGACCGCGCGCCCGGCCTGCACGAGGCGCTCGTGGGCAGCGGCTTCACGCCCGATGACACCGAATCCATCATGATTGGCCCACTCGAGGCCCTGTGCCACGACGTTCCTATGCCCGGCGGCACCACCCTCCGCACGGTGATCTCCGACGCCGATGTGCGTGCCATGAGCGCCATGGTTGATGCTGCTTTTGGTGATCCTGCCGGTCCCCGCACGGCTAACGCCCTGATTGCACGGCTGGCGCGCAACGACGGCATGGAACTCTGGGTGGCAGAAATGGACGGCAGGATGGTCAGCGCCGGCCGGCTCGAGCCGGTTCCCAACACAGACTTTGTCGGTATTTGGGGCGGCGCCACTCTCCAGGAGTACCGGGGCCGCGGGATCTACCGGGCCCTGACGGCTGCACGGGCCCGTTCGGCACTTGCTATGGGCAGGAAACTGGTCCACAGCGACTCCACTGAATTCTCCCGCCCCATCCTTGAACGCTCCGGCCTGGTCAAGGTCTCCACCACCACGCCCTACAACTGGAAGCGCTGAGCGGCACCATGACGAAGGCACCAGAGCGTTACGCCATGAACTTCGACTGGGTGTGGGGGCCTGACAATCCTTACCTGGACAAGGTTGCCAGCCTCGCCATGAATCTCCGGGGAGCTGACCCGGAGAAACTCGAGGCATTGCTTGAGCGGTGGCTAGCCGGACTGGAATACGACGCCGAACACGGCCACTATTTCCACGGCGGCTTCAGCGTGGAGGTCCAGGACCGTGGGAACGGCACGGCGCAGATCGTCTTTACGTCAGGTGGACAGGACGTGGCGGAGTCGCTGGGCTACGCCGTGGATGAATTCTACGAGCAAGTGCTCCAACACCTCACCACGGCCTCCGTGACATGGACCGAACAGCCGCTGGAACCCTAACTGCAGGGCGCTACGTCAGGCGCACCACAGCTCGATTTACCCGAGCCAGCCTCAGTACCTGCAGCAGCCGGGGCATCGCAGGAGCCTGCCAGATCCGTGGAGCAAACACCGGTTTCGGGCAGATCCAGTTCAACGGCATCGGCCGCGGCACGGTCACCGGCAAGGGCCGCCGCAATGGAGCGGACCTGCTCGTAGCCGGTGGCCATGAGGAAGGTTGGTGCCCGGCCGTAGCTCTTCATGCCCGCGATGTAGAAGTTGGGCTCCGGATGCGCCAGCTCGCGTGCACCGTGGGCAGAGACGGTGCCGCAGCTGTGGAACTCGGGATCGATGAGCGGGCCAAGTGCGCGCGGCGCCTCCACAATAGGATCCAGGTCCAGGCGCAGTTCGGCCAGGATTGAGAGGTCCGGGCGGAATCCTGTGGCCGGAACCACCACGTCCACGGCAAGGCTGCGGCCATCTGCGAGCGCCAAACGCACTCCGGCAGCACCGGCATCCGGCGACAGGGACGTAAGCGCAACATTCTCAACAATCGAGATGTCGCCGTTCTCCACGAATCGGCGCAGGCGCGTGCCGAGCTGGCCGCGGGCCGGCAGTTCATCGGCCGCGCCACCGCCGTAGAGCCGGACCGGGTTGGCGGTACCGCGCAGTCCCCACAGAATGGTGGTTGCTGGATGCTGTTGGCGCAGCCGGCCCAGCGCCAGGAGCGTGTTGGCTGCGGAGTGCCCGGCACCCAGAACCAGGACCGTGCAACCGGCGAACCGTTCCGCCGAGGAACCCAGCACATCGGGCAGCGGCGGGCTCACTAATCCCAAGGACCGTGCGGCAGCCTCACCGATGGCCTCGATCCCGGAGCGGCCCACCGGGTTGGAACCACCCCATGTTCCCGAGGCATCAATGACGGCACGCGCCAGGACATCCACGGTCTCATCCCCCACCAGGGAACGCACCAAGAATAGGGAAGATTCCCGGCCTGCTGAACGCGTCAGGTCCACTCCGGCACCGTTTGGAAGCACCCGTGTGATGGCCGTAACCCGGTGGCCGTAGCGAACCACGGCCGCCACAGCAGGGTGTGCGGCCAGCGGTGCCAGGTATTCGGACACCATCTCGGCACCGGTGGGCAGCTTGGTCGCCCGCGGCGCCACCCACTCCCCCGCATAGCCGGCGGTAGGCGTTTCCAACAGCCGCCGGGAGGCAGCATCAATGTTGTACTGCCACGAGGAGAACAGCTTGATGTGCCCCCACGCGGACATGGCGGCGCCAGCGGACGGCCCAGCCTCGAGCACAACAACGTCCTGCCCGCGTTCCAACAAATGTGCGGCGGCGGCAAGCCCAATGGGCCCGGCTCCAATGACAGCAACAGGGTATAGCGAATTCACAACAGTCTCCTCCAAAATGGTTACGCAGCGCCGGGCAGTAGCGAGTTAATCAGGTCCTCAACACGCAAACGGATCTGGTCGCGAATGGGCCGCACGGCCTCAACTCCCTGCCCGGCCGGGTCAGCCAGCTCCCAATCCTCGTAGCGCTTCCCGGGGAACACGGGGCAGCTATCGCCACAGCCCATAGTGATAACGACGTCGGACATCTCCACTGCCGCCGTGGACAGCACCTTCGGGACCTCTGCGGACATGTCAATGCCCACTTCCCGCATGGCCGCCACGGCGGCGGGGTTGATCGAATCGGCAGGGGCGGACCCGGCAGAGCGGACGTCAATCTGCCCGGCGGAGAGGTTGCTCAGGAAGGCGGCTGCCATCTGGGAACGGCCGGCGTTGTGGACACAGACGAACAGGACGGAGGGCTTGGCGATGTTCATAGGGTGAGCCTTTCTGCAGTGCGGGTGGTGAAGAATTTGCGGCTCCAGAGGGCCACGTAGACCAGGGCGATGAGCAGCGGCACCTCGATCAACGGGCCCACCACACCTGCGAGCGCCTGCCCACTGGTGACACCGAAGGTGGCGATGGCCACGGCAATGGCGAGCTCAAAGTTGTTGCTCGCGGCGGTGAAGGCGAGGGTGGCGGTGCGTGCGTAACCCATCTTCAGAACGAAGCCGATGGCCATGGAGGCGAAGAACACCACGAGGAAGTAGACCAGCAGCGGCAACGCAATCCGCACCACTGACAGCGGATGGGCAATGATGGCGTCACCCTGCAACGCGAACAGCAGCACAATGGTGAACAGCAAGCCATACAGCGCCCACGGCCCAATGCGCGGCAGGAATCTGGATTCGTACCAGTCACGGCCGCGTGCCCGCTCACCCAGGGTGCGGCTCAGCCAGCCAGCCACCAGAGGGATGCCCAGGAACACGACTACCGAGACCGTGATGGTCCAGAACGAGAAGTCGGCGCTGGTGGTGGGCAGTCCCAGCAGGGCAGGGAGCCATTGCAGGTAGAACCAGCCCAGCGCGCCAAAGGCGACTACCTGGAACACGGAGTTGATGGCGACCAGCACAGCCGCAGCCTCACGGTCGCCGCACGCAAGATCGTTCCAAATGAACACCATGGCGATGCAGCGCGCCAGCCCCACGATGATCAGACCGGTGCGGTATTCGGGCAGGTCCGCCAGGAATATCCACGCGAGCACAAACATGAACGCCGGCGCCAGGACCCAGTTGATCACCAGCGAGGTCACCATGAGTTTTTTATCGCCCAACACCCGCCCGGCCTCTTTGTAGCGGACCTTGGCCAGGACCGGATACATCATCACCAGAAGTCCGACGGCGATGGGTGCCGACACTCCCGCCACCTGAAGGGTTCCCATCGCCTCACCCAAGTGCGGTATGAGCCGTCCCAGACCGAGTCCCAGTGCCATGGCGGCGAGGATCCAGACGGCGAGGAAGCGGTCCAGGGTGGAAAGTTTGGCCGTCAGTTGCCCTGTTTCCTGGGGTGTGGCGGTGGTTGTCACGGCAAATACTCTCCAATTTGAGACATCGACGGTTTTCGATGTTTCGAGTATGGTTGAATATATCGACAGTTGTCAATCTCCCCTCCGGGAGCAGAATGAAGGCGAGGCCAGGCGATGTCCACGACGCTTGTTACTGATATCCCTGCGGTTCTGGGCACCCAGGCTGACGCGCCATGCTGCGTCTCCGCTCCGGCCGCGGGCGCTCTTGAGGCCGAGGAGGCCGCGGCGCTGGCCGCCCGCTTCAAGGCACTGGCAGATCCCAACCGCCTGCGCATCCTTTCCATGATTGCCGCCGATCCCGCGGCAGAGACGTGCGTCTGTGACATCACCGAGCCGCTGGACCTGGGGCAGCCCACGGTCTCTCACCACCTGAAGATCCTGGTGGAGGCTGGCCTGCTCACCCGTGACAAGCGGGGCGTGTGGGCGTACTACTCACTGGTACCCGGCGCGCTCGAGTCTCTGGCCGCCACACTTACCCCGAAGGTATGAGCATGACTTCAACAGCCGCGAAGCCCGCCGTCTTGTTTGTCTGCGTCAAGAATGGCGGCAAGTCTCAAATGGCTGCCGGCCTCATGAAGCTTGAAAGCGACGACGGCGTCACCGTCACCTCGGCGGGCACTGTTCCCGGCAAGGCCGTCAACCAGCTCTCTGCCGAGGTCCTGCTGGAGCTAGGCGTCGACATCAGCGCGGAGCGGCCTACGCTCCTGACGGAGGATGCGATGCGGAAGGCGGGGCTCGTCGTCGTACTGGGCACTGAAGCGAAGGTTCCAGCCGTGGACGGCGTGAGCGTGGAGGTGTGGGAAACGGATGAGCCCAGCCAACGCGGCATCGAGGGCCGCGAACGCATGGAGCTGGTTCGCGACGACATCCACGCCCGCGTGAAGGAGCTCACGCAGCGGCTGCACGGCGAGCGTTAGAAGTTCCGGGGCGCACCGGGAGAGTTGTCGATGTGTACCGTCTCAGAAGACGTTGAGAGTCACAGTCTCAGTCACTCGTTTGCACAACTGGCCAGAAGGGGAGGCCCCTGAGCGGGGCTCCTGGTCGAAAAGTTGAAAGAGCGGTCCTCCCGCGCGCCGCATCAGGGCATCGGGGCATCGGGCATGAATTCTCCAGAATTACTGGACCTGGCAAGAGTCCATCGACTTGTTTGGCCACCGCTTGTTCTGAGAGGGATACCCAATTCGACTTAATAGGTCTATTGACCTAAATTAATTTTATGACAGACAATTTGCAGCACTCCCCTACCGGCCCAATCCTCATTGTCGGTGGCTACGGGACCGTGGGCAGCGCTCTCGCCCGGCTTTGCGCACCCACCTGGCCGCTGCTGCTCACCGGGCGGAACCCATCGAAAGGGCAAGAGCTTGCATCGGGGCTTGGAGCTTCTGTCCATCGCTGGGATTTGAACGACCCGGAACCGTTCTCCGCCGCGCCCAGGGCCGTCGTCAGCACCGTCAATGACCCCGAAGATCGTGTCCTCCGTGCAGCCGTAGGCGCAGGCATTCCCTACGTGGACGTCACCCGATGGACGAGTCGGATGATGCGGGCGGCCACTTTGGCAACCCAGCTCCAGCCGAGTGCTCCCGTTCTTCTGTCTTCAGGATGGATGGGCGGCATTGTGAATATAGTGGCAGCTTCACTAAGTCATGAGCTTGGCGGTGCGGAGAGTGTTGAAGTCGCGATCAGGTATGACG
This sequence comes from Arthrobacter alpinus, assembly GCF_001445575.1. Taxonomy (NCBI): domain Bacteria; kingdom Bacillati; phylum Actinomycetota; class Actinomycetes; order Micrococcales; family Micrococcaceae; genus Arthrobacter; species Arthrobacter alpinus. Next base: position 1,916,730 of record NZ_CP013200.1, on the reverse strand, counting down.
TCAATGACCGGGCCGGGGTCGACTCTGTAGACTTCATCGACCGCCTGGGGCAGGACTATGAGGTGCGACGTGGCGGGACACTGGCAACGGTAAGTCCCCTCTCTGACGCCAGTTGGGTGGACATCGGCGGGCACCGCACCAAGGTGGCCCGGTTGGATACGCCTGAGCAGGTCACACTTCCCATTACCTTGGGCATAGGGTCGGCGACCACCAAAATTGGGTTCAGCTCCAACTCATCAACCACTGCCTTGCTCGCTGCCAAAACCTTGGGCTTCTTTCGCTGGGGGCGCGGCGAACGCTGGACGGGCCTGCGGCGTTCGCTTCTCTATTCCTCCGGACAGGGTGGGAGCGCCATCATCCGCATTGACGCGCAAGGTCCCGGAGGAGCCCGCTCGGTCGTCATCACGGACCCCGCCGGCCAGGCCCATCTAACGGCCCTGGGTGGATATCTTGGACTCCAGCAAGTCCTGGACAGCGGGGCTACTGCGGGAGTGGGTTTCCCAGAATCCCGAACAGACATAGCCAGCGGCCTGGCCGAGCTGGAGTCCCACAACGTTCTGATTGAATCCGTATGACGGGCACCAAGGGCGAGTTGCGACGGGAAGCCCTCCTCGAAGCAGCCGAGCATGTTCTCGTCACGGCGGGTAACGCCAACGCCACGATGCGCAATTTCGCGGCCGCATCCAACGTCCGTATTGGCCACTTGCAGCACTACTTCCCCACTCGCTCGGATCTGATGCAGGCCCTACTGGACCGTGTGCTGCAACGGTCCTTAACCTGGATGCGGGAATCCACGGGCGTCGACCTTGAACGTGACAGCCATGCGCGCATCACGAGGGAGGAAAGTGGCCAGATAGCCTCGTCGCTGATGCAGCAGCAAAATGACCCCACCACAGTGCGGCTGTACGTTGAAATCTGGGCCATGGCCGCATCAGACGATGCAATAGCAGCAGTGCTCCGGGATTTCTACAGCCAATACGCGGAGTACGTCCAGCTCATCGTCAAGCGCGCCCAGCCCGAAATGGAAACTGCCACACAGCAAGCGAGGGCAAACTCCCTTGTTGCCCTTTTCGAAGGAGCGGCCCTCGTGAGCGCCGGCTTCGCAGGGCTACGGTCCCCGGGCACCGACAACGAACTTTGGGTGCCATCCAACATCTCATTCACGGGCCATGACTAGGGACATTGACACTATGAAACGGAAATGAACTCATGAAAACCCGCAAGCAGAGGGCACGCTGCATCTATCCACAGGATCTTTTACTCCCCAACGTACTGCCGGGTTGCCACTAGGCGTCACAGTCCTGCAAGCCGGTCCATCAACGGTCCAGCTACATCAATCCGCGTGCTTCCGCGGTCGCCGGATTCCCGTATACCCCGTCCGCAAAAATTCCCGCGGGCCTTATATGGGACAAGATTTCCGTTCATATAAGCCCCTTTTTTCTGGCTCCGGCAATCGTTGGGTCGTTGCTCGCCAATACCTGACGAATCCAGTTTGATTGGGCATCGTTTGTGGAAATGAGCGTCGTCGTTTTCATCAACGGCAAAGCAATTGTAGGAAAGTGACGCGAAGTTGAGAATCTCGGTGATCTTGACCTGCGCATCACCGCAGGTCAAGGCGAGTCGCTGAAGACAGGCAGCGTGGGATCCTACAACCTCAACTGGCCCGGCGCGGCGACACCGGCATGCTCAATGAGGCAGCGGCTACCGCTCCTGCATCGGGATGCGCACCCCGCGCTCGGCGGCCACGTCAATGGCGCGCTCGTAGCCGGCATCTGCGTGGCGGATCACACCCATGCCGGGATCGTTGGTCAGCAGGCGTGCCAGCTTCTCCCCCGCCAACGCAGTGCCATCGGCAACAGAAACCTGGCCGGCGTGGATGGAGCGGCCAATTCCCACGCCACCGCCGTGGTGGATGGACACCCAGGTGGCCCCGGAGGCGGTGTTGAGCATGGCATTCAACAGCGGCCAGTCGGCAATGGCATCGGAGCCGTCCTTCATGGATTCGGTCTCACGGTACGGGGAGGCAACGGATCCGGAGTCAAGGTGATCGCGGCCTATGACAATGGGGGCTGAAACGCGTCCGGAAGCCACCAACTCATTGAACAGCACGCCTGCCTTGGCGCGTTCGCCGTAGCCCAGCCAGCAAATACGAGCCGGCAGGCCCTCGAATTCAACGTGTTCCTGGGCCGCATCCAGCCAGCGGTGCAGGTGGGCGTTCTCGGGGAACAGTTCCTTCAGCGCCTCATCAGTGACACGGATGTCCTCGGGATCGCCGGAAAGTGCAACCCAACGGAACGGGCCCAGACCCTCGCAGAACAGGGGGCGGATGTAGGCCGGGACAAAGCCGGGGAACTCGAACGCACGGGAGTAGCCACCCTTGCGGGCTTCGTCGCGGATGGAGTTGCCGTAGTCAAACACCTCGGCGCCGGCGTCCTGGAATTCCACCATGGCTTGAACGTGGCGGGCCATCGCGTTCTGGGACTTCTTGGTGAAACCTTCGGGATCAGCCTCGGATTCGGCAGCCCATTCCTCCACGGAGTATTCGGTGGGCAGGTAGGAGAGCGGATCGTGGGCAGATGTCTGGTCGGTCACGATGTCCACCGTGAATTCGCCCGCCTGGTGCCGGCGCAGGATCTCCGGGAATACCTCAGCAGCATTGCCCACAACACCCACGGACAAGGGCACGCGAGACGCCTTCGCCGCAAGCACACGTTCCAGCGCAGCATCCAACGACGGTGCCAGCTCGTCCAGGTAGCGCTTGCCCACGCGGCGCAACAGGCGTTCCTCGGAAACGTCAACGATCAGGCAGGCACCGCCATTCAGGGTGACGGCTAGTGGCTGAGCCCCGCCCATGCCGCCGCAGCCACCGGTCAGGGTCAGCGTGCCGGCCATGGTGCCGCCGAAGCGCTTTTCAGCAATGGCGGCAAACGTCTCAAAGGTGCCCTGCAGAATCCCTTGGGTGCCGATGTAAATCCATGAGCCGGCCGTCATCTGGCCGTACATCATGAGGCCCTCAGCCTCGAGCTTGCGGAATTCGGGCCACGTGGCCCAGTCCCCCACCAGGTTCGAGTTGGCCAGCAGCACCCGCGGCGCCCACACGTTGGTCCGGAAAACACCCACGGGTTTGCCCGACTGCACCAGCAGGGTCTCGTCAGCCTCGAGCGTCTTCAGCGTGGCAACAATGGCGTCATAGGCCTCCCAGGAGCGGGCTGCGCGGCCGGTTCCGCCGTAGACCACCAGGTCCTCGGGGCGCTCGGCAACCTCGGGGTCCAGATTGTTCATGAGCATGCGCAGGGGCGCCTCGGTTTGCCAGGACTTGGCGGAGAGTTCGGTGCCGCGGGCTGCGCGAATGGTGCGGGAGGGGTCATGCATCGTCGCCATGATTGCGTCCTTCGTGTGTGGTCCGAGCTCGCAGCCAGCGGCCGGAGAATGTGTCTATGTATCCATCAAAGCCCCGCCGTGCCCGCATTCCTAGGGGTCCGTTAGCGGGGCTGTCTGTGATCCAAGACAATGCGGAAGTACGACGGCGGGACGTCGGGTAACTGCCTCCCCTCACCATTGTCGGGGCCACGCCCTGGCCTACCGACTCCGGAAAAATCACTCGAATGCCTCTTCCGCCGCTCACCGATGCCGGGCACGGGGCGTGGCGTCGCGAACCAAGCACGGCTGTTCGCCGCGGACAGAGCCTGCCACCAAACATGCGTGACTCTTTTATCATTTTTGCTGAATGGGAAACACCCCAAACCCCGCTCGAGTGGGAGCCACACTCATATCCCCTCCACGAGCTGGTGTGGGCGCGCGGCGGAACCCTGACCACGGGCGTTGGCGACCGAATCTTTACCTTGTCGGAGGAAGAAGGCTTGTGGCTGCCCGCCAGTCAGATCCACGCCGGGCGGCTCGCTGGTCCACACCCGCATGAGTTTAGCCAGGACCGTGTCGGCATGTCCGGCGCCATCCGGCGAGAGCTGCCCATAGAGCATCCCCTCCAGATCCGCCTTCTTTTCCCCCTTAGGCTGCTGCGCGGAGCGCATTGGCGGACGACGGCGGGGAGCCAAGTCTGGGGCCGTTGCCGGCTGCGGGGATGAAGACTGCGGGATCAAGGTTGGCGCTGATGGCCACCAGAGAGCGCCCCTCTCAGGATGCTCCATGGCCAGCATGAGGCCAATGATCGCGCCGTCACTATAGCCAATCACATGCACCGATTCCAGGCCCTGGGCGTCAAGAAAGGCGAGGGTGTCGGCAATGCCGCGGACGTAGCTGTAGTCGGCGTCAATGTCAGCCGAACGCCCATGGCCGGACCGCTCAAAGGCGCAGACCTGGCAATCCTCCGCCAACGCATCAGACTGTCCATGCAGCTACTCCAGAGAACAGAAACCGCCATGGAGCAACAGCACGGGATCTCCCGCACCGGCCACTTCCGAATACAGTTCTTCCCCGTTGATACTCAGGTATGTCATGGGATCCCACCGTCTTTCCAAGATTTGTGAGGCAAGACCGGTGGAATCCAACGTCCCCAGCGCGTTGTCCACGCAAACGAATGATGACACCCCCGGGCACCGGCAAGCACCTACCAGCGGGGCAGGATGAAGGACTGCCCCCGAGAGCCATGGCACGGATCCTCCCAGCTTGAACGGATAAGCTGGTGACATGCCTCTGATTTCCCGCTCCTGGCGGACCGCTGCGCCTTTTGCCGCCGTCGCACTGCTCATCCTGACAGCCTGCTCACCTGTAGTAACCATCAATGAGGCAGCCGATGCCAACAATCCGGCCTGCGCGCCCATGATGGTTGCGCTGCCCGATTCCCTGGCAGACACCAAGCGCCGCAGCACCTCCAGCCAAGCAACCGCGGCCTGGGGAGATCCTGCGGTAGCGCTGTTGCGCTGTGGCGTTCAGGCACCCGGACCTACCACTGATCGATGCGTGACCGTCAATGGCGTGGACTGGGTCATCAAGGAAAACGGCACATCCTGGACATTCACCACGTACGGGCGCAAGCCCGCCACTGAACTAATTCTTGAACAAAACAAGATTCCCTCTGACACGGCTCTCACCCAAATCTCAGCGGCCGCAGCAAAGATTCCCTCCACCGGCGGGTGCATCGGGATCGGCGACGTACCCACCGCCACCAAATAACAGCCAGCTCCGGGCACTGCGAACAGGCCCCGGATAAAAAGTAGGGTCGGGCCTGATGGCCCGACCCTACTTTTTTGGCGCTATTGCGGAACTACAGCAATTACCCCAGCCCGTTCTTTTCCATGTACAAGGCGAGTGAGTCTGAGCCGAGGGCATCAGCAACACCCGAGATGGCGGCGTCGTCCTTGATCACAATGGACTGGCCATCGGCGCTGGTCCCCGTCCCCAAGTTGGGGAGCGTGAAGGACAGGACGTTGGAGCCGCGGACATCGCGCAGGCTCACACCCAGGCTGGCCATCGCGGCCGCGTCCAGGCCCTCGTCGACGGAGACATAGGGAGATACCTGGCTCACCAGATCGCTGATCTTGGCGGGGTTGGTCAGGGTGGCCGGCGTCAGTGCGGTGTTCATGACCGATTTCAAGAACAGCTGCTGGTTACGCACGCGCTGGTAGTCGCCGTCACTGAAGGCATAGCGCTCACGAACAAATGCCAGTGCCTGATCGCCGTTCATGCGCTGAGAGCCGGCCGCAAACGTGAACCCCTCGCTGCCCGAGGAGGTGAAGGCAATGGGAACATTGACGTCCACGCCGCCGAGAGCATCCGTGATGGCTTTGAAGCCCTCAAAATCGACAATGGCAACATGGTCCAGCCGGGCCTTGAACATGCCTTCAAGGGTTTGCACCACCAGCGGAACGCCGCCAAAGGCCATGGCCGCGTTGATCTTGGCCTGGCCGTGTCCGGGAATGTCCACCCAGGTGTCACGCATGATGGACATCATGACGATGTTTTTGCGATCCCCAGGGATATGGACCCACATCATGGTGTCGGAGCGCTGATCAGAAGCCGCACCTTCATTAGCCATGTCCACGGAGTCCCCGCGGCTATCGCTTCCCAAGACCAAGATGTTTTGCGCTTTCGACGCCGCACCCTCCTTGGTAGGACGGGTGGACTCTTCGGGGAAGGCATTGGCGATTTTCTGCGTCTGGCCATTGAAGCTATTGGCCAAGTTAATAACGTAGGCTCCGCTCACAATGGCTGCAACCAAGAAGATTCCAAGGAAGACAAAGAGAACGTTGCGCCGGGTTTTCCGGCGCGTGCGCGGACGCACGTCCGTCTGAGTTTCATCCATCATGGATGCCATCTTGCCACGCGCAGCCGCGTCGACCCGCCCACACCGCAGCATCCACACCGCATCCGGGACCATTATGTGACGAAGGTCACCGATCAGCTAGGGCTTGACGCCGAGCTTCCACAAAGAGGTGACTTCTTGGCTCCTGGCATCAAAGAATGGATCGGAGCGGTCCATAGACCGCGGGTGCCGAGCCGGCGTATCCACCTTGTCCAGCACCTCAAGGCCCCCGGCCGCAATCCATCCCGCCAGTTCCTCACGGGAGCGCAGACCCAGATGTTCGGCCAGATCCGAGATGATGAGCCAGCCCTCTCCCCCGGGTTCCAGGTGCTTGGCCAGGCCGCTCAGGAATGCTTTGAGCATGCGGCTCTTGGGATCATAGACGGCATTGTCCAAGAGGGTGTTGACGGTGCCGGGCAGCCACGGCGGATTGCACACCACCAGAGGTGCCTTGCCCTCCGGGAACATATTGACTTGAACGGCTTCAACAGTGTCCGACAGCCCCAGATTGGCCAAGTTCTCCTTTGCACAGGCAATGGCAGCCGGTTCGCTGTCCGTTGCCACGATGTGCTTGATGCCGCGCTTGGCCAGGATGGCTGCCAGCACGCCCGTGCCGGTACCAATATCAAAGGCCAGTTCCTTGGATGGCAGTTCCAAGCCCTCCATGAGCCCAAGATATTCGCTGCGGACAGGGGCAAAGGTGCCATAGTGCGGGTAGATCACGGCATCGAGTTCCTGGACAAACAGGCCGTTACGCCGCCATTCCAACGCACCAACAGCGCCGAGGATGTCCTGCAGCGGAGCCACGGCCGGCTCCTCAACGGGGCCTGCGGCCAGCAGCCAGGCCTCCGACACGTCTGGAGCTCGGCGCAAAGGAACGGACGGGCCAGGAGCCAGCGGCACCAACACCCGTCCCAACATTTTGGCCCTTTGAGTCCGGCCTTGGCGGTAGCGGTAGAAGGACTGGGCGACGGATTCGCCGTCGAGCCTTGAAAAGACGGGGAGGCGGCGAGCCATGGCCGAGAGCAGCTGGCGGGCGTTGTGGTAATCGCCCTGCCACAGCAAGGCCGTGCCTTGAGCGGCGAGCCGGTAAGCCTCATCGGCGGTCAGCGAATCATCTACAGCCACCACCTTTTTGGGCATGGCGGCACCGCTTGCGCTGCTCCACAGGGCAGTATGTTCAGTGGGTTCAGTATCTTGGGCTTGGGCATCGCGGGGCATCCAGCGGAGGATGTTCTGCTGCTGCAATGGCTCAGTGCTCATGGGGGAAAGGCTCCTAGAATGTCGCCTGCGCCAAGCATGATGATGATTTCCGCTGCAGGACAAGACCAGCTGCCAGTTTATCCCCTGCAGGATGGCAGCCGGAGCGCTGATCTACCTTCAGGAACTGCCTGCTTCTTGTCCGAGCCTATGTGGCTGGCACGGGGTGGGGCTCACTGATTTCCACGTACGTTTCATTCTGATCTGCGGATTCATCGAAGGCGAGGATGGTGACGGCGGGGCTCTCGCCCACAGGCAGCGCCCGGGCGCGCAGAGTCCCGGACTGGGCCGCACCAAGAATGTCCAGCAGCTGCGCGAAAACATCGGCGGCAACGGTGTCAGGTAGGGACGTTTTTCTGTCATCCAAAAGGTCAACCTTGACACCGCGTTTCCTGGCGGCCCGGGTGGCTTGTTGAATTTCCGGGGTCACCAAGGCGCGGCCGCGGATCTGATCCCGCAACTCTGCCTCCAACAGGGCCAGATCCAAGCGATCCGATGCCGACAGTCCTTGGCCCGCGTCTTGCCCCGCAATGGCTTCCAGCGCCGGGCGCGTGGCCTGTTCCAGCTCCAACAACCACTGCTTGCGGTACAAACCGTGGGCATGTTCCTTGGCCAGCTTGGTGGCCGCCAGCTGGCTCTGGGCTGAATACACAGCAATATTGTTCTTACTGCGGCCCAAAACGGACCGGACGGCCGTGGCGATGACCATCCACATAATGGGGGTCAACACTAGTGCCAATGCATCAGTGACCGAAAGCCCCAGCGCAAGCGATGCACTCATGTCTGCGACGGCAAACAAACCCATCCCCAACCAGGCGAGCCGCATCCTGTCTCTGAAGGTCAACGCCACAAGGAGCATTTGAATGGCCCCATTTTGCCACGAGGCATACCCCGGGTGAATACCTGCGGGCAGCACACTGTTCACCAATAGGTCCATGAGCAGTACGCCCGCCACCACAGACCAGGCAGCCCACAGCGGCATGGCATTCTTCCCTGAATCCCAACACAAAAGCACCACCAAAGCCAAACAAATCAGCATGGCGAGGAAGTACTGCCACAGCGAGGTAGGCACATCACTGTTGGCCAATCCCATAATCACGTGGGCGATGGGCATGAAGGTGGCAAACACCAGCACCAGCCATCTAGTTCGACGCTGTTCCATGGATTCCTCCGTCCCATTCCAATAGCACCAAGGTGCCTGCGGTTGAACTGGAAATCACTGTGGCACTACCTTGCACGTCCTGCATGCGTTCCACGATGGAGACCCTGATGCCCATCCGTTCCAGCGGGATGGTCTCCAGATCAAATCCGGGTCCATTGTCCGAGATCGTAACCCGTACTGAATCTGCCACCTCCTGCCCTGTCTGGCCCTCATGGGGGAAGGAAACGTTAACGGCGGTCTGGGCACCGTTAGCATGCTCAAGGCTGTTGCGAACTGCCTCTGTGGTGGCCTGGACTATGGCTCTGCCCACCAACAGCGGAATCCGCTGCCGCGCAGGGGTACCGGGTGCCGGGACATCCACAGTGATTCCATACATCGACACCGCCGCCCCCAACCTGCCCAACCACTCGCCAACGGCGACCTGCTCACCCTGGGAGGGACCGGCGTCGTTCCTCACATCATCCAACTGAGCGAGTGCGGCAGTGGCTGCCCGGCGAGAGGCTTCCACAACGTCCTGATTGACAGCTTGCGAGGCCACAATCAAGGTGCTCAGCACAATGTCATGGGTCAGAGCATCCAACCGCATCCGTTCCACAGTGATGGCCTGGGACTTGGCGGCGTCAGAGAATTTCTCCACGGCAGTGACGGCAGCGCACTCCGATTCCTGGACGGCTTGGCGAAGGGCCCAAATGGGAGCGATGATGGCGGCCGTCATGGCGAATGTCAGCAAGGCGTCCTGCCAGGAGTCCTGCCATTCGCGGGCAGAACCCGCCGGCAAACCCGGAATGACCAGAACCAAAATGGTGAAGAGCGCACCGTACACGCTGGCCATGGAGGTGTTCCTGGCCACGGCTGCCAAACCTACCCCGGCGCCGGCTATCCCCCACGACCAAGGCCTCGCGTCCGCGTGCAAAGAGTTTCCAATCAGACCCAGGTGCCACAGCAAGAAACCCAAGAGAATGAGCCATGCTGCCGAGCCGGCAAAAAAGCGCCGTATCACCGCATGTTTAACGGGCAGCATGGCGGCAATAATGAGCACCGGGACCATGACTACAAAGGTGATGTAGCCAGGGCGGGGCTGCCCGCCCGTATTCTGCAACAGGTCAGGCAACGCCAACGCCACCAACAGCAGCGAAAACACGCCAATGGACCGAGCCAGCACCACTTCCGTCATTTCCACGGTGTTGGGCAGCAGACTGGTGTCTTGCAGCTGGGCTCTCACAACAATTCTCCCTGAGGTGAAGACACTGCGGCCCTTCCTAGCGGGTCTGTTCTAAATGCATATCAGGGGCAAGGATGCCATCTTCCAGCGCCCGGTGGTAAAGCTCCAATTTGGTGGGGGCATAGCGTCCAGCGGCCGCATATTTTTCCCGAATGCGCTTGATGTTAGTGCCAACAGTATTCGCAGAAACATTCATGCGCCGGGCAATTTGAACGCCGGTAAATCCTGTTGCATAAAGTTTGAGAGTTTCCCGTTCCCGGTCACTGAGTTCAGCCGCCACAAAACCTGAATCAGAGGAAATGGCAATGGCGAGTTCTTGACTGTCAATGGTTTCCCCGGCAGCAACCAAACGGACCATTGCCAAGGCCTGTCTGATGTCATCACCCTTGCGAGCGATCCCGGACGCACCTGCTGCCAGGGCAGATCTGATGGCATCGGTATTATCTGCCACGCTGAACACCAGAACTGGATAGCCGGCAGCTATCAGGGCACGGACGTTGTCCCCTGGTTCTGAACCGTCTGCTAAAGACAAATCCAGGACCACTACATCGAAGATATTGGCGCGGGACTGCAAGAGCTTGGGTACGGATTCAGCAGCTACAATGACCTTGATAGGGGTCTGCGCATGCTTAGCATCCATGGCCGCTGCCGCTGAAAAACCAATCCGCACCACTTCATTGTCATCGACAACGCCAACCCGAATTGCGAGACCGCTCATTTCTACCCTGCTCCCCATTAAGTACAGCTACTAGCCAAAAGTACAGCTACTAAGGAAAGCATAAGGCTGGGGTATGACTTTGTACTGATGCGCTCACTACCTGTCCGCTAAATTACGCCATTCGGTTTTGAAAAAACGTCATCGGGCAGCACCTAAGCTTGTTGCATTTTGTCATCTATAAGAGACAAATGACACCAATTCCTAAGTGGTGCAGAGGCATTTGTCCCCCACATGAGGGACACCAAATGGTTCCAACGCTAGGGCGGTGCCAATAACAAATGCTCCCCCACCTTGCTGAGTGGGGGAGCATTGGATGAAAAACCACCATCGCTGATAGAGCGTTGAGTGAAAAGCAACCATCGCTGAGGGAGCGTTGGGGGGGTGGGCTAGCGCAGGCCTACTTTGCGGTTCAGCGCCAGCTGCAACAGTTCGTCAATCAGTTCCGGGTACGCCAATCCAGTGGCTTGCCACATCTGCGGGTACATGGAGCTCGGGGTGAAGCCAGGCATGGTGTTGATCTCGTTGATGATCAGCTCCCCTGCCTCGGTGTAGAAGAAGTCCACGCGGGAGAGGCCTTCGGCACCGACGGCGTCAAACGCCAGCGCTGCCAGCTCGCGTACCCGTTCAAGGTCAGCGTCAGGCATATCCGCCGGGCAGCTGAGGTTCACGGCACTGCCCTGAACATATTTAGCCTCAAAGTCATAGAACGCATGATCATTATCAGCCATGGCAATCTCACCGGGCAGAGAGACGCGGGGTGCCGCACTCCCCTGGCCTTCGAGCACAGCAACTTCAATCTCGCGGCCCACAATGCCTGCCTCGATGACCAGCTTCAGGTCATGTTCGCGGGCCTGCGCAATGGCAGCATCCAGCTCAGCCAGCGAATCCACCTTGGAGATGCCCATGGAGGATCCAGCGCGGGCCGGCTTCACAAAGACGGGGAAGCCAAGCTCGGCAACGCGTGCGCGTACCTTCTCCGGGTCAACGCTCCATTCGCGATCGGTCACGGCAATGTACGGTCCAACACTCAGCCCGGCCGCTTCAAAAACCACCTTCATGAAGTGCTTGTCCATGCCAATGGCCGAGGCCAGCACGCCGGCACCAACGTAGCGGGTATCGCTGAGTTCCAGCATGCCCTGCAAGGTTCCGTCTTCGCCCCACGGGCCGTGCAACAACGGGAACACCACGTCAATGGCGCCCAGTTCCTGCGGAATCGCACCAGCTTCGGAGAGCACCAGCTGGTGTCCCCCGCCCAAGTGAGCCAGCGAGAGCGTCTTATCCCCCGCCAAAACCTCCGGCAGCGCACCTGCGGTGAGGGACCAGCCTGCGATGTCCTCATCAGCCAAAACCCACTGGCCGCATTTTGCGATACCGATGGGAACGACGTCGTACTTGGTCCTGTCAATGGCACCCAGCACACCGGCGGCGGTCACACAGCTGACGGCATGCTCGCTGGAGCGCCCGCCAAAGAGGATGGCCACACGGATGGGCGCAGTAGTAGCGGGGGAATCGGTAGTCACGCGTTATTCGCCTTCGGATTTCAATTGGCGGGCCAGCAGCAGCGGCCCCAGTTCATCGACTGTCAGTTTACCTTCAAGGACGCCTACAACCGCATTGGTGATGGGCATATCGACGCCCATTTTGGCGGCGAGGTCAGAGACTGCACGCCCAGATTTAATGCCCTCGGCTGTCTGCGTCATGCGGTTATTGACCTCGTCCAGGGTGAGGCCTTCGCCCAGCATGCGCCCGGCGGTGTGGTTGCGGCTCAGCGATGACGAGCAGGTGGCCACGAGGTCGCCCAGGCCAGCGAGCCCGGCCATGGTCTCGGCCTTGCCGCCCAGCGCTAGCGCCAGCCGTGTGGTCTCAGCGAGTCCGCGCGTGATGACGGAGGCCTTGGTGTTGTCGCCTACCTTTTGGCCCTCGCACATACCCACGCATAGCGCGATCACGTTCTTCACGATGCCGCCAATTTCAACGCCCACCACGTCATCGACAGTGTAGGGGCGGAAATACCGCGGCTTGCAGACGTTGGCCACCCATTTGGCGGTGTCCTCATCTGCACAGGCCACGACCGATGCCGTGGGCTCCTGGCGCGCAATTTCCATGGCCAGGTTGGGGCCGGAGACCACCACTACTCGGTCATTGCCGATTCCCAGCTCCTGCTCAATGACCTGAGACATGCGCTGGTCCGTGCCCAGCTCCAGCCCCTTCATCAAACTAACCACGACGGCATCCTGGGCGATGTGCCCGGCCAAGCCGCGCAACTGCTCACGCAAGGTTTGGGCGGGGACGGCCAGCACCACGAGCTCGGCGTCCTTGAGGACCTCTTGGACGTCCGTTGAGGCGGAGATATTAGTGGGAAGCTCAGTGGTGGAGAGGTAGCGGGGATTGCGGTGGAGCTGGTTGATCTGATCAACCACTTCCTGACGGCGGCCCCACAGGACGATCTTGCGGTCGGTGCCTGCTGCAGCGTCGCCAAGGATCTTAGCGAACGTGGTCCCCCAGCTACCGGCGCCCAAAACCGCTATCTTGGCCGGCGCAATGCCATCCACAATACTCACTGAAGGTCCCCTGTTTCTGTTGTGCCGGCGTCGTGCGTGTTGCTCACGTCAGGCGTGCTGCTCGCGTCAGGGCCGCCGTGACCGGCAGATCCGCGCTCTACGAAACGGCCGTGACTGGATTGCTGGTGAGCGGCTGGATCCCAGCGCACGGTGGGGGCTTTGGCCCCACGCAGCTCCTCGAGCATCACGGTGATGGCCGCCATGATGACCTCTGTCATGGCCTCAAGAGTGGCTTTGTCGGCGGCGTGGCCGTCAAATTCACTGAGGTCAATAGGGTCGCCAACTACTACCTTGACGCGCTTCCGCGGGAAGATTTTGAAGCCCTTGGCGTACCGCGGAAACACCTCTTGAGCACCCCAATGAACCACCGGGATGACCTTGGCGCCGGTGCCCAAGGCGAGCCGGGCAGCGCCGGTGCGCCCCTTCATGGGCCACAACTCGGGATCGCGGGTGAGCGTTCCTTCGGGGTAGATCACTACCGCACCACCGCCGTCGAGCACGGTCTGTGCGGCAACCAGGGACTTGCCAGCACCGGCACCGCTGCGCTCCACGGGAATCTGGTTGGCGCCACGCAGGACAGCACCGAGCACGGGCGTCTTGAACAACCCATCCTTGGCCAAGAAGTACGGCATGATGTTTTGGTTGTACAGCAGGTGACCCACAACAATCGGGTCAATTTCCGTGCAGTGGTTCGGGACCACAATGAAGCCCTCATCCCGGGGCAACTTCTCCAAGCCGTGCCATTCCTTGCCAACAACCACGTTCATGAGAGTCCGGGCAACCCCCGCGAGCAGCGCGAAGAACATCCGGGTGCCCATGCTCATGCCTGCGGGTTTGAAGGGGCGCTTGCGGGGTGCCTTGCCAGGCTCATCAGCGGTCATGGTCTCTAGCCTACGAACTTCGTGGAATCGTGCACGTCGAAGTCGGCGCCGAGTCCCTGCAGCTTGGCGGTAAAGCGCTCGTAGCCGCGGCTGATGACGTCAATGCCCGTCACGGTGGAGGTGCCCTCTGCCGCGAGGGCAGCGATCATGTGGCTGAAGCCGCCGCGCAGATCGGGGACGTTGATGTTGGCGCCCTTCAGCGGCGTGGACCCTGAAATGACAGCAGAGTGAATGAAGTTCCGCTGCCCAAAACGGCAAGGGATGCTGCCCAAGCACTCGCGGTGGAGCTGAATGTTAGCGCCCATCCGGGTCAGCGCATTGGTGAAACCGAAGCGGTTTTCATACACGGTTTCGTGGACAATTGAGACGCCCTCGGCCTGCGTCAGTGCTACTACGAGCGGCTGCTGCCAGTCAGTCATGAACCCGGGGTGAACGTCTGTCTCCAGAACCAGCGGCTTCAGGGCTCCGCCTTTGTGGAAGAAGCGGATGCCGTCGTCCTGAATGTCCATGCCACCGCCAATTTTGCGGAAGGTGTTCACGAACGTCATCATGTCACGCTGGCTGGCGCCTTCAACGTAAATGTCACCACCGGTGACCAGTGCCGCCGAGGCCCAGGAGGCTGATTCGTTGCGGTCAGGCAGTGCTGTGTGATCGTAGCCGGTGAGTTCTGTGACGCCCTCAATCCGGATGGTTCGGTCCGTCTGGACGGAGATGATGGCACCCATTTTTTGCAGGATGGCGATCAAGTCAATGATTTCCGGCTCAGTGGCGGCACCGGAGAGTTCGGTGATGCCTTCGGCCCGGGTTGCGGACAGCAGTACCTGTTCCGTAGCACCCACGCTGGGATACGGGAGGGAAATCTTGGTGCCCTTGAGGCCGTTGGGCGCGGTGATGGAGATGCCGCCGCCTGTCTTCTCAACGACGGCGCCAAACTTGCGCAGGACGTCAAGGTGGTAATCGATGGGACGGTCACCGATCTTGCAACCGCCCAGATCCGGAATGAAGGCGTGTCCGATCGAGTGGATCAGGGGTCCGCACAACAGGATCGGGATACGGGAATCTCCGGCATGGGTGTTGATTTCGGCGCTGGATGCCTTCTTGGCATTGGCCGGATCCATGGTCAGGTCTCCGGTGAGCGAATCCTTCTCAACCGTGATGCCGTGAAGCTGCAGCAAAGAGGTGACAACTTCAACGTCCTTGATTTCAGGCACATTGCGCAGCGTTGACGGGGAATTTCCCAGCAATGCAGCCACCATGGCCTTGGGGACCAAGTTCTTGGCTCCACGTACCTGGACACGTCCCTTGAGCGGAACACCGCCTCGGACCGTCAGAATTCTGCTCATTGCCACCTAATCCTCTGCTACATGCTGTGCGCCTGTTGGCGTGCGGGGTTGTCCCGTGGCCCGCCCAGCGCCTCCCGATACACGCCATTTCATGCCGGGGCTTCCCCGGTTTGGTCCGGGCCTCAGTCAAGCATAGTTTCTCGGGGTGAAAATGCGTAAAACGCTGGGGTTTGGTGGGCAACTCGCCCGGTCTTCCGGCCCGGCCGGAGGCCTGAAACGGAGCTGACGCGTAATCTTGCGGGAAATCAGGACGCAGTGCCCACCCACGTGTCTATGATGGGCCTAGCCTCGTCGGTTTCGCGACTGCCGGGACTTTCGGATCTGGTCTCTCCTACTGGCGAACCTTTCCGGTGCTGCTGGGGCAGTCCGGGGAACTTGAGAGTTTCGAAGGCAGGCTGTCATGAATGTCCCGCAAGCCAGGTGCTGGCGCAGTGGAACGGTTATTGTCCTCTCGGCCATCATGGTGCTCGGCACCGGATGCGATATTGCAGACACGCTCACGCATTCCGCACCCGGATCCGGGGGCTCCTCTCAAGGGCAGGTCTCGACCCCCGCGGAGCCGACAACATCAGCAGCTCCACCTCCTTCGTGGCCTGAAACCTTTCGCAGCCTTCGGCCCGGCGTGGCCCGCGTTTCTGTCACCGGTTGTGACTTCGCTTCCGTTGGCAGCGGCTTTCAAGTGGATGACACACACATAGTCACCGCCGCGCACGTGGTCGAAGGGGTCGCCGGGATCACCGTGGGAATCAATGGACAGGTGGTAACTGCAACAATCCAGGGCATGAATAAAGCCGAAGATGTGGCGCTCCTTGAAACTGCGGCTCCCATCACAGGCCACAACTTCACGTTCGCCGTCGAGGACCCGCCAGAGGGCACCTCCATTGGTGTTCTTGGGTTTCCCCAGGGCGAGAACTTCACTGCGGTCACAGGGGCGATCAGCGCACTAAACGTCCAAAACGGCCCTGCGTTTGACGGAACCGGGCACATCTTGCAGACGGCCGCAGCAATCAACGGCGGCAATAGTGGCGGCCCTGTGGTTTCAATCGACGGAAACGTGGTCGGCATTGTCAGGTCAACGCGCACGGGTGTCCTGGCCAACGGGCAGGTGTACAAACAATCCTTCCAGGGCACCAACTATGTCAGCTCAGGCGCTTCAGCTGCGAAAGTTGTCGCTTCGTGGTGGCAGACCCCTGCTCCGGTGTCCCTGGCAAGGTGCGACAACACCGGAGTGGCAACAAACAATCAAATCACCGTCAAGGTGGAAACCCCTGATGAGCGCGGCATTCAGGTGGCCCAGAGCCTGCTGATTCACGGCCAAGCCATCAACAGCGGTGCATACCAAATGGCCTACAACATATTCACGCCCCTAGCCCAAGCGGAGCAGCACGGATACCTCGAATGGAGCAAGGACCTGGATACCTCGTACTGGCAGAGAATCGACATCGCCTCCATTGCGAGCACAGGTGACGGCTCCATCGTGGCGAATGCAAGCCTGCGAACCTCCCAAGACCCTGCCCAGTCAGTCGATGGCCTGCAGAGTTGCACCGTCTGGCACATGAAATACACCATGGAGTGGTCGATCGCCTGGTGGGAAATCTCCAACGTCGACACCACCGCTCCCGCGGAGCCCTGCTGAACAGGCAGACATAAAAAAGCCGGCCCTCCCCTGCTCTGGGACGGACCGGCTTTCGCTACGCGGCTTGGGTTAGACCTTCACCGGCAGCGTCAAAGGCTTGTACGCCGGGCGCGTGGCCTCGAAAGCAGTAATGGCCGGCTCGTCACGCAGCGTCAGGCCAATGTCATCCAGGCCTTCGAGCAGGCGCCAACGCGTGTAGTCGTCAATCTGGAACGGCGCCACAACGGTGCCAGCGGTGACCATCTTGGACACGAGGTCAACGGTCACCTCGGTGCCCGGAGCATTTTCTAAGACCTTCCAGATCAACTCAATGTCATCCTGGGCAACCTCAGCGGCCACCAGACCCTGCTTGCCCGAGTTGCCGCGGAAAATATCGGCGAACCGTGAGGACAGCACAGCCTTGAAGCCGTAGTCCTTCAGCGCCCAAACAGCGTGCTCGCGCGAGGAACCCGTGCCAAAATCGGCACCGGCCACCAATACCGAACCGGCCGAGTACGGCTCCTGGTTCAGGATGAATTCCGGGTCCTTGCGCCAGCTGGAGAACAGGGCGTCCTCGAAGCCGGTACGGGTGATCCGCTTCAGGTAGACGGCGGGGATGATCTGGTCGGTGTCAACGTTGCTTTGGCGCAGCGGGACACCGGTACCGGTGTGGGAGGAAAACTTTTCCATGGTGTGAGCTCCTTACGCTACGGTGCTTGCGGCAACAGGTGACAGGTCCGACGGCGAGCTGAGGGTTCCGCGAATAGCGGTAGCAGCTGCCACAACGGGAGAGACCAGGTGTGTGCGGCCTCCCTTGCCCTGCCGGCCTTCAAAGTTGCGGTTTGAGGTGGAGGCGCACCGCTCGCCGGGTTCCAGCTGATCCGGGTTCATGCCCAGGCACATGGAGCAGCCTGCGAAGCGCCACTCCGCACCGAAGTCAATGAACACCTTGTCCAGGCCTTCAGCTTCAGCTTCCAGACGGACGCGGGCGGAGCCGGGAACCACCAGCATGCGGATGTTCGGATCCTTTTCGCGGCCACGGATGATGTCAGCAGCGACGCGCAAATCTTCGATGCGGGAGTTGGTGCAGGAGCCCAGGAATACCGTGTCAACACGGATGTCCTTCATGGGTGTGCCGGCTTCCAGATCCATGTAGGCCAGTGCGCGTTCGGCTGCGGCCCTGGCGTTTTCATCGCCAAAGTCCTCCGGGTTGGGAACGTTTTCGCTCAGGGAAACACCTTGGCCCGGGTTAGTACCCCAGGTAACGAACGGCTCCAGCGTGTTGGCGTCGAGGAAGACCTCGGCGTCAAATTCGGCGTCGTCCTCGGTGGTCAATGACTTCCAGTACTTAACAGCGTTATCCCAGTCCTGACCGACAGGTGCGTGGGCTCGGCCCTTCAGGTACTCGAAGGTGATCTCATCGGGGGCGATCATGCCTGCACGGGCGCCGGCCTCGATGGACATGTTGCACACGGTCATGCGGGCATCCATAGACAGGGCCCGGATCGCGGAACCGCGGTATTCCAACACGTAACCCTGGCCACCACCGGTACCGATCTTGGCAATGACAGCTAAGATGATGTCCTTAGAGGTGACACCGGAGCGCAGCGTACCTTCAACGTTAATGGCCATGGTCTTGAACGGCTTCAGCGGCAACGTCTGGGTCGCCATGACGTGTTCCACTTCAGAAGTACCAATGCCAAACGCCAAAGCACCCACGGCTCCGTGAGTTGAGGTGTGGGAGTCGCCGCAGACAACCGTCATGCCCGGCTGAGTTAGACCCAGCTGCGGGCCCACCACGTGAACGATCCCCTGCTCGGCGTCGCCCAGGGAATGCAGACGCACACCGAACTCGGCGCAGTTATTGCGCAGGGTCTGGATCTGGGTGCGGCTGGTGAGATCGGCGATCGGCTTGTCAATGGCTAGCGTGGGAGTGTTGTGATCCTCCGTGGCGATGGTCAGATCCGGGCGGCGCAGCGGCCGGCCCGCCAGGCGCAGACCCTCGAAGGCCTGCGGTGAGGTGACCTCGTGGATCAGGTGAAGGTCGATGTACAGAAGGTCCGGCTGGGCAGCGTCGCCGTCGCCTTCGCCTTGCTTGACAACGTGGTCGCGCCAGACCTTTTCCGCCAGCGTCTTCGCAGCCTTACGCGGAGTCGATGTCGAAACCGTCGGCACCTGTGCTGAGTCGTGTGCAACGGGTGTATTTGCCTCGGTCACGGCCAGCTCCCTTCATCTGTTGAGCATGGAATTCGGACGTAGAATTAGCGCCAGGACCCTTGCTCGGTGGTTTGTATAACTCCACTGTTCCAGCCCCCTCTGCGAGGAAGCCAATTCTTCGATTGGCATCTCACATAATGAGACGGTAATATCATTACATGGACAATTCTAGTGGCGTTGGCGTCATTGACAAAGCGGCTCTTGTGCTTGATGCACTGGAAGCTGGCCCCACAACCCTGGCACAGCTTGTTGCAGCCACCGGTTTGGCCCGGCCCACAGTGCACCGGTTGGCACTAGCCTTGGTACATCACCGGCTGGTCAGCCGCGACATGCAGGGCCGTTTTGTGCTCGGCAGCCGCCTCGTTGAACTGGCTTCGGCGGCTGGCGAAGACCGGCTCATTGCTGCCGCCGGCCCCGTCCTGCTGCAATTGCGGGACTCTACCGGTGAAAGTGCCCAGATTTTCCGCCGCCAAGGAGATTCTCGCGTCTGTGTGGCCTCCGCCGAGCGGCCCATTGGTCTGCGCGACACCATTCCTGTGGGCACGCAGCTGACCATGAAGGCCGGTTCCGCCGCACAGGTGCTGCTCGCATGGGAAGACCACGAGCGTTTGCTGGAGGGCCTGCACAATGCGCGCTTCACCCCCACCGTTCTGGCCGGCGTGCGACGCCGTGGGTGGGGTCAGTCCCTCGGCGAGCGTGAGCCCGGGGTCGCCTCGGTATCAGCCCCGGTGCGTGGCCCCTCCGGCCGGGTCATTGCCGCTGTTTCCATCTCCGGCCCCATTGAGCGCCTGACCCGCCAGCCGGGCCGTTTGCACGCCGAGATCGTGTGCAATGCATCCCGCATTCTGACCGAGGCGCTGCGCAAGAGCGCTGTGTAGCCACATTGAGCCAGGCCTAGCTGTTTTTCCCCGCGACGCCTGCGTTCCATTACGTTCAAACGGTGCGCCACTCCTGGAGTGGCGCACCGTTTGGCGTTAACCGTCCGCAGCTTCATAGTCTTCGGCCTGTGAGCCCGGTCTCGGGTAGTGTTTGCGCATGACCAAATATGCTGTTTTCCTTCGCGGGATCAATGTTGGAGGCATCAATTTAAAAATGGCCGACCTCCGCGCAGCACTGGCCGTCCTCCCCTGACCAAGCCCCGGACGCTGCTGGCCTCAGGAAACGTTGTCTGCTCCGCCGAGGTCACCGCAGGGGAACTGAAAACCATGGTGGAGACGCTGCTGCGTGCGCGCTTCGGCTACGACGCGTGGGTGGTGGTCATCGACCTGCCCACACTGGAAGCCATCATCGAGGCCTGCCCTTACCCAGCCGACGACGCCTCCACCCACAGCTATGTCACGCTCTCCTCAGACCCTGCCACCTTGGATGAGTTGGCGCGGCACGGCGGTGAGATTCCCGGCGTCGAACTGGCCAGGCTCAGCCCCGAAGCACTCGCTTGGCCAGCCGCGGCCGGGGGCACTCTGGACAACCCTTCAGCAAGCTTTCCGCCAAGCCGCGCTACAAAAGTACAACCACCACCCGCAACCTACGCACCCTCATCAAGTGCCGCGACACCATGCTCGCCTAAAACGAAACCGCCCCAGGGTTTAGCGGGTGTCGGCCAGAGCTTGCTGGAACGCCCGGAAGTGCGCAATCTCGGCTTCCGTGGGGTCCACCACAAGCGTCTCACTGGTGAGCGCAACGCTCTCACGCAGCCGTCTCCGGGCAGCAGACGCCCTGCCGCCAGCCCCTGCAGCCGCCAGGAACTTGCTAGTGATGGCCAGGAAAATACCCAGCACCACCCCAGCCAGCACCATCAGCGTGGGTAACGGCCAGCCCTCCACCTTGGGCACCTCCGGAACAGGCATCTGGAAGTAGCCCAGAGCGGCGAGAACGCCCAGCCAGACCAATCCACCCACAGCCACCAGCAGCGCCAGCCACTGAATCACGGCGAACACCGGCCACCACCATGCACGGGTGTTGGCTTTGAGATCGGTCCCGGCAACGGCTTGGTCCAGCGCGTCGGGCAGCTCGGCGCGGTTGCTGCGTGCGGCGGCCCGGATGGATGCCCGCCACGGCCCGGAAGCCCCAGCACTGGCGGCATCGGCGAAGTCGCGAACGCTTGAATCCAGCTGGGCTTGTTCGGCCGCCCCTGCCGAAGGCAACGACGTCCGGTTTACCTCGGCGGAACCCTCGCGGCGCAAGCTCAGGCGCCGCAGCGGATCTTTCCGGAAGCGTGAAATCCAGCGCGTCACCGGCCAGCCGGTCTGCTTGGTGGCATCCAGCTTGTACGAGGCACGGACTGCAGAAACCACATTTTCCACGTGGGCGGCCTTGGCTAAACCGGCGGCCAGCGCCTTGCGATCCTGCTGGTGAACCCCGGCGGCTTCGCCATCACCGGCGGCCTCCGTCAGGCGTTGACCGGCCACGGCAACGTCCGCGGCAAGCCGTGCAGATTTGGCGGCCTTGGCCCTGACCACGGTGGCAATCCTGGCACGCAACTCCGGGACGCCTTGGCCCGTGGTTGCCGAGACACCAGAGATTTTCACGTTGGGGAGCCCATCCCGATCCAGAATGGACGCCAGCGATTCCAGTACCGGTTTGACCTCGGCGGGATCCAGCTTGTCGATCTGGTTAAGGACCACCAGTGTCACGTCTGCGTGGGTTGAGAAGGCCCGGATGAAATCGTTGTGAATGGCGGCATCGGCGTACTTTTGCGGATCCAAGACCCACACCAAGACATCCACCTGCCCGGCCAAGCGTTCCACAATGGCTCTGTTGCTCAACTGGACCGAATCGAAATCCGGCAGATCCAGCAGGACCAACCCTCCGGCGTCGTCCATCAGACCGTTAACGGCCTGACCCTCGCGGCGGTCGGCGATCTCCAACCAGTCCAGCAGTGGCGCGCTGCCCTCCATCCCCCAGATCATGGCGAGCGGCTCGCTGGTGGTGGGCCGGCGCACGGCAACCCGGGCGGCATCCGCGCCAGAGACCGCGTTGAACAGCGAGGACTTCCCGCTGCCGGTGGCCCCGAAGAAGCCCACCACCGTGTGATCGGCGCTCAGCGAACGGCGGGATGTGGCGCGTTCCAGGACACCGTAGACGTTCTCAAGTGTGGCGTCGTCCAGACGTCCCTCGCCCAATTCGCGGGCAACATTCAGGGCGGCCAGCTGGCGGTCCAGCGTGGATTCGGCGCGACTTTCGCGGTGACGGCTCATGCCTTGCCTCCTTGCGTGCCGAGCTTTCCAAGGCTTCCTAGGCTTCCTAGGCGCGTAGCGAGCTCATCAAGGCGCTTCGCATCGGCCTGCGCCGGAGCGAGCCTGTCCAAGAATCGCTGTTGCTGACCGTCCAGGAGGCTGGCGCAACGCTTCTCGAGAGCGGTTTTGGCCTCCTTGGCCAGCCGGCGCACAGCATCCTCGCCGAAGATGGCTTCAAGCAGTTTTTGACCCACGACGGCGGTACCTCCTGCGATGCCCACCTCGGCTCCCGTCAGTCCCCCAGTGAAAGAAAAGACCACGATCATGAGGATGACCCCGAGCCCGTTGACGCCGAAGGACAGCCAGCGGGCTTGGGAGCGTTTGGCTGCGCCTTCAGAACGGATGAGCGCCAGCACTTCACCTTGCCAGGCCCGGATCTCTGCGGCCACTTCTGCCGGGAAATCTGCGGTGACCCCTGAGAGGTCATCGAGCCCCAGGAGCTGGCGGCCGGCGGGATCTGCCCGCCAGCGCTGATCTGCGTCCTCGGCTGCGCGGGCGGCTTGATCAACGATGACCGCCTGCAGCCCGGTTTCAATGGCTGATTCAACCTTGACTGCGGGTGGCGGCTGGCCCTTGAAGAACGCCCCGATCCTGTCGCGGAAGCGGCCAATATTGCTTTCCAAGGCCCGGAAGAATTCACCGGTTCCCACAAAATCTTGCCAGCGCGCCAGTACTTCTCCGCGCAGGAGGGTGCCGTCGCTGGTGGACTGGCCGATCCTCGTCGCGGCGTCTGCGAAGGCAGCCTGGACGTCTTCGCCCAACTGGTTGCCGGCATCGTGCTGGTCCTGAACAGCTTGGGCGAGAACGGTGAGCCGCTCCGAGAGGGAACGCACGGTGCCGTTGAGGGTGCGCCGGACAATCTCCGCGCGGCCGGTGGCGTCCTCACTGATGTTGGCCAGCCAGGCGTTGATGGGCTGCACAGACTCCGGCGGGAGCATGCCGAGCTGGTTGAGAGTGGCCTCGGGAACCACGAATAGTTGCGCGCCGGCAAGCCCCTCGCGGTTCAGCATGGCGTGGAGATCATCAGCGATTTCCTGCTCGGCGCCGGGCGGGACACGGTCCAAGATGATGGCCACAGTGATGTCGCGCGAGGCGGCGTCCAGGAGGAGTTTCCACGGCACGGCATCGGCGTACCGGTTAGCGGTGGTGACGAAGAGCCAGAGATCCGCGGCGGCCAGGAGTTGCCCTGCCAGTTGGCGGTTGTCATCGGAAATTGAGTCCACATCTGGAGCATCAAGGATCGCCACGCCTTGCGGCACGGCCTGATCTGCAACGAGGACCAGGGACGTCATGGCGCCCGCGTCCGGGGCGGCGCCGGCGCGCGAGGCCGGAGTGTTCGCCTTGACCAGCTCACCGTGCACCCTGCTCAAGGTGGGCAACACCCGGTTGGAGGTGAACCAGTCCGCATCCTGCGGGTGGTGGAGCAAGATGGGCTGGCGCGTGGTGGGGCGAATGGCGCCGGACCGTGTGACGGGGTGGCCTACCAAGGCGTTGACGAGCGTTGATTTTCCCGCGCCCGTGGAGCCGCCCACCACTGCCAACAGTGGGGCGTCCAAGCTGCGCCAACGCGGCAGGATGTAGTCATCCAGCTGGCCGAGGGCGTTGGCGGCTGTGGTGCGGGCTTCCTCCGCGCCGGGCAGCACTAGGGGCAACGTCAGTGTGGCAAGCTCTGTGCGTACCTGCTCAAGAAGCTCGACGGCGGCATCTTGCTGCGTAGCGCCGGCTCCGTTGCCAGCTGCATGGCTGGCGCGGTCGCTGCCGGGGTAACTCGAATCGGTGGGGTTCACAAGCCTTATCATGCCAGCCCGGCGCCTAAACTCGGCACATTGGCGGTGTTCCGGTGCGGAATTGTTGTGCCGAGGGTTGTATCAGTGGCGGCTCGGCACTGCTGGAAGGTTTCTTGGCACGACAATGCCCCCGATCTAACGAGTCGGGGGCATTGTGGGGCCGGAGGTTCCCTGTTGGGCCTAGTAGACGGCCTTCAGCCGTGTACCGCCGCCAACAGCGGAAGTATTCAGGCTGCTCTGCACTACGGCAGCGCCAATGGGACCCAGCAGCAATAAGAGCCAGAACGCGCCATGCCTGCTCATCCCTGACACTCCCTCCACACCAACCGCGAATCGCCACACCCACCAGGTGTCCGCAATCGGCACCAGCAACAGCCATGCGGTGGGGATGCCTGCGCCACGAGCATTCATTTCGATCTTGGTCTTGACGTACCAAACGATCGAGTAGATTCCGAAGGTATTGAAGGGAAGAAGCAAGGGGGCGGCAGGACTGCGGCGTTTCATGGGGAATTCTTTGATCGGGCAAAGCCGGGGTGGCGGGAACAATCAGAGGACATTCTAAGCAGGTGTGCGCGGCAGCCCGGCAAATAAGTCCTCACAGCATCCGCCATATTTCCTAGCGACGAAAGCGGGGATCCGGCGGCGAAGTTGGCAGCACGCGCCGTCACAGCTCCTTCGGTTCTTTCACCATCGTCAAGACACCCCACCTGTTAATGGTCGACGGCGGCGACTCACCTGGGGAGAGCCGCCGTTCGTCTCACGGCCATTACTGGGATGCCTGCCAAGCGGCAATTGCAGAACGCGAAGGTAGTTCCAACTTGCGCAAAATATTGCTCACATGGTGTTCCACCGTGCGTTCAGAGAGGAACAGCGCTTGTGCGATTGACCGGTTAGTCTGGCCGGTGGCCACGAAGGCAGTGATCTCCGCTTCCCGATTTGACAAGGAACGCTCCCCAGTCCCTGGCCTGGCGAGTTCCTGGCGGGCCAGCGCGGCGAATGGAGCGGCGTTGATGCTTTCAGCCAACTGGAGTGCATTATGGAAATGCTGCTCTGCTGCCGCTGTCTTTCCGAGCAACCGCGCCAAAAGTCCCAGATAGTGGGCCACAGGTGCCGAGGACGGGGTTTGGGCATCGGCCGAGGCCAGCAGTCCTTC
This sequence comes from Arthrobacter alpinus, assembly GCF_001445575.1. Classification (NCBI taxonomy): domain Bacteria; kingdom Bacillati; phylum Actinomycetota; class Actinomycetes; order Micrococcales; family Micrococcaceae; genus Arthrobacter; species Arthrobacter alpinus. Next base: position 1,891,313 of record NZ_CP013200.1, on the reverse strand, counting down.
GAACGGCAGCAGCTCAAGGTACAGGATTTCCGCTGTGGCGTGGTCCCGGAACTGCACACACATCTGGGCATTGGTGGCGTTTGCAATAATCCATTCCGGTGCGCGTCGGGGAAACTCATGGATATGGGGAGCCACGGCTTTCCACAGCGCCTTGGCCTCCTCATTTTTTCCACTGGCAGCCAGGACCGCCACGAGCCATCCTTTGGCAGAATATGGCAGGCCATCCAAACGGTGACGCACGGCCTCCTCGGCCAACGCCAGTCCTTCCCCTGTCACTATGGCAATGCTGATGCTCATGACCAGGTGGACAAAGGCAACAGCTTCATCTCCGCTGTTCTGACTGATTTCTCTGGCCCGCTCTGTGTGAACCAGAGCTTCGTCGTACTTGCCCTCTAAATGGAGCAGGACACCGTGGAGAAGTTCAATCCTGCAGCTCCACAGAACTTCGCGGAGGCGTTCGGCAACGCTGGTGAGCACCAAAAACTCGGCGCTAACCTCCACCAGCTGCCCCAATTGAAGCAGCGCCTCGATGCGCCAGAGCAGTCCCCACGCATGATACTCGTCGTTTCCCTCCTGCCTCCCCAGCGCCACAGCCGCGTCGGCAAGTTCAAGCCGGTCCCTGACATGCGCGCAACCAAGATATTGGGCATGAGCGGCCAGCAACGCGAGAAATGCGCCTTCGGGGTCTTCGGGGCTTAGGAAAGGTACTGCTGAGTCCGGAGAAAGGTCAAAGTAGCTCTCGCCCACCCAGATGCTGCTTGTTGCTGCCAGCTGGGAGCGTAGCCGGTTGTGCCGCAGCGGGTCCTTGTTACCCACCAGCGCCAGGGCCTCAATACACAGGGCATGTACTTGGGCTTGAACGTCCGGGGCCATGATGCCATGAAGGACGACGGCGGCATCAGCCATAGCGAGCCCGTCACCGCTCTCGCGAGCAATATCCGCCACGGTGTTGCCGGCCGCCCATGAAGATGCGATGTTGCCGGCACGGAAGCGGCTGCGGGCCAATTCCAGAATCAAATCCAGTTCACGGATGGGGGAGGCCGGATCTTGGACAAACAGCTGAAGTGCCGTTTCCAAATGGGCACAGGCCCTTGGGTGGTCGCGGTGCGCCGTTGCTACATGGGCTGCGTGAAGTGCGTGCCTGAGTTCGGGTGCCACTGCATCACTCCAGATGAACATGAGCTCAGCGTATACCGGAAGTAGGTGGTGCAATAGGTGGTTCCACGGATGTCCTGACGGCCGGACTCGATCAGCATGGAGGCATACGGCGACGGAGCCGCAAAGAGCAGGATTGAACAAAGGAAAATCTCATGTCCACGTCTAATGCCAGCAGTTACCGCGTGGGAGTCAATACCATCCGGCTCATTGGTGCAGCCGGATTCTGGGCCGCGCTTGCCGGGGTAGCCTCTGCTGCCCTGCTGATCTATTACCCGCCCACTGTGCCCGCCGAGGTGTTTAGTTACCCATTCAATGGCATGGGGTTCACCATGATCCAGCTGTTTTTCGGATTGCAGCACTTCATCCTTGCAGCACTCCTCGTAGCCTTGCTCTGGACCCCGGCCGTAGGCAGTTCGAGACTTGCACGCGCCGGCCTGCGGATGTCAACAGCATCAATGCTGGGTCTGGCAGTTCTGGAATTTATTGCCATTGCAGCTGCGGACACCGTCACGGGTGATCCGTTGAATACGGCGGTTCTGACCGCCTACGGCATCCTGTCAATCGCCATCGGTGCTGCCTTGGTAGTTGGCGGGATTGGAGTCATCAAGAGTGGCGCCTGGTCCGGCACTAAGAGGATACTGCCCCTGGTGCTCGGGATTTACGTGTTTGTTCCGGTGTTGCCAGCCCTGATGGGCCCGAGCTTCGTCGGACGGATCGCGCTTGGTGGATGGATGCTCCTGTTCGCCCTGCTGGGGTGGATCCTTTGGCGCGGCGACACTTCTGTACTGCAGGAATCCGAGGCAATAAATAGTGAAAACGTAGCGCAGTCATGAGGCTCATCGTGATCGGCGCAGTGGGCGGGCTGGCCTGGGCAGGGGGCCTGCGCGCCTACATGTCTGAGTTGGCCGGTGTTGAGTCCACGTACACCTGGATGGGGACCTTGGGTGCCCTTGTGGCCCCGGCCGTGGTTGTCGGCTCACTACTGGGATGGGCGGAGGTGCTTCGTCGCGACGGCGGGCGGCGTCACTGGCGAAAACTGGCTTTGGCTCCCCTCTTGCTGCCAGTTGGTGCCCTGGCCATGCCAGGGGCTGTCCAAACCCTTGTGACCACGGGGATGGGCGGCGGCGCCATTGCCGTCACGGCGATTGGTCTGGCCGGTGCTTATGCCATGTCCGGGCGCGGACATGTATGGCTCCGAGTGCTCTGTAGTGGGATGGCCCTTTCCATCGTCCCCTTGTGGTCCCTCTCTTCTTGGTCCATCGGCGGTGGGGACTTGGCCGTCACAACCCCTCGGGGCGCCATGGTTGCATTACACTTCTTTGCACTCTTGGCCGTTCTTGCATTGGCGGCAAACATCCCCCTGCGGCCGGCGGTGAACGCGCTGCCGGAGGCGTCAAATATTAGGCAGGAAGCGGTTGACAATAGACCACATGCGCCCGCAGCAACTCCAGTTGGGACAGTCGGTGCAACCGTATACGATCACACAACAGGCCGAAGGGTTGATCCGGAGCGGCGACAGAGGGCGTAGTGGATCTTCTGGCAATAGAGGGCCCGCATAGGGGTTAGGGGTTAGGGGTTAGGGGTTAGGGGTTAGCGGCCAAAGCGACGAGACGGCCTTTAAAGCAAAAAGGCCGGAAACCCGTAGGTTTCCGGCCTTGCTTGTGACCCCAGCGGGATTCGAACCCGCGTTACCGCCGTGAGAGGGCAGCGTACTAGGCCGCTATACGATGGGGCCCTAATACATCCGATTTTTTGCTTCCGAACCTCAAGAATAATACTTGAAGAACTACTCGCATGCCAACCGAAAAGCAGCTTATATAATAAGCGCTGGGATACCAGGACTCGAACCTAGAATGTCGGTACCAGAAACCGATGTGTTGCCAATTACACCATATCCCAATGGCTACGTTCTGCCGTGAATCGCCCGGGTTTCCCCGGCCTTTCAGCGGCCCTCGCGCCGGGATAAAACTATACCTGAGGTTTTGCTGAACACCAAAACGAGAACGCTGTTTTTGGCTGAGTCGTGCGTCACAGACTATCTGCGGCTGCTGACAGTCCCAAAAGGTCACCTATTTCATCCAGCGTCACCACCACCTGAATGCGCTCCAGCTCAGCCGATTCGGCGCCCGGCGCTTGGGGCTCCGGCATAGACTCCCGGTTCAGCCACACGCCGGACAGGCCCGCACGGATGGAAGCAACGCCGTCGAGCAGGTAGTTATCCCCCACATACAGCGTCTGACCCGGAACAGTGCCAAGCTGACGGCACCCTTCCAGGAAAATCGCGGGGTCCGGCTTAGCCACGCCCACTGTGTCGATGCCCACCAGGACAGCAACGCGTGCCAGGCCCGCCTGATTCAGCTTGGCGCGCTGATAGGCGTGCACGTTGTTACTGACGGCGCCATAGGGGATGCCAGCGGCGTCCAGAGCATCCAGTAGCGGCACCACATCCGCGAAAGCTCGGATGGAGCGTGGCTGGGCCGCTTCAAAGTCCGTAATCCACTGCGCCTCCGCTTGCGCAGAAAAGACCACGCCCAACTTGCCGAAGACCACCTGCGCCCGCAGACCACGCTGCTCATGCAACGTGAACTCGCCGGCCACGTAGCGATCGTAGTAGCGCTGCGGATCAGCCATATACAACGCCGAAAAGTCATCCCACCCAGCAGCAGTGAAACCGGGCAGCAGTGCCGAGGAGGCAAACACCATGGCGTCCTTCATGGCCGCCACAAGGTCCACAAGGGTTTCATCGATATCAAACAAAACACCGCTGACCCGCCCAGCAAAAGGGGCGAAGTCAACGGTGTTTTGTGGTGCACTAAGCGGCAAAGCGATTAGCCCTTGAACGCGCGCAGGCGGGTCAACGAGGATTCCTTGCCCAGGATCACCATGGACTCGAACAGCGGGGGTGAAACCTTGCGCCCGGACAGCGCCGTGCGGACAGGGCCGAACGCGAAGCGCGGCTTGATGCCAAGGCCCTCCACCAGTGCAGACTTCAGCGCGGCCTGAATGGACTCGGCACTCCAGTCTTCAAGGGGCGAAAGGGCTGCCAAGGCAGCATCCAGGACCTCGGTCAGGTTCTCCGGCATGCCCTTGAGGGAATCCTCGGCGACATCGACGGCGTCGTCCTTCTTGAAAAGGAAAGCAATCATCTCAGGAGCCTCGCCCAGCAAGATGATGCGTTCCTGGACCAGAGGGGCAGCCTCGGTGAGGATTTCCTCCTCGCGCGGCGTCAACACATCCCCCACCAGGCCGGCAGCCTGCAGGTACGGGATCAGGCGGTTGCGGAAGTCGGTGGCCTCGAGCATGCGCACGTGGGTGCCGTTGATGGCTTCAGCCTTCTTGATGTCGAAGCGCGCCGGGTTACCCAGAACGTCGTGGATATCAAACTTCTCCACGAGCTGCGCCACGGTGAAAATGTCCTCATCGGCGGAGAGTGACCAGCCCAGCAGAGACAGGTAGTTCAGCAGGCCCTCGGGAATGAAACCGCGGTCACGGTGCAGGAACAGACTGGATTCGGGATCGCGCTTGGAGAGCTTCTTGTTGCCGGCACCCATAACGTAGGGCAGGTGGCCGAACAACGGCATGTACTCGGCAACACCCACCGCATACAGGGCCTCATACAAGGCAACCTGACGGGGAGTGGAAGAGAGCAGATCCTCGCCGCGCAACACGTGAGTGACGCCCATGAGGGCATCATCGACAGGGTTCACCAGCGTGTACAACGGCGCACCGTTGGGGCGGACAATTGCGTAGTCCGGGACTGATCCTGCCTTAAAGGTGATCTCGCCCCGGACCAAATCGTTGAACGTGATATCGCGGTCCGGCATACGCAAGCGCAGCGCCGGTGCACGGCCCTCGGCCTTGAAAACAGCAATCTGCTCTTCGGTGAGGTCACGGTCAAAGTTGTCGTATCCAAGCTTAACGTCCCGGCCGGCAGCCTTGTGACGATCTTCGACCTCTTCGGGTGTGGAATAGGACTCATAAGCGTGCCCGCCGGCAACCAGCTTGGCGATGACGTCCTTGTAGATGTCCCCACGCTGCGACTGGCGGTACGGCTCGTGCGGGCCACCAACCTCAACACCTTCGTCCCAGGTGATGCCGAGCCACTTCAGGGCGTCGAGCAGCTGCAGGTAACTTTCCTCGCTGTCGCGCTTGGCATCGGTGTCCTCGATGCGGAAAATCAACTTGCCGCCGGTGTGGCGGGCGTAGGCCCAGTTGAACAGGGCCGTGCGGATCAACCCAACGTGGGGCGTTCCAGTGGGCGACGGGCAAAACCTTACCCGGACGGGGGTTTCAGCGGTGACAGTGGGGATCGAGGCAACATTAGTCATGATGGAATCCAGTTTAGCTGCCATGGCCACCTCGCCTGAATCGCGGACGACGCCGGATCCCCTCACCTAGGTGCCGTGCCCGGCCACAGTCCGCTTCTGAGTACAAATCTGGACAGAAATCTGGGCACAAAAGTACCCGCAGCAGGGGTTCAAAAATCACCGGGAGTCAGGATTTTTCGAACCACTGCTGCGGGTCGTTTTTGCCCGGCGGTCCGGGAAGTTTTGCCGGCGGGCCTGGCGGTTTTTCAGGCGCGCCGAGCGGTCAGTGGGTGTGGTGTGAGGCCTGCCGCTGGTAGACCGGGGTGTTCAGTCCCTCCATCCGGGCTTTCAATTGGAGGGCCAGGTAGTTGGAGTAGTGCCGGCTCTGGTGCAAGTTGCCGCCGTGGATCCAGAGGTTGTCCACATTGGTGGGCTTCCACATGTTGCGCAGCTCCCCTTCCCAGGGACCGGGGTCACGCTTGGTGTCCGAGCCGTAGCCCCAGCATTTGCCCACCGCATTTGCCACCTCAGGCGAGACAAGGTCCGACAGCCAGCCATTCATGGAACCGTAGCCGGTGGCGTAGACGATCAGGTCCGCCTCAAGCTCGGTCCCGTCATCCATGACAACGGCGTTGCCCGTCAGCTTCTCCACCTGCCCCGTAGCAAGCTTGACCCGCCCATCAATGACGAGTTGAGAGGCACCAACGTCAATGTAGTAGCCGGAGCCGCGCCGTAGGTACTTCACGAACAGGCCAGAGCCGTCCTCACCAAAGTCCAGGTCGAAGCCGGCGGCCGCCAGATCATCGTAGAAGCCCTTATCCCGGATGGCCATTTCGGCATAGATGGGTTTCTGAGCCTCCGGCAGAATGCGGTACGGCAACGAGGCGAAGAGCAGATCGGCTTTTTCCGTGGTGACCCCGTTGGCGAGCGCCTCCTCCGAATAGAGTCCGCCCAATCCCAGATCCATGAGCGATTCGCTGCGGGAAATGTGAGTGGAGGAACGCTGGACCATGGTGACTTCTGCCCCGTGCTCCCACAAATCCGCGCAAATGTCATGGGCAGAGTTATTGGAACCAATGACAACCGCCTTCTTTCCCGTCCAGTCACCACCCCCGGCGTGCTGCGACGAGTGGTACTGCTGTCCCAAGAAGGTTTCCGCGCCCTCGAAGTGGGGAACGTTAGGGTAGCCGGACACACCGAGCGCAAACACGAGCTGCTTGGGGCGCAAGGTGACGGGAACGCCGTCGCGCTTCACCTCAACCACCCACTCTCCGGCGGCCTCGTCATAAGCGGCCTTGACGGCCTCCGTACCAGACCAGTAATTGAGTTCCATGATGGCGGTGTAGTACTCCAACCAGTCACCGACCTTGTCCTTGGAGGCAAACACGGGCCAGTCATCGGGGAACTTGAGGTAGGGCAGGTGGTCATACCAGACCGGGTCGTGCAGGTGCAGGGACTTGTAACGCTTACGCCAGGAATCCCCGGCTCTGGCGTTCTTTTCCACCACGATGGTTGGCACGCCCTGACGGCGAAGGCGTGCGGCCAGCCCAATCCCGCCCTGCCCGCCGCCGATGATGAGGGTGTTGGGCTGCTCGTCGTAGCCCAGCCGGTCCTCGCTTTCTTCCTTGCGTTCGAGCCAGGATTTGCGGCCGCGAGTGATCTCATGATCCACGCCCCTGTCACGGTTCCGGCCCTTCTTCTCCTCAAACCCCTTTAGCTCCTGCATGGTGGTCAGCAGCGTCCAGCACTTTCCGTCCTTCAGGCGCAGGTGCCCGTAGCCATTGGCGGCACCCGTTTCAAAGTTGATCCAGGCTTCCGTATTTTCGGCATCCCCCGTGGCATCCTCTGCGAGCACCCACCCGGTGGGGGCCACATGATCCAGCCGGTCGGTGAGCATGGCCCCGATCTGCTCCCGGCCTTCAAAGGTTTTCAGGTTCCAGGTGAAAGCAACAAAGTCGCGCCAATAACAGTCGTCGGCGAAAAGTGCCGTTGCCGCTGACACGTCCCGGGAGGTCAAGGCCTCATCAAGCGCCTGGAGCCACTCCGTGACAATGCCGGTGGGTGTAGTGCTGCTTGCTTCTTCTGTGGTGCTGGGTGACATGCCGACTCCCTTGTCCGCTGCTCTGCTCCCCACGATGGAGAGCGTAAGCTGTTGTAACGTGACTGATCTCACAAGTAAAGCTCCCGTGGGGTTGCAGGGACGTTGCACGCGTCTGTAACGTCTCCTGAGACGTTGAATGAGAGGCTTGCACGGCACACCGCCGTTCGCGGCACAACAAGATTCACGGCACGGGATGGCCGCCTGAAGGGAAAATGCATGGTCGAGGTGTCTTCCGGCACTGCAGGCACAGGCGCCACCTCGGCGCTTCGCTTCAGCGACCCTGTCATGTATTCGCGCATGCTCCGGCACGCCCATGAGGACGTCATCGGCGGAGCAGAGAGGGCCGAGATTACCACCGACATCCAGGAATCGTGGCGACGCTCCCTCGCCCTGGGCATCAGCCCCGACCAGCACAGTCCCCGCCATGTACGCGAACCCTCAGAAGTCCGCGCTCTGCGCCGGGAACACATCCTCTCCCCCGCAATCCCAGCCCTTACGGAACTACTGGGAGATGATTCCGACGGCGGCAGGCAACTGCTGATCATCACCGACGCCGCCGGTGAGGTGTTGTGGCGTATCGGCGGCCGGAACGCCCTGACCCAGGCTGATTCCTTGGAATTCACCGAGGGTGCCGACTGGTCCGAGTCCGGGATCGGCACCAACGCCATTAGCGAGGTTTTGCGCACCGGTTCTGCCGGACAACTGTTTTCAGCCGAGCATTTGGTGCGCACGCATCACGACTGGGCGTGCACGGCCGCCCCGATTCGACACCCCCTGACAGGAGAACTCCTCGGGTGCTGGATGTATCCGGACCCCTGACAACGCTGACGCCGGATTCTTTGCGCATGGTCCGGTGTGCCGTCCGGGCCGCAGAGGAAATTCTCGGCAGAACAGCGGCCGGTCGCGGCCCCACGGCAGCAGCTGGGGGCGGGCTGGGCACCCAAGGTGACGGGTCCGGCGTCGGCCATGAACCAGTGGGAGCAATAGCTGGCATTGAACTGCTCGGCGAGCGGCCAGCGGTGGTGCACGCGGATGGCCGGCGGGTGCCGCTGACGTTGCGGCGGGCGGAGATTCTGGCGCTGCTGTGTTCCCGCCAGGAGGGATTCAGTGCCGACGAGCTTGCGTACGAGCTCTATGGGGAGACCGGGACGGCAGCTACTGTGCGCATTGAAATGCACCGGCTCCGGACTGTGCTGGGTTCGGCCATCTCCTCCAACCCGTACCAACTAGCTGATCCGGTGCGGGCCCTCGTCGACGCGAACCAGGTGTTGGCGGCACTCCGCTGCGGAAACGCACCCCAGGCACTAGCAAGGTACCGCGCCCCGCTCTTGAGCCGCTCCACCGCGAGAGCCCTTGAGCTGCTGCGGGAGGAACTCAACGCCGCTGTCCGGACGGCACTACTCACAGATTCCTCTAGTGCGGCGCTGTCCCAGTGGCTGGCTTCCGACATGGGTGCCGCGGACACGGAAGCCGTCGCCGCTCTCCAGGCGCTGGTGGGTGCGGTTCCACAGGTCGCCGCCTTCGCTGCCCGCGCTCGTCGACTGGATGACGCCCTGCTCTAGCCGCGCGCTGGCTCTTCTCTTGCATCCCTCTAGCATCGGATTCCTTGACGGCGTCTGCCCACGCCTGCCCATGATTTCCGCGCCCGTCCACACCTGAGCAGTACCGTCAGTTTTCGGCATGAAGAACCCCTTGACGGGAGCATTTCCTCGGGAGTAATCTACAACCAAATGGTTGTAGATCAGCTCAGTGAATCAGAAATGGACCGCGTGTTTCAGGCCTTGGCCGACACCACGCGTAGAGACATTGTGCACAAGGTGACTCTTGCCGAGTATTCGGTTTCCGGGCTAGCCCGCTACTACGCCATGAGTTTCGCAGCGGTCCAAAAGCATGTGGCCGTACTGGAACGGGCTTCCCTCATCACCAAGGAGAAACGCGGAAGGGAGCAGGTGGTGCGCGCCAATCACGACGGCTTGCGCAAGGCACAGCGCCTACTCGATAACTATGAGGCAATCTGGCGGCAGCGCGTCGATCGGATTGCAGACATCCTGGCCGAAGAAGCCCCGGATGAATCACAAGGAAAGGAAGTCCCATGACAGTCACCGACACCACCAAAAGCACAGAGAACCTCACCCTGCGCATCACGTCGGAGTTCGCCGCCGCCGTCGAACGCGTCTGGCAGATCTGGGAGGATCCACGCCAGCTGGAACGCTGGTGGGGTCCGCCCACATGGCCAGCAACGTTCGAACAGTTCGATTTTGAACCAGGCGGGCAGGCCGCCTACTACATGACCGGACCAGACGGATCGAAGGGGCGAGGCTGGTGGAGTTTACTACCATCACGGCCCCGACCCGCCTGGTTTTGGAGGACGGCTTTGCCGACGACAACGGGGATCGCGTAGCAGAGATGGGCGCCGCAACCATGACCGTCACACTAGAAGATCTCGGCGGTCGAACCCGGATGAGCGTGGAAACGACGTTCGCATCCGAGGAGCAAATGGAGAAGATGATCGCCATGGGCATGGAGGAAGGAATGCGCGAGGCCATGGGCCAAATTGACGCCATTTTGGCCGAATGACAGTTCAGGAGAGGGCACCCGGGTTCGTTCCCTCCACTTGATGCAAAATGATCCCGATTCCGCTTTCGGACGCCAGTATTCCGGGCTCCGAAAGCGGAATCGGGATCATTTTTGCGTCAGCAGGGCGCAAGCAAATTTAGGTCACATTTGCATAACGGTTGACTTAATCACCGCCCCCTCATGTAAGTTACTCGTCAGTAGCTTAACGTGTTAGCTGCGTCACACCTAGCCAACAACAGTGAGGAACTGCTTATGTCTCGCAGCACTACAGGCCCGCCATTGCACAGGTCCAACAGAAAACATTACGTAGCCCACGCAATTCTTGGCCTCTTGATCATCGGGCTGATCATGTTCTTCGCCTTGACCACCACCAAAATTGCCAATGGAGCCTCACAGCTGCACGATGGCACCAAACTCACTGCTGCCGGGGCCAACAAGCTCCAAGACGGGGCCACCGACTTGGACGAGGGTGCTGCGGCACTGTCCAAGGGTGCCGCCACCGCCGCAAAAGGTGCCACGGATGCCAGCGCAGGGGCCAATAAACTTTCCGGCGGAGCAACGACGCTCAAGCAAGGAATTGCAGACAAGCTGGCCCCCGGACTAGTCAGCGCCAACGACGGCGCCTCGGCATTGTCCACTGGAGCCGCAAAAACTGCCACCGACGTACGCAACAAGCTGGCCCCCGGCGTCTATGCCGTGGATGACGGCGCCGACCAGCTGACCGCTGGTGGATCCCAACTGAGCACCGGAGCAACGACCATTGCAGACGGTGTCAAGAATCAGCTAGCCCCGGGAGTGTTCGCCGCCAACACCGGTGCCCAGGCATTGTTTGCCGGTTCCAAGGAACTGCAGGCAGGCGCGGCCACCCTGGCCGACGGAGTCAAGACCCAGTTGGCCCCGGGCATTGGTGCCGTGGACAAAGGCGCAGGCGAACTCTCAGCAGGGGCCGCCAAGCTCAATACCGGAGCGACGCAGCTCAGCACGGGTGCGGCCACCGCCGCAACCGGAGCAGCAGCCCTCGGCGCAGGAGCAGCAAAGGTCGACGCCGGTGCCCAGCAGCTAAGCACTGGTGCACAGGGATTGGAAGCCGGGGCAGCGCAGCTCTCGGCTGCACTCACCGCATCGGCCAGCGGGAATGAACCGCAGAATCTGGCCGACGGTGCGAATCAACTGGCCGCCGGTGCAACTCAATTGGCTGGTCACGGATCCGCCAGCGGGGCGCCAGCCGAGGGTCTCGCCGCACTTCAGGAGGGCCTGACCAAGCTTCGCGAAACCGCCGAAACCACACCGGTCATTCCTCTCGGTCTGATTCTGGATCAGCTGAAGCAGCTGGAGGCCGGCGGTATTCAGGCTGCACAGGGCAGTGCCGCTCTGGCTACCGGAGCCCAACAGCTTAAGGGTGGCTTTGGTGTGCTGGATCAAAGATCAACAGCACCGATCCCGCGAGCCCCGGCCTGGTTGCCGGCGCTGCGCAAATGTCAGCTGGTGCCCAGCAGCTCGCCAGCGGCACCTCGCAAATCTCTGCCGGGCTCAACGGCGTCCCCAATGATCCGGCCCAGCCCGGACTTGTCGCGGGCAACCAGCAGATCGCCGACGGTGCGTTGGCACTTTCTAAGGGAAGCAAGCAACTCTCGGATGGCTCCACGGCATTGCATACAGGCACCCAGCAACTGATGGTGGGTGTCAATGGGAAACCGAACGATCCCTCCCAGCCAGGACTACTCAACGGCGTGCAGTCCCTTGCCGCCGGCGCCACCGCATTGTCAACTGGCACAGGCAAGCTTTCCGACGGCACCGGGCAAATCGCGGACGGGCTGAAGGGCACCGCGGAAAAGCCTGGCCTCATCGGGGGCACTGCTGCGCTGGCCAATGGTAGTTCGACGTTGTTCGCCGGCACGCAGAAGCTCTCTGCCGGAACCCAGCAGCTGGTCTATGGCATGGACGGTACTCCCGGAGATCCCGAGAAGCCGGGTCTGCTGTACGCCGCTAACAATCTGGAGTCCGGTTCGCAGAAGCTCGCCGCCGGAACGCAGGCGCTCAGTGAAGGCGTCTCGGGGACCCCGGACATCCCCGGATCCGGCCTGTTAGCCGGCAGCAAGACGCTGGCCGATGGCGCCGAGAAACTCGCCGCTGGCAACGCGGCGTTGGCTGACGGAAACTCCAAGCTCGCCGATGGCTCTGTGAAGCTAGCTGACGGCGCCAGCCTCATGGCTGACGGTGCCGGGAAACTGGCAGCGGGTAACACGCAAGTAGCCGACGGCACCTCGGAGCTGTACTCGGGTGTTTCCGCCGTCACCCCGCAGGAGCTGCCATCAACCCAGTTCCACTGTTGGCAATCCTGGGAGTCATCCTCGTGGCGATCGCCATGACGATCATGTTCCGCCGGCGGGGTGCCCTACGTAAAGAATGATGGGGCACGCTAGTGCGTGAAAAGCCGCTGCTCCTTCCTGCTCCGGATCTCCGGAGCAGGAAGGAGCAGCGGCTTTTCAGCGTCCGGCTCCTGTTCGGGAAGCGTCAGCTGAATAGGGCGTTTTTCGGTTCGTTCTTCTTCACGAACTGCCAACCGAACCAGAGGATGATGGCAAACACCGGGATGGCGCACAGCGTCCACAGGCCCAGCAAGTAGACGCTGCCGTCTGCGGCCGTCATGGTGTCGAAGCCGATGAGGACGGTGATGGCCAGCAGCGCGATCAGGCCAATCCAGCTGGTCCACGGTGAGCCCGGCATGGGCAGCGAGGAGACGTTGCCCTTCTTGCGACGCAGCATGATCTGGCACGCAAAGATCGAGGCCCACGTGAAGATCACACCAATCGAGGCGGTGTTCAGGGCAAGGTCAAACGCGTGCGAGCCACCCAGCCAAATGTTAGCCAGCACACCCACCACGTAGACTCCGGCGATGCTCAGAATGGCGGCATACGGGACATGGTGCGAGGACATCTTGGTCAGCCAGGCCGGGGCGTGGCCGTTGTTGGCCATGGTGCGGAAGATGCGCCCAATCGAATACAGCCCGGAATTACACGAGGATAGCGCGGCGGTGATGACCACAAAGTTCATCACCGAGCCAACCCAATCCAGACCCATCGTGGCGAACACCGTCACGAACGGGCTCTCGCCGGACTTGTACTGATCCGAGGGCATGATCATGGCCAGCAGGGTGACCGAGCCGACGTAAAACACCACAATGCGCAGTACGACGGCGCGAATCGCCTTGGGTACTTCGCGTTCGGGATTCTTCATCTCACCGGCGGTAATGCCGACCAGTTCGATGGCGTTGTAAGCGAAGATCACGGCGTTTAGCACCAGGATCATGACGAGGCCCCCCTTGGGGAACATGCCTCCCTCGGCGCTGAACAAGTTACTGACGGTGGCATGCGATGCACCCACTTGGGTATTCATGATGACCATGGCGGTACCAACCACCAGGAAGATCACAATGGCCCCGACCTTCAAGCAGGACGCCCAGAATTCAAATTCACCGAACGCTTTGACGCTCAGCAAGTTCACGGCCACAAGCAACGCCAATGCACACAGAGCGCTTATTGCCGTCGGTACGCCGGGAAAGAAATATTGGAAGTACAGGCCAATGGCAATCAGCTCAGCCACACCTGTCATGGCCCAGTTGATGAAGTACATCCAACCGGAAAGGTACGCACCTTTTTTGCCGAACAACTCACCGGCGTAGGACACAAAGGACCCCGAGGTTTGCCGGTACATGATGAGTTCACCCAGTGCCCGCATGAGCAGGTACGCGATAACCCCGGCGATGGCGTACGAGAAGATCAGTGCCGGCCCCGTTGAGGCAAGGCGCCCACCAGCACCCATGAAGAGCCCGACGCCGATGGCCCCACCCATGGCGATCATTGTCACGTGCCGCCGGGAAAGCGTCTTTTGGTAACCCTCAGCGGTGATGTCTCCAGCCACGGGTGCCGTGGAAGCTGTGTCCGTAATGTCTTGTGACACGCAAAATCCTTAAGTCGAGGTTCACCCGTGTTCAATAAGCCAAAGATTCGTGGTTTTGTCACAAATATGGCCCTAAAGGGCTACACAAGCGTACTACAACAAAATATGTGCGTGATGCCCCTCACATGCTTTTGGCACACTTTCTGTCTGGGATAGCAGAACATGGGATGGGACTGGGTCAGATTCAGCTAGTTTTGGCGGCATTCATTTCTTCGGACATTCGTCAAGAAAGTGTTAGTGGGACCGGGAGTCCCGAAAAAGCAGCGCCGCTTGCACGCGGTTCTCCAACCCCAGCTTCGCCAGAATCCGCGACATGTGCGTCTTGACGGTCCCTTCGCTCACAAAGAGGTGCTGGGCAATCCCGTCATTACTCATCCCCTGTGCCACGGCGTCCAGCACCTCCGCCTCACGCGCCGTCAGTAGTTCCAGCCGCGCCACAGCAAGCATCGATTTCGCCGCCGTAGCCCGCTCCCGAGTCCGCTCAATAAGCCGCCTCGTCACGGTCGGTGCCAGAATGCCCTCCCCCGCTGCTACCGCTCGAATGGCATGAAATAGCCGGTCCGGGTCCGTGTCCTTGAGCAGAAACCCCGCTGCACCGGCCTCCAGCGCCGCAAAAACGTAGTCGTCAAGATCAAAGGTGGTCAGCACCAGTACCTGCGGCGGCTGGGGCAGGGCGCGCAGTTGCGCTGTGGCGCCGATGCCATCCCCGCCGGGCATCCGCACATCCATGAGGACGACGTCGGACCGTTGCGTTTGCGCACACCTCACCGCAAGAGGGCCGTTGGCGGCCTCGCCCACCACCTCCATATCGGGGCGGGAATTGACCATCGTGACCAGGGCAGCACGGACCAGTTGCTCGTCGTCGGCCACAATGACGCGGATCTTTTCCATCACGGATCCACATCACTGACGTCGGCATGGACCGGCTGCTGGAGCGGAATGACTGCACTCAATTCAAAACCGGACGCTGTTGGGCCATACTCCAAGGCGCCGCCTAGGAGGTGGACTCGTTCTGCCAGCCCGATCAGGCCAAGACCGGCTCCCACTGCAGGTTCGCCAGATCCACCGAGGCCGTTCACGACTGAGACGACAAGTTCTGTGCCGTCTGGATCAGTGCCATCTGGATCCGTGGCACGCAGCTCAAGTGTCACAACCGCTACCCCTCGGGAGCATGACGGGCCACATTGGTAATTCCTTCCTGCACCACCCGGTACGCTGCCCGGCTGGGCGCGTCGGCAATCCCCACAGTCAGCTCGGGGTTGGGCGTGTAGTCGATTTTCAAGCCGGCCAGCCGCCACTCGGCCACGAGGGCGCCAATCTGGTCAATTCCTGCCGGTGCCGTGCGGGTATTCTCAGCTACCGCTATCGCGGTGCCGTCTTCGTGCAAAACACCGAGCACATCGCGGAGCTCACCGAGCGCCGCATGGGCCGTTTCTCGAATGAGCTTCGCGGCGTCGGCGGTTTCTTCATCCGCGGCAGCTACCTGCAGTGCCGCGGCTTGGACAGCCACCAGCGACATCCTATGGGCCAAGGTGTCGTGCATTTCGCGGGCAATCCTATGGCGTTCGGCAAGCTGGGTACGTTCGGTATCGGCAACTCGTTCTGCCTCAGCGTGCTCGGCCCGTTCCCTCAGGGAAACCAAGCGCGCTTCAAGGCTCCTTGCTCGCTGGCCGCGGTAAGCGCCCCAGACAGCAATGGCCGCGAGCAGCAAAACGTATATCAAAGCAACGTCCCAACTCAACGGCTCTATTCCCACGAACGCCTCGGCAGCAACGCACAGGACAATAGCGGCAGCAACCCACCCGTCCAACCTGCGTCTGGCCAGCAGGAAGAGCGCCACGAAGAACGCGAATCCACTGAAGGACAGGGCGCCCAAAACGGCTGCCGCTGTAGCCACGGATTTGGGGAAGCGGTGACGCCAGATCAACGCAACGGCTCCCAACGGGGCCAGGACCGGGGCAATGGCATACCTGATCCACTCAATACCAGCGTCCCCGCTGTCCGGAACGGTGCCGTTTTCCAGCCCAGTTCCGAGAACGATCAGGGACATCAGAAAATCGGCCGCGGCCACAGCAAGGACCAACAGAACCGTGCGCCAAGGGCTCTCGGGGGACAACATTTTTGTTTTCATACGTTGAGCCTATTTTTCAGTGCCATTCCGGCACATCCAACTAAAGTTGTCATCTGCCCAGCCCCAGCGGCAGGCAGCAGGCACCCAAAGCCGAAGTGCCGCCGTCGAACGTTCACGACGGCGGCACATGCAGCATGGGCCCACAGCCGCGAGGGCCCCGGAACCAACTTGCTGGTGTGTTGGGCCCACAGCTCCGAGGGTTCCCTGGCCGAGGTACGAGGTTAGGGAGGAGCTGGGGACTAGCGGCGAACCACCGGGTTGGAGAGGCGGCCAATGCCCTCGATTTCGATGTCGTAGCGGTCGCCTGCCTGCACCAGATCCACGCCGGCAGGGGTGCCGGTCATGATGACGTCGCCCGGGAGCAGCGTGAACGCGTGGGAGACGAGCGAGACGAGCTCGCGGACGCTGCGGACCATCTGGTTGGAGTTGCCGTCCTGGCGGAGTTCGCCGTTGAGCCAGCCCTTGATGTCGACGTCGTCGGGGTCCAGTTCGGTTTCAATCCACGGGCCCAGGGGTGCCGCGGTGTCGAAACCCTTGGCGCGGGCCCACTGGCCATCGCCGGCCTGAACATCGCGGGCGGTCAAGTCATTGCCGCAGGTGTAGCCGAAGATGACCTCGTCCACGCGCTCTTCCGGAACATCCTTGCAGATGCGTCCAATGACCACACACAGCTCGGCTTCGTAGGAAACTTCTTCGGAGAATTCGGGCAGGACGATCGGCTCGTTCGGGCCAATCACGGAGGTGTTGGGCTTGAGGAACAGCAACGGGCTCTCAGGCACCTCGTTGCCGAGCTCGCGGGCGTGATCGGCAAAGTTGCGACCAACGCCGATGACTTTGCTGCGCGGGATGATCGGTGCCACGAGGCGCACATCGATCAGCGGGTGCTTGACGGCGGTTCGTTCGACGCCATTAAAGAAGGGATCGCCCTTGATGACAGTGACAATTTCACTGCCGGGCTCCCCTTCCACAATGCCGTACATGGGGTCATTATCAACAACAAATCGGGCTATACGCATGTGGTTTAGTGTATCGGCAAAGTGCGTGGGTGGTGGCTGGGTCCAGCGCCCACCCACGCCTCGTTGAACTTACTCCCAGAGTCCTCTGTCAGGATCAAACGATGGATTCATTGGAAACAAGCATCATGCCCATCCTGGCCATTGTGGCTGCGATCGTCGCCGCACTCGTGCTGACGTTCCTATTGAGGTTCGCCGCGAACCAGGCTTTCCGCAAAATTGCTGACTTCCAACAACGCTCGAAGCTGGCCAAGGCTCCCGTCTTCGTAGTCCTGCTGTCCTTAGGGCTGCGGATCGCGCTGGGAGCGACAGCCACCGGCTACCCGTGGTTTGAGCCAGTGGACTTTGCCCTCATGGTCGGCTTAATTGCTGCCCTGTGCTGGCTGATGCTGGCAGCTCTTGTGGTGGCAGAACGGCTGGTGCTACGCCACTTCACGAGACGTGTCACCGACAGCAAACGCCGCCGCCGGCTCACCACCCAAATCAGTCTTGGCCGCCGCGTCATCAGCGCACTGGTGATCACACTCGCAGTTGCCGGGCTGCTGCTGACCATTCCCGAGGTCAGGGCGCTGGGTACGGGAATTCTGGCCTCCGCCGGGCTGATCTCAATCGTCGCCGGTCTAGCCGTGCAAAGCTCGCTCTCCAACGTCTTCGCCGGCGTTCAACTAGCCTTTACGGACGCTCTCCGCATTGACGATGTGGTTGTGGTGGAGGGCCTGTGGGGTCGAGTAGAGGAAATCACCATGACCTATGTGGTGGTGCGTGTTTGGGACGAGCGGATGCTCATTCTGCCATCCACCTACTTCACTACTACGCCGTTTGAAAACTGGACGCGGAACAGCCCCAAGATCATGGGTAGCGTGGAGTTCGACGTCGATTGGCAGGCTCCCGTTGCCCAGCTCAGGCAGCATCTGGCGGAGCTCCTTGCCGAAACACCATTGTGGGACGGACGCACCGGAAAGCTCGAAGTAACCGACGCTACCAACGGCGAAATCCGGCTCCGGATCGTCGTCAGCGCCAACGACAGCGGCGATCTCTGGGACTTGCGCTGCCTCATCCGAGAGTCCATGCTCGAGCAAATCCAGAGCCTGCACACCCAATCGATCCCGCGTCAGCGGTGGGAACAGGGCCCAATCAATGACATGGGCGCCACACGAAACCGGCCGACCCCCAGCATCGAGCTGGTGTAGGCACCTGGGTGCACAGCAGAGGCGAGGCTGTGCACCCAGGAGAGGGGTCCGCCGTCGTCCGCTGGCAAAAAAGATGAGCCCGAGTACGCTTTCTGACACCGGAATACCGGTCTCAGAAAGCGTACTCGGGCTCAGATCTAGAGCAGCAGTAGCCGGGAAGACTACGCCAGGCGAGTCAGCCAGCCGTGCAGGTCCTCGACAGCGCCTGTCTGGATGCCCAGCAGCTGCTCGCGGATGGCGGCAGTGACCTCGCCAATGCCCTGAGCCGGCGAGGCAATGGAGCCCTCAGCGGTCTTCAGCTCACCAATCGGGGTGATGACGGCAGCGGTGCCACAGGCGAACACTTCGGTGATGTCACCCGAGGCCACACCGTCACGCCACTCGTCGATGGTGATTTTACGTTCCTGCACGGCCATGCCGCGGTCAACAGCCAGCTGCAGAACGGAGGAACGGGTGATGCCGTGGAGAATGTGGCCATTGAGTTCCGGGGTGACCAGCGTGCCATCCTTGAACACGAAGAACACGTTCATGCCGCCGAGCTCTTCCACAGCGTTGTCATTGAACGGATCCAGGAACAACACCTGCTTGCAGCCGTTGGCCTCAGCTTCCATCTGAGCGATCAGCGATGCGGCGTAGTTACCACCACACTTCGCCTCGCCCGTGCCACCGGCGCCAGCGCGGGCGTAGGTAGTGGTCAGCCAGATTGAAACGGGCTTCAGTTCCCCACCAAAGTAGTTACCAGCCGGTGAGGCAATAACACGGTAGGACACTTCGCGGGCCGGACGCACACCCAAGAACGCCTCCGTGGCGATCATGAACGGACGCAGGTACAACGCCTCCCCATCACCCGACGGAACCCACTGCTGATCCACCGATACCAGCTGGCGCAGTGATTCCAGGAACGTCTCCGGCGGCAGTTCCGGCAGAGCCAGACGGCGGGCCGAGGTGTTCAGGCGGGCGGCATTCGCTTCAGCACGGAACGTCCACACGGAACCGTCGGCGTGCCGGTAGGCCTTCATGCCCTCGAAAATTTCCTGGCCGTAGTGCAGCACAGCGGCGGCCGGATCCATCATGATGGGGCCGTACGGCTCAATACGAGCGTTCTGCCAGCCACCCTCGCCCTGCGCATCAACCTTGAAGTCCACCACGGCAGTGTGATCCGTAAAGTAGTCGCCAAACCCGGGGTTAGCCAAAATGGCCTCACGGTCTGCGCTGCTCTTCGGGTTCTCATTGAGCTGCTGGGAAAAGCTCAGCTCACTGGCGTTCTGGGTCATGCTTCCTCCACAAAGTTGTGACCGCCCTGCCAATGCCGGCGCGGGGTGTTGATGCTGTTCAGCGCACCATGCATGAGCGCTGCAAACCCTTCGGTTAGTGTGCACTCACTCTAATAGTTAAGCCTACTCCTGCCTACCACCGTTCCCGGGCCAGACGCGGTTGCACACCCTCAAGCTCCTGCCATGTACGACGCCGTTAGAGGGCCGCCGCGATAGCGTCACCAATCGCGCTGGTTGTGCGCGGTGACGATGCATCGCGGTTAGCCACATCCGCTGCAACAGCGGCCTCGATCTTGGCCGCTGCGCCATGGTGATCCAAGTGGTGGAGCAACAGTGCCGCTGAAAGGATGGCTGCCGTGGGGTCAGCCTTTTGCTGACCAGCAATGTCCGGGGCCGATCCGTGGACCGGCTCAAACATGGACGGCGCGGTGCGGTCCATGTTGATGTTGCCGGAGGCGGCTAGGCCGATGCCGCCGGTGACAGCCGCGGCCAGGTCGGTGACGATATCGCCAAACAGGTTGTCAGTGACAATGACGTCAAAGCGAGCGGGATCAGTGACCAGGAAGATCATGGCAGCATCCACGTGCAGGTAATCAACGGCTACATCCGGGAAATCCTTCGCTACGGCTTCAACCGTCCGCTTCCACAAGTGACCGGCATAGACCAGCACGTTGTGCTTGTGGACATACGTCAGCTTCTTGCGAGGACGCTCATTGGCGCGTCGGAAACCGTCGCGCACCACCCGCTCCACTCCGAAGGCCGTGTTGACGGAAACCTCGGTAGCAACCTCGTGCGGGGTGCCCTTACGCAGCACGCCGCCATTACCAACATAGGGACCTTCGGTGCCTTCGCGGACCACAATGAAATCAATGCTGCCGGGGTTCGCCAAGGGCGAGGCCACGCCGTCGTACAAGAAGGACGGGCGCAAGTTCACGTAGTGATCCAGGCTGAAGCGCAGCTTCAAGAGCATCTCGCGCTCAATCAAGCCTGAGGGGATGGAGGTGTCCCCGGGAGCAGCACCGACGGCACCGAAGAGGATGGCGTCGTGACCGCGAAGGGCCTCAATGGTGGATTCAGGCAGCGTCTCACCCGTAGCCAGCCAGTGCTCGGCGCCGAGTGAGTAGTCCGTCAGCTTGAGCTCCACACCCTCTGCTGCGCTAACCTTCTTCAGAACCTTGACGGCCTCTGCCGTTACCTCGGGGCCGATGCCGTCGCCGGCAATTACGGCAATGTCCATGCCAGCTGTTTCAATCGTTGCGCTCATAGATTCAGCCTAGCCAAACCATCCACATGATGGGCAACTCATCTTACATAATGAGATTAAGGCTCGACGGGTACTGCCTTAATGGAGGCATAATCCTCCAGAGCGTTCCGCCGGCTCTGCTGCAGGTCCACCAGCGGTTCGGGGTAGTGCGCCGTGGCATGCTCAGGGACCCACGCAGTGACGTAACGGCCCATGGGATCAAATTTCTTGGCCTGGGTCACCGGGTTGAAGATCCGGAAATACGGCGCGGCATCGGCTCCGGACCCGGCAACCCACTGCCAATTTGCGGGGTTCGACGCCGCATCTGCATCCACCAGGGTGTCCCAGAACCACTGCTCCCCCAGCCGCCAATCGAAGCCCAGGTTCTTAACCAAGAAACTGGCAGCGACCATCCGCACACGGTTGTGCATGGTCCCCGTGTGCCACAATTCGCGCTGGCCAGCATCCACGAGTGGGATTCCGGTCCTGCCCTGCTGCCACGCTGACAAGTGGTCCGGCGCCAGCGCGTCAGAGCCGACCGTTCGCCACGGGAACGCGTCAAACTGCGAGCGCAGATTCACTGTGGCTAGATCCGGATGGTGGAACAGCTGGTGCCAGCAGAATTCTCGCCATCCCAGCTCGGAGGCAAAGACGCTTGGGCCAGGCGATCCCGCCCCCACTCCTCCAGCCGTTGCGGAACCGCCGCTCCGGGTTTCCGCGAGTGCCGCCCACACCTGGAAAGGGCTGATTTGGCCCCACCGTAGATACGGAGAAAGACGGCTGGTGCCATGCTGGTCCGGGCGGTCCCGGGCATCCGAGTAGTCGCCCACTGGACCTTCGAGGAAATCTGCCAGCAGTTCTTGAGCCGCCGCTGCCGTGGGCCGCCATGTCTCACGCAGTCCACCGGCCCAATCTGGCGAGGTGGGCAGCAGAGCCCAGCTCTCCAGCTCCTCAGTCATGAGGGAAGCAACTGGAGAGAATTCCCCGGTGAGGCCCCGTCCGGCGTCGGGCTTCCCCAGCGGTGCCCGAAAATCATGGGCCGAAACGGTGCGCCAGAACGGTGTGAAAACTTGATAAGGATTCCCGGCGCCCGTGGTGACCGTCCACGGTTCATGCAGCAGGCTGGCCTGAAAACTCTCGGCGTGCAGCCCCGTCTCCTGTGCCCACTCCTTGAGCGCACCATCCACGGCACGCTCGGGACCTCCATAACGGCGGTTCCAATAGATGGCAGTGGCCCCCAGCATGGTGAGCAGCTCCTGCGTCACTTTGATTCCCGGGCCTCGGCGCAGCAGCAAGGGAATACCCAAGGCGTTCAACTCGCTCCGCAGGTCCTTGAGAGCGTGATGCAACCACCACTTCGCAGCCCCTCCCAGTGGCCGGATTCCGTCAGAGACCTCATCAAGGACATACAGTGCCACGGCGCCACCATCGGCTGCCGCCGCGAGCAAGGCCGGGTTGTCAGCGACGCGCAAGTCATCACGGAACCAGACGACTGAGACATTCATAGTTGGCCTTTCGGGCACGAGGTGGTGAGGTGAGTGGATGTTTTTCGAACGGTTTTCAGTTCAGCCACCCTAGGGTCTTCCCTGCAGGACCAGCCAGATGAAGGTCATGGTGACCAGGAATCCGCTCAGGTAGTTCAACCACAAGAAACGTTTCCACCCTGCATTGGCACGTGCCGACGTGGCATCGGTGAGGCGCAGCGACGGAGCTACGTTGACCAAATAGGGAACGGCCAATACTGCGGCAAAGGGAGCTGCCGTCATCAACATCAACAATCCGGCACAGGCGTAGGCGACAAATGCGAACCAGACGGTAAAGCGGGCCCCCAGCACTGTGCCAATGGAGGCAATGCCACCGTCACGGTCGGGCACAATATCCTGCACGGCACCGAAGGCATGGCTGGCCATGCCCCACAGGAAGAACGCCACCAGTACAGCCCAGAGTCCGGCGGTGAAATCTGCTTGGACCAGAACCAGCCCATAGACGGCAGGAGAGACAAAGTGCGTACTGGAGGTGATGGAATCCAGGAAGGGACGCTCCTTGAAGCGCAGCCCGGGAGCACTGTAAGCGACCACTGCAAATAAGGAGATCGCCAGAACGACGTTGGCTGCTGTGCCACCCTGCGTAGCAAGCACTGCGATGAACGGCACCGTGCCAAGCACCGACGCCCACAAGACAAAGCGGTGGTGGCTGCGGTCAAGAACCGCCCCTTCCACTCCGCCCTTTCGGGCATTGAGCAGATCCGATTCGTAGTCAAACACGTCGTTAATGCCGTACATCAATAAGTTGTAAGGGATCAGAAAAAACAATGTTCCCACCACAAAAACCCAATCAAGGCGACCCGTCACCAAGAAATACGCAGCGGCAAAGGGATACGCGGTATTGACCCACGACACCGGGCGGGAGGTCACGAATAAGTTCTTCATCGTTTCCCCTGACGGAGTAGCAAAGTCCACAAGCCACTGAGCAACAGCGCCCCGCCCAACGGATAAGCAAAGTCCTCGATGGGTGCCAGCCCCACATGCAAACCATTGAGGGTGTGCCCTGCGTAATCAAAGAGACCTGAAGCGATCATGACGTTATCGAAGATGACCGTCAGAACAAGGAGCACCACTACCGTTGCCGTCGTGGCAACCACCATGGCGCCCTTGCGTCGGCTACGCCAGAGGCCAGCGATGAAGACCAAGGCCGCAACCGCCAAGAAATAGTGTTAAGTTCGGCAAAGTTCACAGCTCTCCCCTGCCATTAGGCCGACCACGACGGCGGCTTAGCTGCAGAAAGCGCTGTGCTCCGGTAAGCAGGATCATGGTCTGATAACACAGGAACAGCAGGAAGAAAGCCTCCTCCAAGGGCAACTGCGGAGCAATCATGACACCCGTCATGAGCGGGGAATCGCGGTGCAAGAAGATACCCGCCGCGATGGCCGCCACATCCCAGATCAGGAAGAATGCGGTGCCCAGCACTAGCAGCAATGAACCGGCCACAGGACGGGCAAACACGAAGAGTTTCCAGCGCGCATCGATCAAGACCATACAACCCAGAAGCAGCAACAGAATCAGCAGATAAATCACGAGGCACTCACGGGCAATGACGCGCCAACCTGCTCCTCGAGTGGCCCGGCACTGGTATCCCCGCGCACCAGCTTAAGCACAATCTCGGCGCTGATCATACACATGGGTACGCCGATCCCCGGCCGCACCGAGCTACCCGCATAAACAGTCCCTTAACTTTGGGGTTGGCGTTACCCGGGCGCAGAAAAGCACTCTGCGGCAAGGTGTGAGCAAGCCCAAGAGCGCTGCCCTGCCACGCATTGAATTGTCTTGGAAATCGGCCGGTCCATAGCTGCGCCGCACCACGATCCGATCGGCGAGGTCGGGCGTATTGGTCCACACCGCGACTTGGGCGATGGCAGCGTCGGCAACCTTTTCAACCTGAGGCGAGCCGCCGCCGTCGTACCCGCCCTTGCCCCACTGCGGCAAAGCAGGGGCCGGAATCAACAGGAACAGGTTTTCGCTACCCTCGGGCGCCACGAAAGAATCCGTGGCGCTGGGCTTGCAGACGTACAAGGAGGTGGTGTCTGCGAGCGCTTGACCATCGGCGATTCGGGCAAAGTTGTCCGCCCAGTCATCCGTGAACAGGAGGTTGTGATGGGCCAGGTCCGGCAAGGTGCCTTTGATGCCCAGGCACAGCAGGACTGCACTGATGCCAGGATCTGCCCGCTGCCACTTCTTGGCACTGTGCATGCGCAAGGGTGCGGGAAGCAAGGTGGTTTCAATGTGGTGCAGATCCGCAGCACCCACCACTACGGTGGCGTCGGTGACGTGCTCCTGCCCATCGCTGGAGCTCCATGCCACTGCTTCACAGCCGGGGCCCTGTCTCGCTTCTGCCAGCTGTATCTTGGTCGCCGTGGCACCCGTGATGATCTCAACCCCGGCGCCGCGGGCCACCCGTTCCATGGCATCTACCAGGGCGGCGAACCCACCTTGGGGATAGAGCACCCCGTCTTGCAGATCCAGATGGCTCATGAGGTGATAGATCGACGGTGCCTTATAAGGACTGGTGCCCAGGAATACGGCCGGGTAGCCCAGAATCTTTTGTTGCAGCGGATGAGTGAATCGGGCTGCAACAAAACTGTTCAGGTTCCGGGTCAAGAGTTTCGCCAACCGTGGAGCGTGGCGCAGCACCTGAGGACTCAGGAGGCCCCGCAACGTTCCGAAGGGATCGTACAGGAAGTGTTTCTTGGCCAAGGTGTAAGCCAGTTCCGCCGAATCCAAATACTTGCCCAGTGCCGCGGCTGAGCCCGGTTGCTGAGACTCGAAGAGTGCTTGTGCTTCCCTGCGTCCGGTGCGGACCTCTGTGGAGGACGCTGCGGAACTCTCCGGCGCGGGGTCCTGCTGCGCCATGTTCCCCGGCGCGGAGTTCCACAGTTTGTACGCGGGGTCCAGGCGGGTGAGTTCCAGCTCCGCGGCGGCGCTGGTGCCCATGAGCTTGAACCAGTGGTCAATGACCTCAGGCATGAGGTACCAGCTTGGGCCGGTGTCAAAGCTGAAGCCGTCACGCTGCCAGCGGCCAGCACGGCCACCTAGTTGTGGCTGCTTTTCCAAGAGGGTCACGCTGTGGCCGTCTCTTGCCAGCAGAGCAGCAGTGGCGAGGCCGGAGATTCCCCCACCAATCACCACAACCTGCTCTGTTGCGAGAGGCTGCTGTCCACGTTTCTGCCGCGCTTGCCGGCCGTGCTTGGTTGCGGAGCGCCCACGGACTCCCGCACCGGAGGGGACCTTGGCGCTCATGAGGAAACCACCTGGGGCAGTTCCTTCGTGATACTGGAAGGACCTGCGTTGACGAGGACTCGCAGACAAATGAATGCCTTGTGCCACCCGGGAACCCGGACCCGTCCTTGGGCCAGTTCTGCAGCCGGGACCTTCTCAATCCTGTCCACGAGGGTCAGGAAGAGATCATGGGCAAGACGCACCGCGCGTCGAGCTGGCGGCGCCAGGAACACCATGCCTGCGCGGGCCGCGGCCAGATCGCTGCGAATGTCATCGAGAAGCTCGTGCTTATGACCGTCATTGAAGGCGGCAGGATCAAGACCTGGGAAATAGAAGCGTCCTAGATCGGCACTATCAGCGCCCAGATCACGTAGAAAATTCACCTTTTGGAACGCGGCGCCCAGGCTGCGTGCTGCATGGACCAATTCTGCATCGTGGCCACCGGTAGCGCCCTTCATGGACTGGAAGACCTTCAGACACATCAAGCCCACCACTTCGGCAGAACCATAGATGTAAGCGGCCAAGGTATCCGCGGAATGCACAGTTTTGAGCACGTCGGTGCGCATGGATTCAAAAAAAGGCCGTGTCAGGTCCGTGCCAATACCGGTTGTGCGTGCTGTGAGAGCAAAGGCATGCACCACCATATTGGTACTGTAGCCACAGCCCATGGCCCGCTCCGTTTCAGCCTCCAAATTATCCAGCTGCCAACAGACTGCATCAGCATTCAGTCCGGCTGCTGCCGCGGCCCCGTCCACCACTTCATCAGCAACCCGCACCAGGGCATAAATGTTTTCAATGTGACGGCGTTCCTTGGCGCCCAGAATCAAGCATGCCAAGCCGAACGAGGTCGAATAGCTGCCAATCACCACGCTGGCACTGCGGGTGGCTGTGTCAGAATAATGCCCCAATGGATCCAGTCTCATGGTCAGCTGCTCCTTGTCAGAACGTAATCGCACAGCGCCGAAAGCTCGGCGTACAACGACGCCGGCAAATCAAGTTCTTGAGCCTTGTCCAAGGCATCTGCCACCAATGATTCCGCCAGCCCAACAGCAAAGTTCGGCGCTCCCAACTGGTGCAAGACTTTCCTCATGGCGTCAGTATCGACCTGTCCACGCCTAAACGATTCCGTCACGTTTGTGAACTCTTGGGCACCGGCGGCAAAGGTGGTCAGAATGGTTCGCTTGCCTTCGCGCAAGTCTGAGTCAACTGATTTTCCTGTCACCGCGGACTCACCAAACGTGCCCAAGACGTCGTCGATAATTTGGTAGGCAATGCCGATGTCACGCCCTACAGCGGCTAAGGCATCAGCGGTTGCAAGGGACTCCCCGGCCAAGAGCGCACCTGCTCGAAGTGGCATTTCAAAGGAGTAGACGGCCGTCTTGAGCCGTTCCATGTTCAGCACTTCCGGCATTTCTGCCCGCAGTCCCCCGAGGGAAAAAAGAAGGTCATCCAATTCACCGGCAGCCGAGGCAAAAATTGCCTCGTGCATGGTTTCAAGGATGGTACCGCTGTGGGGATGACCCAAGGCCGCGGCGGTGGCCATGCGCAGGGATCCTGTCAGGAGCAAGTCCCCGGCAATGATAGCCGCAGCATAGCCAGCGTGATCGGCGTCGTCCGCGGTATGCCCAAGGCCCGCCGCCCTATCGCGGTACTCTGCGCCCAAGGTGGCCACGCCGCGTCGAACAAAATCCCTATCGATGACGTCGTCGTGCACCAGCAGCGCGGCATGGAGAATCTCAAAAGCAGCGGCCAAATCACCGCACGCCTGATGATCGACTCCACCGAACGCCGAGTACGTCAAAAACACCAGGCGAGGCCGCATCCACTTTCCGCCGCGGGTGGCCGTGGACATGCTCGCCCACAACTGGGCGAACGCTGGCGAGTAGTTCTGGGCTCGGGCACCATGGTCCAGGAAATATTTGTCAAGAGAGGACTGAATCTGGGTCTTGAACGCGTCCCAGTCCAGTGCGTCCTCCTGAAGAGTCCCAAAGTTGTTCAGAGAATGCTCGGTGGATGGCATCACAGCTCGCCTTTCGCTGTTCCTTTGTGCGGTTGATCGTGATTTGCTTCGCTCTGCTGCTCCAAGGCGGCAATCCTGCTGGACATGGACTGGACCACCCCAGAGAGAAAGTCAACAATGACGCGCTGTTCGTGTTCACCATAGCCGCGCACCGCCTGATCAACATCCAACACCATCGGCATCAGCATCGCCATGGCGGATTGCACAGACTCGGCACTGGGGCTGACGAGCCATCGTCTTCTGTCAGTGGGGTGCGGGCTGCGCTGCACATGTCCTTTGGTCACCAACCGATCAATCACGGTGGTGGTAGCGGCCGGGGTCAAATGCAGCATCTGTGCCAGCTCACCCGGTGACATGGACCGCAGTTTCAGGAGGTGCTGCATGGCCTGAAAATCGGTCTCATTGATGTCCATCTCGCGTCGCATGATGAACTCCATGGTCTCGTTCAGGACAAGAACGTCGCGCACAAGGATCGACGCCGGGTGCATCGATCCCCGAGGTGGGGAAACTTCTTCGCCGCTCACGTATATCCCTCTGTTGATATTAAGAAAATCTAACTACATAATGGTGGATGAAATCTCTTTTGTCGAGCTGGAGGTGCACTATGGCACGAATCGCTGTTGCAGGCGCAACGGGATACATCGGTGGGCGGCTCATTCCGCTACTCCTCGACGCCGGACATGAGGTTCGGGTGCTAAGCCGGAACCTTTCAAAACTTAGAGATGTGCCGTGGCGAGATCAGGTCACCGCCGTTGAAGGGTCAATTCAGGACGCCGAAACCGCTCGCGAGCTGTGTGCCGGCACAGACTTGGTCTACTACTTGGTGCACTCAATGTCAGGTGGGGCTGGCTCGGACGGTGATTTTGAGCGACTTGAACGGCTTTGTGCCATGAATCTTGGTCAGGCGGCCCGTGAAGCGGGCGTGCAACGTCTGGTCTATCTATCCGGGCTCCATCCTCAAGGAAAACTCAGCCGGCATCTGAGCTCCCGCACAGAAGTAGGTGAGATTCTCATGTCGAGCGGAACCCCCACCGTGGTCCTCCAAGCCGGACTGGTGATCGGATCGGGTTCAGCGAGTTTTGAGATGGTCCGGCATCTGACCGATGTGCTCCCTGTTATGCCAGCTCCCAAGTGGGTCATGAATAAGATCCAGCCCATAGCCATCCGAGATGCCCTGCACTACCTCCTGGGAGCTACCTCGCTACCACCAGAGCTCAACCGCACCTTTGACATTGGCGGGCCCGAAGTACTTCGCTACGCAGACATGATGCGCAGCTATGCACAGGCCGCGGGTTTCCGGCCACCTACCATTATTGCCTTGCCGGTCCTGACCCCATGGCTCGCGGGCCAGTGGGTCAATTTAGTCACTCCAGTACCGCGTAGCTTAGCCATCCCCCTGGTTGAATCACTTCAGCACTCCTGTATAGCAGGCGAAAAGGACATCGCGGCCTTCATCCCCGACCCCGACGGCGGACTCACGCCCTACAAGCGGGCTGTGGAATTGGCGCTAAACAAGATCGAAGCCGACGCGGTTGAGACAACGTGGGCAACAGCACACGCCCTGAGCGCCCCGGCCGATCCCCTGCCGAGCGATCCGGAATGGGCCGGATCGACAGTGTTCACCGACGAACGCAAAAAGACCACCACTGTCCCCGCTAGTGCGGTCTGGGCCGTGGTGGAAGGAATAGGTGGCGAAAACGGCTACTACTCGCTTCCATTCGCGTGGACCGTGCGCGGCTGGATGGACAAGCTCGCCGGCGGGGTCGGCTTGATCCGAGGCAGACGAAGCCTCAATTCTCTCCAGCTCAACGACACCGTTGACTGGTGGCGAGTGGAAACGTTGGAACGGGGGCACCTGTTGCGACTGCGTGCGGAGATGATGGTTCCGGGAAAAGCCTGGCTTGAATTTGAAGTCACGGCTCTTCCAGACGGGGAAGGAAGCGAGTTTCGCCAACGGGCCATCTTCTTTCCCAGGGGACTCTGGGGCAGGCTATATTGGTTGGCTGTTTTGCCCTTCCACGGAGTCATCTTCAAAAATATGGCCAGCCGCATCACTGCCGCCGCCGAACACAGACGCTGAGCTGCCGGCGGCACCGCGAATCTCCACCCTGGGCAGGAGGCTATTAGAACCAGAACGCCATAGGGTGGATATGTGATTATGCATTCCATCTACGACTGGTTCAGTCGGCACCGCTTCGCCGTGGACGTAGTCTTGATGTCGGTGCTGTGGCTCATGACCGTGCCGTTGAGCATTAGCGACGGCGGCTACGAACGAACCCCGGCCCAAATGTTAGTCGCGGGAATCTTCGCCACAGCGCTACTGGTCCCCTTGGCGTGGCGGCGGACGCGCACGGTCATGGCTGGCTTCCTCATTGCTGGTGTTGCCATCTTGCAGTGGGCACTGGATATCACACCCATGGTGTCCAATATTGCCGTGCCTCTCATTGTCTATGCGCTGGCGGCTTTTGGCCCGCGCTGGGCATCACTAAGTGGTTTGGGATTAGCCATGCTGGGCTCCGTCATGCTGGTCACCCGCTATTTTTACGACCTCACCATGGTCTCCCTGGCCGATCTGCCCTACACCATGGTCTTGATACTCATGGTCTGGGTTCTGATCCTGTTCAGCTGGACAGCCGGGGACCTCACCCGTACTAAGCGACTCCGTGAACAGGCCCTCTCCGACCGCGCCCACCGGCTGGAAATTGAGGCCCAGCACGAACGTGATTTGGCCGCCAGCGATGAGCGAGCCCATATTGCCCGGGAAATGCACGACATCGTGGCACACTCCCTCTCCGTCATCATCACCCAGGCCGACGGCGCCCGATACGCGGCAGCGGCCAATCCCGAGATCGCTCCGGAAACGTTGGCCACGATTGCCGCGACCGGGCGCTCGTCTCTGCAGGAAATGCGGCGTTTGCTCGGCGTACTACGCGGCGGAGACCAAGCGTCCACCCGGCCACTCCCCGGCCTCGCCGATCTGGATGAATTGTTGCTGGGCATCCGCGCCACGGGCCTCCCGGTCGAGTTCACTGTCGCCGGCACCGCCCGGCGCCAGCTACCCCCCGGCGCCGAACTCTCCGCGTACCGCATGGTCCAAGAGGGCCTGACCAACGTCATCAAACACGCCGGCCCCAACGTCCAATCCACCGTCCATCTCACCTGGAACGCGCGCGGCCTTGACATCACCGTGCACGACGACGGCCGCGGCGCCACCGCCGCCCTCTCCACCAACCCCGTCCCCCAACTGCCCACAAGGTCCCCCTCGATCTCCCCCGAGTCAAGGAACGACGTCGTCCCTCACTCAGGTGGGCAGTCCACCAAAACGCTGCACCCTAAAACCGGTCCGCTGCGGACGGTTTCAGGCCCCCCGGCGGCCGGCGGCAACGGGCTGCGCGGCATGGCCGAGCGCGTGAAACTCTACGACGGCAAGCTTTCCTCCGGCCCGCTGCCTGGCGGCGGTTTCGGCATCAGCGCATTCATCCCCTATACGGAGCAGTAATCATGACTTCCCTCTCCCCCATCCGCGTGGCCCTCGTTGACGACCAGCAACTGGTGCGTTCCGGCTTTGGCATGCTGATCAATTCCCAGCCCGATCTGAGCGTGGTGTTGCAAGCCGGCAACGGGATCGAGGCGCTGGCCGGGCTCTCGGCAACAGCGGCAGATGTGGTCCTCATGGACGTGCGCATGCCCGGCATGGACGGTCTCGAGACCACGCGCCGGCTCATGGAGCGCACCAAGGCGGCACCTGCGGGGTCGTGGTTGTCGGAGCTGAAGATCGTGGTGCTGACAACATTTGACCTGGATGAATATGCGCTGGCCGCGATTCAGGCCGGGGCCAGTGGCTTCTTATTGAAGGATGCGCCGCCGGAGGAACTGCTGGGCGCAATCCGGACGGTTTTCGCTGGCGACGCCGTGATTGCCCCGTCCACCACTCGCCGCCTGCTGGACCATGTGGCGCCCATGCTCTCGGCTCCGAGTGCGGCGAACGATGCCCATGCCGAGGCGGTGGCGCGGCTCACGGCGCGGGAACACGAGGTGTTTGTGCTGATTGCCAACGGGCTCTCCAACCCGGAGATCGCCGCGCAGCTGTTCGTTTCCGAGGCCACCGTCAAAACCCACGTGGGGCACATCCTGGCCAAGCTCAATGCCCGCGACCGGGTGCAGGTTGTGGTCATCGCCTATGAGACGGGGATCGTCTCCCCGGGCTAAATTCTCCCCTCGACCCTCCCTCATCTTTTGGGGTGTTTTTGCCAACCCTCCCTCAGCGATCGTGGTCCACTGCGGGAGCGTCTGCAAAAATAGCCCATTTGCTGAGGGAGGGTCTGTACCGCCGTCGTGCGTGAGAGCGAAAAACGCTAGCCTTTCACGGAGGCCGCGGACATGGATCCCCAGTCGATGCTGAAGCTGAAGATGAAGCTGGCAGCGCTGCCCGGCATCACGACAGGGGCAGGACGCGTAAGAGGGCACTGAGTCGGGAACAGCCATCGATCATGGCCGCTTCCTCGAGGGCGTCGGGGACGTTTTCAAAGAAGCCGCGGAGCATGATGGTGCAGAACGGGATGCAGATGGCGATGTAGACCAGGATCAGGCCGGTTTTGGAATCGACCAGATCGAAGTTGCTCATCATCATGTACAACGGGCCCAGGGCGATGAAGCCCGGAATCATCTGGGTGAGCAGGAATGCGGCCATGACGGCGCTGCGGCCAGCGAACTGGAAAAGCGCCAGAACATAGGCCGAGAGCAAGGAAATCAGTGTGGCAATAGTTGATGCGACGGTGGCAACGATGAGGCTGTTGACCATGTACCGGCCGAAGTCGGACTTCGTGATCAACCCAATGTAGTTATCGAAGGAGATCTCACTGGGCCAGTACTTCAGCGGCAGCTCATAGATGGCGCCCGGAGCCTTGAGCGAGGTGATGACGATCCAGTACAGCGCTACTGTGTGGTCATGGACATTCAATGGATGCCGAACCATGACGTCGGCGTACACTACTCATCTGCAACGTACCGCGTCCGTCTGTGAAAACCGCCCCTCGAGGCATTCCATTCCTGGTTTGTTGACGAGTATGGAATCTACGACGCGCCCAGCGTGAAGTAAGTCCTTGCGTGGGCCGAAGCTGAAGCCGCCGGCCACCCCGTGGAAGTCTTTGTTAAGTGGTTTGAAACGGTTATGACGGCACCTGATGGAGTACTGGCCCAGATTCCTCAAATGACCCGGCTGTTCGGGATCGCGCCGGAAGAACACT
This sequence comes from Arthrobacter alpinus, assembly GCF_001445575.1. Taxonomy (NCBI): domain Bacteria; kingdom Bacillati; phylum Actinomycetota; class Actinomycetes; order Micrococcales; family Micrococcaceae; genus Arthrobacter; species Arthrobacter alpinus. Next base: position 1,858,321 of record NZ_CP013200.1, on the reverse strand, counting down.
AGCGCCAGCGGCAGCCGCCTCCCACCACGGTAGGAGGGACCGGCGTCGAACATTCCAAAGATCTCCAACCGTGCTCCGATCCCCGCCGCTCCATCCGAAATTAGGCTGGAGGCATGACCATCACAACAGAGCACAATCAACGCACACTAGCGGTTCAGGCCCGCGGCTTGCGCAAGACGTACGGCAAGGGAGAAACCGAGGTGACCGCGCTCAAGGGCGTGGACTTGGATTTCCCGGCCGGCCAATTTACCGCCATCATGGGGCCTTCCGGCTCAGGCAAGTCCACGCTGATGCACTGCCTGGCAGGCCTCGATTCGGTCACCAGCGGCACCATTCACCTGGGTGACACCGAGCTGACATCGCTCAACGACAAGGCGTTAACCCAGCTTCGCCGTGACCGGATCGGCTTCGTCTTCCAGGCCTTCAACTTGGTCCCGACGCTGACTGCGGAAGCCAACATCACCCTCCCCGTGGCGCTGGCCGGCGGCACGGTGGACAAGGAATGGTTCACCTTCATTACCAAAACGCTGGGCCTGGTGGACCGCCTGGCGCACAAGCCGCATGAGCTCTCCGGCGGCCAGCAGCAGCGCGTCGCCGTGGCCCGGGCACTGCTCACCCGCCCGGATGTGATCTTCGGCGACGAGCCCACCGGCAACCTCGATTCGCGCTCCGGCGCCGAGGTTCTGGGCATGCTGCGCCGCTCCTCACGCGAGATGGGCCAGTCCATCATCATGGTCACCCACGACCCCGTGGCAGCCTCCTACGCCGACCGCGTTGTCCTCATGAACGACGGCGCATTAGTGGGTACCTTGGATAACCCGACCGCCGAATCCGTGCTGGCATCGCTGGCATCCTTGGGGGCCTAAGCCATGCTGCAGGTCGCCCTGAGCCAACTCAAAACTCACTCCAGACGGTTCATAGCCATCACCTTAGCGGTGCTATTGGCCGTCGCCTTCCTCTCAGCCACCCTGATGGTCAACGCCTCCACGGGCGCGTCACTGAAGGCCAGCATTGGGCAGGCCTATGCCAAGGCCGATCTGGTGGCCTCCTCTTCTTACGATGATCCACTCACGACGGCGCACGCGGCCTCCGTGGCTGCCTCACCTGTCGTCGCCGAATCCTATGCGCAGCAGAGCACGTACCTGCAAGCCGGGCTGGGCACCACCACACTGGGAGCAACTCTTCGCAACATGCCGGCTTCCCCTTCCCTTGAACCAGTTGCCTTGATCTCGGGTGCGTGGCCCGGCAACGATCAGGAGGTGGTGGTCGACGCCATCACGGCAGACCGCAAGTCGCTGTCTGTTGGCAGCAAGGTCACGTTCACCGGCGAGCCCACCGCCACCGTTGCCATCCCCACCCTGACCGCCACGGTCTCAGGCATCACGGCCGCTTCAGCTGATCCCGTTTCCTCGGGCATGGCCCAGTTTGTGGGCACGGTGGCAGCCGTCGGCAAGCTCAGTCCACCGGATGCCGGGTTCAGCACCATCTCCGTCATCCTCAAGGATGGCGTCTCCCTTACTGACGCGAAGGCGGCCTTGGCAACTGCAGTCAATCAGCCCGTTGAGAACATCCTGACCGCTGATGAGAAGACCACGCAAATGGTGTCCACCATGACTGGTGGCCAGGACCAGCTGACCATTGTGCTGTTGGCCTTCGCCGGTGTTGCGCTCTTGGTTGCTGCGCTGGTTGTCTCCAATACCTTCTCAGTTCTGGTGGCGCAGCGCACCCGCGAGCTTGCCCTTCTGCGCTGTGTTGGCGCCAGCCGAAACCAGGTACGAAACTCGGTCATTATCGAGGCACTCATCGTTGGCTTCGTCGCCTCTGTCCTGGGCGTCTTGGCAGCCACCGGCACCATGGCACTGGTGTTGACCCTACTGAGTCAGAACCCAGACTTTGCCTTCGCGACATTGGCGGTGCCGCCGTCGGCCATCATTGCGGGCCTGGTGGTGGGCACGCTGCTCACGGTCCTGGCCTCACTGGTTCCGGCCCGGGCGGCAACTGCCGTGGCCCCGCTGGCTGCGCTGCGCCCGGCCGAGGACGCCTCGGTGCACAACGCTGGCGGCCGACTCCGTCTGTCCATTGGCGTGCTGTTGCTTCTGGCTGGCGGTGCCGGTCTGGTGTACGGCGGGATCTCCGCGAACCTGCTGATTGCTCTGCCTTCTGGTGCCGCTTCCTTTGTCGGCTTCCTCATGGCCGCCACGCTGTTCGTGCCGAAGTTGGTCTCGGTCGCCGGCACTCTGGCCCGCCCGGCTGGTGTCCCGGGGAGGATGGCCGCGGCAAACGCCGTGCGCAATCCGCGCCGGACCACCGCGACGGCGTCAGCGCTGCTCATTGGCGTCACGCTGGTGACCATGATGATGACCGGTGCGGCGACGGCTCGGAGTGCTTTCGACACCGAACTCGACGGCAGCTATCCGGTGGATCTGCAGGTGCAGACCATGCCGGGCAACGCCCGCATTCCCGACAGCGCGGTGGCAAAGGCTGCGGCACTCCCCGGCGTCAAGCACATTGCCAGGCTGGAGTTGGTGGGCACCATGGAAGCTGGAGGACAAGCCTTTGATGTTTACGGCATATCTGACGCCGATGCCCTCACTGTGCTGGCCAACCCGGCTAACCGCCCTGGACCCACCTCGGCGGTGATTCCCAAGCGCATCAAGATGGATTCCGTCAGTGTCGTAGCCGGCACACAAAGCACCAACGTCACGGCCACTCCCGCAACGACGGACGGCTACAGCGCGTTGGTCTCCCTGGACGCTTTTGCACCGCTGCCGGCGGCTGACCCCCTGTACAAAGAAACGGGAGCGCCCTTGTGGATCTCCGTCGATGAATCGCTGGATGCCAACGCACTCTTGGATCTGCGGACAGCTTTGACCGGCGCCTTGAATGTTTCAGAGTACCGGGTGGACGGCGCCGTACTGGAAAAGGTCATGTTCAACAAGGTGATCGACATGCTGCTGCTGGTGGTCACAGGCCTGCTGGCCGTGGCCGTGTTCATCGCGCTGATCGGCGTCGCCAACACCTTGTCCCTCTCAGTGCTGGAGCGGACGCGGGAGAACTCGCTGCTGCGGGCCCTTGGCCTGACCCGTGGACAATTGCGCGGCATGTTGGCGCTGGAAGCTGTGCTGATTGCCGGCGTCGCCGCCATCATCGGCTCGGTTCTTGGCGCCGTCTACGGCTGGGCCGGAGCACAATCGGCTCTTGGCAGCTTTGCTGATGTCACCGCCGTGATCCCGTGGGGTCAGATCCTGGCAGTGGTGGCTGTTGCCGCCGTGGCGGGACTCCTCGCCTCCGTGGTGCCGGCACATCGTGCTGCGAAGCTCTCCCCTGTTGAGGGTCTGGCCATGGACTAACTCCTGAAGCTCCTGCGGCTCGGCTGCCACTCGGATTCGGATGGCGCTTGCGGGAAAAGACGGTTGTATACGGCCATCTTTTCCCGCAAGCGCCGTCCGAATTCAATGTTGGGGCTCAGTTGCGGACTACAACGTTATCCACAGGCATCACATTTGCACGTCTCGCGAGCATCTTTGCAGTGAGACGCTGGGACTATGAGCATGCCACGACTGATTCTTCCATCGGACTTTGAAAAGTCCGGCCGGGACCGCCGGCAGCTTGTGGAGCTATGCAATAGCGGCGAACTCACCCGTGTGCGCCGTGGCGTTTACGCAAAGACTGCTGCCGTCCGCGAACTCAGCCCTTTGCAAAACTATGGACTAAATATTCTGGCATTTCAGGCACTGACCTCACGCCAGCCCGTACTCTGCCATGCGAGCGCAGCCCTACTGTGGGGACTGTGGATTGTGGGTACTCCCCGACGTCTGCATGTCATGACAGATGTGATGGTGGGCGGACGAAACGAAAACGGTGTGATCAGGCATCGCGGTTCCATGACTGATGGACTCCAAAGGTGCGGCCCGTTCCTGCTCACTGACAAATTGACCACCGTCATGCAGCTGATCCTCGCCCTCGATTTTCCCTACGCCGTGGCCATCTGTGATTCAAGCCTGCGGGCACCCAACAGGGAACATCAGTTCAATCACTTCACTCCGCCCATTGTGGAATCCCCACAATTCGAACCCCTGTGGCAAAGTACCTACCCACAGGGACAAGCATTGCGGCGCGAAGATCTCATGGTCGCGGCCGACAAACTGCCCACCGCCAGCGCCCGCAGACGGGCACTAGCGGTCATCAGTTTCGCGAACCCACTGTCCGGCTCCGCTGGAGAATCAATCAGTCGGGCCAAGATGCACTTGTTTGGTTTCCCCGCCCCCGTGCTGCAAAAGCACTTCACTCTTCGTGATGGCAGCGACGCTTTTACAGACTTTTGGTTCCAGAAGATCAAGCTCGTCGGCGAATTTGACGGCAAAGGCAAGTACTTGCGTGACGACTGGGGCGGAGGCCTATCCATTCAGGACCGTGTCATGAAGGAAAAGCAACGCGAGAACCAAATCCGAGCCCAGGTCAGCGGTTTTGTCCGATGGGAATGGAAAGAAATGATGAACCGGGAACGCTTCATTAGCCTGTTGCGGGAGGCTGGGCTGCGACAGCAATAGTCCGTTCAGCCAAAAAGGACGGCGCTTGCGGGAAAAGACGGTGGTATACGACCATCTTTTCCCGCAAGCGCCGTCCGAATTCAAACGGGGGCGAATCAAGGCTGAAATTAGGCCTCGGCAGGCTCTTCATACCGCGGGAAGATCGGCGCCGGGGCAGGCAGTTCCGTTCCTGCAACCAGCGGTGTGGCAATCGCAGCGAACTCACGCAAGGCCGAGTCAGCGGAGTTGTCCTGGCCCAGAACCGTCAGCAGTTTCGCAGCAGCGTCCGGCATGACCGGCTGGATCAGGATCGAGACCATACGCAGCACTTCAAGGGTCACGTACAACACGGTTTCCATGCGGGGCACGTCAGTCTTGCGCAAAACCCACGGAGCCTGGTCGGCGAAATACGCGTTGGTGTCGCCCAATACATGCCAGATCTTTTCCAGTGAACCGTGGAAGTCCTGCACCTGGTAAGCGTTGCGGGAGATCTCCAACAGCTCGCGGGCCGCTGCCATGATGGTTTCATCTGCCTCGGTGAAAGCGCCCGGGGTGGGCACAACGCCCTCACAGTTCTTTGCCACCATGGACAGTGAGCGCTGCGCCAGGTTGCCCAGGTTGTTGGCCAGATCCGAGTTCATGCGGCCCACTACGGCGTCGTGGTTGTAAGAACCATCGGCGCCGAACGGCACCTCGCGGAGCAAGAAGAAGCGCACCTGGTCCAGACCGTACTGGGCGACCCAGTCAGCCGGAGCCACCACGTTGCCCAGGGACTTGGACATTTTCACGCCGTTGTTGTGCAGGAATCCGTGAATCATGACGCGCTTGGGCAGTTCCAGCCCGGCAGACATGAGGAATGCAGGCCAGTACACGGCGTGGAAGCGGGAGATGTCCTTGCCAATGATGTGAACATCGGCCGGCCAGAACTTCTGGAAGGATTCGGATGACTCATCCGGGTAGCCAACACCTGTCAGGTAGTTGGTCAGCGCGTCAACCCACACGTACATGACGTGCTTGTCATTGCCCGGGACCGGAACGCCCCAGTCGAAGGTGGTGCGGCTGACGGAGAGGTCTTCCAAGCCACCCTTGACGAAGCTGATGACCTCGTTGAAACGGGTGCGCGGGGCGCCGAATTCGGGCTCAGACTCGTAGAGCGCAAGGAGCTTGTCCTGGTAGTTGGACAGGCGGAAGAAGTAGCTTTCCTCTTCGGTCCAGGTCAGCTCGGTGTCGGTGACCTTGGAGTAACGCTTGCCATCTTCGCGCAGCTCCGTCTCATCTTCGCCGTAGTAGGCCTCGTCGCG